>CALDZZ010000028.1 GCA_937944075.1 uncultured Rhizobiaceae group bacterium
ATTGCAGGCCTTGCAACCATTACACCTGCATCCGGATCAGTCGGACCTTTGGGCGGTGTAATTCTCGGCCTTGTTGGTGGTCTATTGTGTTACTTTGCAGTTGATCTGGTTCGTCATAAAATGCGCATCGATGACTCACTCGACGTTCTGGCCGTTCACGGCATTGGCGGTGCAACCGGTACTCTACTGGTAGCGTTCCTTGCCAATGTTGGTGATGGCGGAACAGGCCTTGGAGATGTTAGCGCCGGAAGCCAATTCATGGTACAGTTGACTGGTGTTGTTTCAGTTGCAGTCTTCTCTGCTGTCGCCACAGTAATCATTGTCATGGTTACAAAGGCTCTCGTAGGCTTGAGAGTAAGTGACGACGAAGAGACAGAAGGACTTGATTTCAGCCATCACGGCGAAACTGCCTATCGCCTGTAACCTGTCCCTTGAAAGGATAAATCAAATGAAGATGATTGTTGCAATTGTCCAGCCGCACAAACTGGATGCTGTCCGTGAGGCTTTGAGCGATATCGGCGTCGATGGCATGACAGTTTCCGAGGTAAAGGGTTATGGCCGCCAAAAAGGCCATACCGAAATTTACCGCGGAACAGAATATGCCATCCACTATGTACCCAAGATCAAGGTGGAAATCGCTGTAAAAAGCGATACAGCTGATCAGGCAGTAGAAGCCATTCGTGGCGCTGCTGGTCAGGGCAAAATCGGAGACGGCAAGATTTTTGTCTTTGATCTGGAAAATGCACTTAGAATTAGAACAGGTGAAGCAGGCGAAGACGCGCTTTAATCTCCTTGCAAGCTACGTTACAAAAGCCGGGAAGTTACCACTTTCCGGCTTTTTCATTTGAAAGACACATAGCAAGATGACCCAGACCTGTTTTCGTGCTGAGATAGAAAAATCAGTTGCACTTTCTCTTCAAAAAATCTTCGAGGTGGAATTTGAGGAAGATGGCTTTCCGGTTTCCAGTTTTGAGGATCTGGAAAACCCGGTGAATTGGGAAATCGCCGTTTACTGCAACACTGAGCTTGCAGAAGAAACACACGCAAGAATGCAGCGACTTGCCAGTGAAGCCAATATCAGGATCAACTTTGATCGCGATGATCTCGAAGACAAGGACTGGGTAGCTGAAACACTCAGGGAGTTGACAGCTGTTCGGGCTGGCCGTTTTATTGTTCATGGCAGCCATGAAAAACACATTCCTGCCCCGCACGAAATTGCAATTCATGTCAATGCAGGCCTTGCCTTTGGCACTGGCCATCATGGCACTACGGCCGGGTGTCTGGATATGCTGAGCCGCGTTATCAAACGACGAACCTTTCGCAATGTGCTGGACTTGGGCACAGGCTCCGGCGTATTGGCAATTGCAGCAGCCAAGGCCATGCCATGCTTTGTAATGGCAACGGATATTGACCCTGTTGCAACACAAACTGCAAAATTCAACTGCAAGCAAAATGGTGTCCAGGCGCACATTGAGTGCCTTACCTCAACAGGCTTCACACACAGAAGAATTCATGAACAAGCTCCCTTTGATCTTGTCATTGCAAACATTCTGGCAAGACCCTTGCAACAAATGGCAGTGGACATTGTGGCTCATACGGCACCGAGGGGAACTGTCATCCTGTCAGGCCTCTTGCCTCACCAACGAACTCCAATCATAGCAAGCTTCAGACTACAAGGCCTTCCTCTCACGCATTCCCACATAAGAGATGGCTGGTTGATTCTGGTATTTGAGAAAACTTGAAAACAAAAAAGGCGGCCATTGGCCGCCCATTTTTAACGCATCTCCAAGGTGGTCTTAGAGGAAATGATTAATCTGACCACCTTTTTTGAGGTTTTTGCGATTGTAGCCAATACGAGACAGTGTTGCATCATCGAATTGTGACAGGTAAGCATGAACGCTAAGTTCTGCCTGCTTTTCGCGTGACTTCATCAGTTTTGAAAAAATAGACATTTGCATAGTCTCCTGTTTATTCGGTAGCAGTTGTTGCTTCCGATGATTAGGATATAAGCTATGCAAAAACTTTTAGGTAGGTAGTCAAACGCATTGGAGCCATGCGTTTTATGCAAGACTGAAATAATGCAAGACCAACAGCGAGGAAATATGTTTCAAAGTTTCGTTTCAACATCACAAGGGTCTGAAGGGCCGCAGAGACTAAAGCTTTTGCGAGCGGAAATGAAAAACGAAGGTGTAACCGCATTTCTCGTTCCCCATGCTGATGAACACCAAAACGAATATTTGCCAGAGCGCGCCGAACGACTGGCATGGCTGACAGGCTTTACCGGTTCAGCAGGTTTTTGCATTGCAACATTGAAAGAGGCAATTGTATTCACTGACGGTCGATATACCGTACAGGTGCGCGAACAAATAGAAGAAACCAGCTTCACGCCAGAAAGCCTGACTGAAAACCCGCCTGATCAGTGGTTAAAATCAAACATGGGCGATCAGGATGTGATTGGATATGATCCCATGCTGGTTACCATCAATCAAATGAAGGCCTATGAAAAAATCGCGGCACTGATTGGCTGCAAGCTTCAGCCCGTAGATAATCTGATAGACCGAGTTTGGAAGGACCAGCCGGAAAAACCTGCAGGAAAAGTAAGCCTCCATACTGTCAAAAATGCAGGCAAACCAGCCAATGAGAAAATCCAGGAAATTCAAGATCTGATCAAACATGAAAACTGTGACCATACCCTGCTCACAGACCCTGCATCTTTGGCCTGGTTGTTTAATATTCGTGGCAATGACGTCATACACAATCCATTGGCACTGGGGTTTTCAATTGTACCAGCGAGCGGCAAGCCACTGCTTTTTATGGAAAACAGGAAACTGGGTGAGGAAGAAACAAATACACTTGCAACACTGGCTGAATTGCATGAGCCGGAAAGTTTAACTACAAGCCTCAAAAAGCTTGCTGATGGCAAATCGATATTATGCGATCCAAATCGCATCCATGTAGGACTTGCAAATATAATCAAGGAAGCTGGCGGCAACATCATTCATGGCCGTGACCCGGTAATCCTGCCACGCGCAATCAAGAATGAAACCGAAATCAAGGGTGCAAGGGCAGCACACATCCGCGATGGCGTCGCCATGTGCAAATTTTTGTGCTGGCTGGATAATCAGGCGTCAGGCTCCTTAACCGAGATTGATGCAGCCAAAAAGCTGGAAGAGATACGGATTTCCAATGCCGAGGAAATGGGAAGTGAATTAAAGGAGATATCCTTTGATACAATTTCAGCTTCGGGTCCTCATGCAGCCCTTCCCCATTACCGCGTTAACGAGCAAAGCAACCGAACCTTAAACGCTGGCGAAATTTATCTGGTCGATTCTGGTGGTCAATATGAAGACGGGACAACTGACATTACCCGCACCATTGCAATTGGCGAACCTGAAAATACGGTAAAAACCGATTTCACCCTGGTTTTGAAAGGCCATATTGCCATTGACGAAGTGCGCTTCCCTGAAGGGACTAGAGGAATTGACCTCGATAGCCTTGCGCGCCATGCCTTATGGCAGAACGGCAAAGACTATGCCCATGGC
This sequence comes from uncultured Rhizobiaceae group bacterium, assembly GCA_937944075.1. Taxonomy (GTDB): domain Bacteria; phylum Pseudomonadota; class Alphaproteobacteria; order Rhizobiales; family Rhizobiaceae; genus JAALLB01. The sequence continues at coordinate 3,543 of CALDZZ010000028.1, forward strand.
ACAGGACATGGCGTCGGTTCATACATGAATGTACATGAAGGGCCGCAAGGCATTCATCGCCGTGCCATGGAAATATTAAAACCAGGCATGATCATTTCCAATGAACCGGGATATTACGTAGAAGACAGTCACGGCATAAGGATTGAAAATCTGATAATTGTCAAAGACGCTGTACACACAGGCGGGAATATCAAAACACACACGTTTGAAAATATTACCTGGACACCAATTGATAAAAGGCTCGTCGACAAAACCCTGTTGAATGAAGCTGAATGCAACTGGCTTGATAAGTATCATGAAACGGTCATGAAAAGGCTTTCCCCCTATTTGAAAGGCGCAGAACTGGAGTGGCTTGAAAGCGCTACATCACCATTATAATCAAAAAAGGAATTTTTTATTAAGTAAAATCAATACCTTGAATGACGTGTGTCAAAATACACTTCGAACTTTTCTCAATTGGTTATGGTTTAGACAAGCTTAACGGCTCAACCAACTGAAGAAAGGAATACAAAATGATTACGAAGAAAATTAAAAACACAGGTTATGCAATTCTGGCAGGCGCAGTCGTCTCAATGACGGGAGCAACGCTTGCAACTACAGCACAGGCAGCCCCACTGAAGATCAATCCAATTCCGGTTGAAATCACCCAAAGCAGCAACCTCATTGAGGTTCGTTCCGGACATGGCTTCAAGGTCAAGCATCGCGGTTTCAGAAAACTCAATCGAGGACATCGCAGCAAATTCCGCAGCAACAAAAGTTTCAAACGAGGTCACGTAACTCGCGGCTCTAACAAGCGCTTTGGTTCAAGACAATATGTACCAACCGACTCATTCCGCAAAAGCGATCAGTTTCATCGTGGTTCTGCTGCACGCCTGAGCATTTTCGCAAAGGTACCCCGCAGCAGATAAATCGGGTTTCAAAATCCGAAATATCTACCCATAACGATTATCACCATTCCTACTCCCAAAACCCCAATAGGTGATAATCGGAAGCTGGCAACAAGTGCCGCCAACATTGCCACCAGTTCCAACGGACCATTCGTTAGAGCAGGTGGCAAAACTATTGTAACAAGCACTGCGCCGGGAACTGCCTCAAGAGCCGCTTCGACACGTGGGTGCAGCGTCTTGAAACGAGCCAGAACCACATGCCCGGCACTACGCGTAATATATGTGACCACACCGGTTAACAGGATTACAAACCACACATTGTTCATGGTTGCGTTGGATGCAAGAAACTCAAGCATCCTTTTCCACCTTTTCTTCCGGTTTACCCAAGAAAGCAGCAAGGGCAATACCGACCAGCGCCCCACTCATGATGTGCCAGGGCGATCCGACATACTTGAAAACCAGAACAGAAACGATGCCACTCGCCAGGACTGATGAGAGCCAATTGGGCCTTGATCTGAACCCCATCAGAAGAGACAGAAAATAGATCGACAGCAACATGTCAAAGCCAAAAGCTTGCGGATCGGTAATCAGCTTGCCAAAGCCTGCTCCAAGCGCTGTACACCCGACCCACACAGGATAAAGCGGAACCGCATAACCAAAGTAATAGGCTGGTGTCAGTTTTTGTTTTTGCGCACGCAACTCACCTGCACCAAAAACAGGATCCGCCAGCAAAAAGAAACCGGAATACTTTTGCAGGGGTGAAAAATTCCCCATGTATCGACCAAGCGAAGCCGAATAAAGCACGTGACGGAAGTTTACTGCAAAGACAGCAAGTAGAATTGACCAGACAGGAACCTGTTGACCATACAAGTCGAGGAACACAAACTGACTTGCACCTGCAAAAACAGCAGCACTTGAAAAAACAGTCTCGCCAAAACTCAACCCATTGTTGACACCCGTTGCGCCAAACAACATGGCAAAAAAGATGACAGCAAGCATGATCGGAAGACAATCACGCGCACCTTCAAGAAAATGGTCACGGTTTGAATGTGTCATACCAAAACTCTTCTTGATTTTGAGTATGACCTTTTATGGACGCAATAAATCAAGGATATAGTGACGTGGAATAATCCAACTGTTCTAACCGGCATCACTCACGACCAATCAGAATAAACCAGCCGTTTTCATCAGTCGTTTCCACCCCTAGTTCTTCAGCCTTTTTGAGCTTTGAACCTGCTCCCGGCCCTGCCACGACGAGGTCAGTTTTACTGGAAACCGAACCTGAAACCTTGGCGCCAAGGCGCTCAGCCATGGCCTTGGCTTCATCACGTGTCATCTGTTCAAGGGAACCGGTAAAGACAACCGTTTTTCCCGCCACCGGACTATCTGTTGCTGCCTGCTCGACTTCCCTTGGAGATATTTGATCCAAAAGTCTCTTCCAAACATCAAGGTTTCTTGGTTCAGCAAAAAACTCTCTCAACGCATCAACGACAGTTGTTCCAATGCCATCCACCGAGAGAAGCTCTTCGTGAACATGTTGATTTTCAAGATTGAGCATAGCGCGATTCAATGTTTCTATAGTCCCATAAGTCTTGGCAAGGTCCTTAGCTGTCTGTTCGCCTACATGGCGAATACCAAGTCCAAAAACAAAACGGTACAGATCAGCCGTACGTGCAACATCAATTGCATCGAAAAGTTTACCGGCACTCGTGCTTCCCCAACCTTCCATGTCTTTCAGTTTTTTTAGAGATCGCGCATCCCTTTCACGAAGGGTAAAAATATCTGCCGCATCTGCTATTCGACCCGCCTCATAAAAAGCTTCAATTTGCTTGTCACCTAGACCATCAATATCCAGTGCCCCGCGCGACACAAAATGCTTGAGCCGTTCAATTGCCTGTGCCGGACAGATCAGGCCACCAGTACATCGTTTGACTGAATCTGCCTTTCCGGATTTTTCATTTACATCCCGAACGGCATGGCTTCCACACCTGGGACAGGTTGTCGGAAACTCAAACGGCCTTGCATCATCCGGCCGCTTGTCGAGGTCAACATCCAGAATTTGTGGAATGACATCACCCGCACGTTGCAACATGACATGGTCCCCAATGCGCAAATCCTTGCCATCACGAAGCACTTCACCCTTGCTGCCAACACCCTTCACATAATCTTCATTATGAAGCGTGGCATTTGTAACAACCACACCGCCTACCGTTACCGGTTCAAGCCTGGCAACCGGTGTCAGCGCTCCCGTTCTGCCAACCTGGATTTCAATATCCTGTAATATTGTCCACGCCTTTTCTGCCGGAAACTTGTGCGCGATGGCCCAGCGTGGAACACGTGCTTTTAGTCCAAGTCTTTCCTGCAAGGCGAGATCATCCACCTTGTACACAACCCCATCAATATCATACTCAAGTTGCGGGCGATCTTTCTCTATCTTACGGTAATGACTTAGAAGTTCTTCAATATTTTCAAAGCTTTGCATAAGCGGATTGATTCTAAATCCACACCCCTTCATCCACT
>CALDZZ010000029.1 GCA_937944075.1 uncultured Rhizobiaceae group bacterium
AATATCACTTTGAAAGCGATTTCAAAGAGTTTTGTACTTTAGTGAGCGGCGAGGGCTCCGATGGTGGAGATTATGTAATCCCACTCACTTGTCGGCTCCAGGTCAATTTGCTGGCCTTTTCCGTGTTCTGTTGATCTTGGAATGAAAGCTGTTTGCAGGCCGCAGTCTCTGGCTGCATCCAAATCGCTGTTATGAGCAGCCACCATAACCACTTCATCCGGATTTAAACCTATGGCAGCAACTGATTTCAGATAAACTTCAGCATTGGGTTTGTAATTATTGGCAATTTCAGCACCTAAAATACAGTCCCAAGGCAAGTTTCCAAACTTTGCCAGCCTGGTCATTAGCGAGATGGAACCGTTTGAGCAGGGGGCAATAATTGCAACCTTTTTTAATTCGGACAGACCCTCGACGCTGTCTGACCAGGGCGGCAGTTTCTCCCATGCCTTGTTAAGTTCCTGTTTTTCTGTTTCTGAAAAACTGTTAGTCAATTCATGTTCTGCCAGTAGTTGATCCAGGTTTTCTCTGTGTAGAATATCAAGTGCGAAATATCCGCGGTTTCCCGAACGGATTTTTTCCATGGCAGGTTGGTATTTTGCACGCCATGCATCAGCAAATGTGTGAGGACATAGTTCTATATTCTTTTGTTTGAAATGATGTTCACAAACGGTCGCAACTCCTGAGCGCCAGTCAACAATTGTACCAAATATATCGAATATAAATGCTTTTGGTTTTGGTTTTATTGCGGGCATTACAGTCTCGTTTGTTTCAGGTTGATGACATGAGATTATTACGTTGCTATTCTTGATTGATAGGCCATTTAGATATAGCGATATAATACGCATAATCAGGAATATTACCATGGCCACTCCGCGACCTTCACAATCTGACGTTCAAGAACTAATGATGCTTTTCAAAAATGGCAATTATGCAGAGCTTGAAGAGCGGTCGCGCAAATTTACCAAGCAATTTCCGAAGGTTCTTGGATTTTATGATCTGCTTAGCAAGGCGCAACTTGCACAACAGGACATGAAGGGGGCGATCATAACGCTCAAAAAGGCTATCAAGTTAAAGCCTGAGTATGTTGATGGTGAGTATAACCTGGCAGTTGCCTATATGAGCCAAAGTAAAACGGATGAGGCAATGCAGCATTTTGAAAATGTGATTGCTAAAAAACCGGAGTATTTTCAGGCATACATCAACATGGGAGCTTGCCAGGTTCATCTTGGTGAAGTGGATGCAGGTATCGAAAATTACAAGAAAGCACTTGAATATCAGCCAGATTATCTACCGGCTTTGTTATCGCTGGGGGCTAAACTTCGTGAAACTGGTGCGCTGGAACAATCAGAGCAATATCTTGAAAGAGCCAAAGAAATAAAGGAAGATTCGGTTGTTGCGCATTTCAGTCTTGGACGCACCAAGTTTGCGCTTGGTAAAAACGATGAAGCCCGCGCCTGTTATGAGAAAGCAATCGAGCTAAACCCTGATCTGGAAGATGCCAAAACTGCCTTGAAAGAGCTTGATCAATAAAATGATTACTCTTCGATATTGCAAACTAGTAATTACAGGCTTCTATCGTCTCAATCCAAAAATCACTTTTGGTGGCAATGAAATCATAACCAACGCGTGGATTGGTTTTTAGTTTTGCAACTTCTTCAATGGTTTTCAGCTCACGACACCTATTCTTTTCTGAATAATAAAGTCGCATGCCCAGAGTGTTCATCAGGTATTTACTTACATCGTGGTTTTGGTCTGAAGCGTGATCCTCAAACATAATGAGCGTATTTTGCTTTAGAAGGTTTGTTGCACCTTTCAGGGCGTCAATTTCGACGCCTTCCACATCGAGTTTCAGGATTAATGCTTCAGTGTTTTGCTTTTTGTACCAATTTACCAAATCATCCAGCGCCAGGGTCTCAACATTGCCGGTTTCACGGTCTCCATCATCATTGAGGATTGATCGCGCCTCATGCTTGTCACCATGAATGTTCACCATTTCCCCACTTTTGGAGAAAACGGCATGATGATGAATTTCAAAACGATTATCATTTAAGCCAGCGTTGACTTCCAATGCCTTGAAGGTTGTCGGATCAGCTTCGATCGCGATTGCAGGCTTGTTTCCGTAAGCCTTGCTGGTGACAATGGCCGACATGTATCCAAAATTGGCGCCGCAATCGATATAGGCATAGTCTATGTTGCCAATTGCCCTCAAGAAGTGTTCTTCTGCCCGCGAATATACATCACCAGAATAAACCAGACGCGACCAATAGCTATCAGCATAGGTGTATTCAAACTCTGTATCATCAAACAGTCGGGTACGAACCTTGCGCTTGCTGGGCACAAATGCCCTGACCAGTCCGGCTGCCTTTGAGAAACCGACATATTCTACAGGTCTTGTCATCCACCCAGCTGTTCGGAGTGCAAACATGCCAAGCTTTTCCATTATTCGGGCGTTTTCTATGCTACCCGATTGGAAGTTATGCGCGATAGGTGTGTCTGTATTTGTCATGTCGTGTCCCAGAAACTATATGAGACTAGACGGTACCCCCTCAGGTTTAAGGGACTGTTTAACTGCACTTCACGAATTGAATTATGGTTAAGAAGCTTGTCATCAAACTAGTGATGCCTACATTGATCCTCTGGCGCGCCTTCTTCTTCTGCGCCCACCATCTGCATCGCCACTGCCATCATTGTCCGCTTTCTTTTGTGGCAGATTCACCTGTTCACCCAATTTGGGGAAGGGTTCAATCTTGTTTGGTAGCGCCATGGCGTTGACGAAGTGATCCTGAAATTTTGATTCAAGAGCTGTCTCTATCTTCTCGATTTTAGTGACAGTTTCTTCAATCTCGCGTCTGTAACCGCGGTTTAGAAGCGCCATTTTTGCACCGTAGCCTGCTGCGTTCCCTACCGCTTTCACCTTGTCCAAATCGCAATCTGGAATAAGGCCAAGAACCATGGCGTATTTCGGATCAATGAACGTTCCGAAAGCACCGGCAAATGAGATTGAATCGACTTGCTCGATTTCCAGTTTGTCCATAAGCAGTTTAATGCCTGCGTATAGGGCC
>CALDZZ010000030.1 GCA_937944075.1 uncultured Rhizobiaceae group bacterium
CACAAATGTTGGCGCACAAAAGTTTGTGTCCATTACTCATTTTTGATTTTGTAGAAGAGCCTGAATAGTGCGCAGCCATCAATGATGAAACGAAGCAGTCAAGAAAATCGGCAAATATCTGTATACTGCACTATACCCTTATTGAGTTTATAGCAAGCTATCATAAACGGCAGGCGCTAACGCGACGTTAGGCTGTCACACTTAGGTGCTAAAGTTATCCATTAGAAAATAGAAAAATAAGAAATTTCTGAAGCTATCTATCTGCTGTAAAAGGTATACGGTTGCCCTCTATGGAAGAGGTGCATCTCTTTGTATTGCGATTTGTGCTAAGCACCTTCGAGCAGATACTCAAATATAATTCAGATAAAACTATGAAAGAGATATGAAATGATATCATACGAAAAGAAGAATAAAGTGGAGAGCGCTAATGTCTCTAAAAAGCTAATCGCTGATAAGAACGATACCTCTAAAATTAAGGGGCCTACAGTTAAAACAGATGAACTTTCACTAGATAACCCTAAACCTTAAGAAACAAGCAAATAGCAGACCTTGAAGTTTTTAACCTTCAAGGTTACTTGTCCGCATAGCTGTCATTGCAACCTCAAAAATGAACGTCCAGATTGGGTCAAACCAGTTATTCACGCACCCTCAAATCCGCCTAACCCCGGTAGGCTTTTCGTATAAATAGGCTATGCGTTCAATTGCCGGCAGGAGTGGTTCTGAGGTTACATCCATGCTGTTGCCATTGGCATGGAGGAGTAGGCCATCGCCTTGGGCGATGCCTACGTGGCCGCGCCAGAAAACAAGATCACCTCTTTGTACGTTTTCGAAGTTTTTGCCCGGCTCGATTTCATTTCCAATAGTGGCGGCTTGCATGTCCGAGTCTCGAAGCACATTTTGACCGCACATGACCATGGCTAGTTTTACCAGCCCCGAGCAATCGATGCCGAAGGCGGTTGTGCCTGCCCAAAGATATGGGGTGCGTAACAGTGTTTCTGCCACTGCAACATAATCTGTTTCATGTTCATCAATCGGGCAGATGTGTTTGGCGATGACGGCTTCGCCTGTCTCAAGGATATGATAATCTGTTCCGCGTCTTGTTTCGCTGCCCACGACCACAAGTCCTGTCCCCATCGATCGCATGCCCTTGTGGGGGAATTTCATGTCCGCTTCCGGATACAAAAATGTGCGTGGCACGGACACCAGATGAGTAATCGGGCTGTAATCATATTCAAGCGTTTTTGCTTCCAGCCAGCCCACATATTGATCTCGCTCGGCTTGCACCAGCGCCCAGCCCTTGATTTCAGAATGCACCATGACGTCTTCACCAAACATCAATTGTGTATCAATGGCACAGTTTTGTTCAGGCCTTTCGCGAAGCTCTGTAAAGGCGACCTTGATGCGCGCAGGCTTTCCACTTGATTGGGCCGCCTTGCCGTTTCCATCAAGGATGTTCAAACGACGGTCCAGCGGATTTAGCTCGGGTAATCTTGAGGTCATTAAACTGTTCCTGCTTTTTCCACGATGAGGTCTGCAAGTTTTTCGAGATAAAGTGCACCTTCAACTGTTCTGCTGATAATGACATTGCGTTTGTCATTTTCATCACGCCTTCGCGTCAACAATTGCATTTTTCCCATCGTATCCAGCGCTCTTGTTATTACAGGCTTTGTGACATCCAGCTGTTTGGCAAGACCCCGGACAGTATGTGGCGGGGCTTCCAGATAAACAATCAGCAGAATTGCCATTTGCCTTTGTGTCAAATCCTTCTTGTCATCAAGGACAAGCGATACGCCTACCTGATGCCAAAGCCGCAATGCTTGCGTTGTATTTAACCTGATGCCTGCCATGGCAGACAGTTAACTTCATTTCGAAAGCGAAATCAATTTCAGCTTAAATGGTTTTACCTATTTCCAGTATTTGTTTTTAATCACTTCAAACAGGGTTCTGATGCCCTGGGCTTCACCCCCCACGGGCGACCATGGTTTTGCGGATGGTGTCCAGCCATAAACATCCAGATGAACCCATGAATTGGCATTTTCAACAAATCTCGACAAAAACAGTGCCGCCGTTATAGACCCTGCAAACCCGCCTGTTGAAATGTGATTCACATCTGCAATCTTTGAAGAGAGCATTTTTTGGTATGGGTCCCACAAGGGCATATGCCAAAGCGGATCAAACAGATCCATGGAAGTTGCGGAAATTTCCTGCGCAAGCTCGTTATCATCCGTATAAAATGGTGGCAAATCAGGACCAAGTGCCACGCGTGCCGCGCCTGTAAGCGTTGCCATGTCGATCATCAGATCCGGCTTTTCCTCATCGCCAAGCGCGAGGGCATCTCCCAATATCAAGCGCCCTTCCGCATCCGTATTGCCGATCTCGACGCTGATGCCTTTTCTGCTTGGCAATATGTCTCCTGGACGAAAGGCATTTCCCGAGATGGCATTTTCGACTGCCGGTACCAGCAACCTCAATCGCACCGGCAAGTTTGCAGCCATTATCATCTGTGCCAGAGCTATGGTGTTGGCAGAGCCACCCATGTCCTTTTTCATCAGGGCCATTGAACTTCCGGGCTTGATGTTGAGCCCGCCACTGTCAAAAATCACCCCTTTGCCGACCAGCGTGACCTTGGGGTGTTTTGCATTCCCCCACTTCATGTCAACCAGTCTCGGTGCATCCGTACTCGCGCGTCCCACAGCGTGAATCATGGGGAAATTTTTCTTCAAAAGCGCATCGCCCTTAATGACTGCAACCTGAGCCTTGAATTTTCCGGCAAGGGTTCGAATGGCTTTTTCCAGTTGATCCGGCCCCATGTCATTTGCAGGGGTATTGATCAGGTCGCGCGCCAGATATGTTGCTTCTGCTTCACGAATGACAGCATCGGCATCAACTGCGTCTGGCATGACAAGCTTTGCGCCATTTGGTTTTTTGCCATTATACTCTGCAAACTGATAGGCACCCAACAGCCACCCCAGTGCGGCAAGATGAGGATCATCCATGTCACCTTCCAGATGATAGTTGCCGGGAGGAAGCTGTGACGCCAATGTGCCAAAATCTAGCGGTTGCGCACTTTCGCCAAACAGCACGGCTTCCAATCCGCCCTTACCATCCGGGCACAACAGCCTTGAACCGGAAACGGCTTTGAAATTATTTGCCTTTGCCCATGTCTTTTGCCCATCAGACAAGGTTTTTACATCACGCACCACATATACGGGTACTGATTTCGCCTTGCTTCCTGCAATTGGCAATTCTTGCATGTTCGCCTCCACTTCAGCCTGTTTCCGTCTTCATAAATTAACGAAGCATTAGGGTTAACAGATTACTTATAAAAGAATCAGATTTTCTTAATACACCTCTTAAGATTTGAAAGCGACAGAGTGGCCATGCAGAAAAAACCGAAAAACAGACCGTCCGCATTAACAATTTTAGCGCTTGCATCGTCCATAGCTTTGGCAGCATGCGCAAAGGACCCTACCCAGACAGGCTCAATTCGCGGCATTAACAAGCCCATAGAGCAAATGTCTGTACCCGAGTTGCAACAGGCAGCTTCTGTTTTGGGAAGGCAATATGACCGCAAGCCAGACAACCCGTCTATCGGTGTGAATTATGCAAGTGTTTTGCGCTCTACAGGCCGTAATGAACAAGCACTCGCAGTAATGCAGCAAGTTGTCATCAAGCATCCGGAAAACAATGCTGTACTCTCTGAATACGGCAAGGCGCTGGCTGCTACCGGCAATTTCAAGAAAGCACTTCAAGTCATTCAAAGGGCGCAGCGTCCAGACCGTCCGGACTGGCGCCTGTTTTCTGCGCAAGGGGCAATTCTAGATCAACTGGATCAGTCTGAAGCTGCACGCGTACAATACCGCAAGGCGCTGGATATTGTTCCCAACGAGCCTTCTGTTCTTTCAAACCTTGGCATGTCATACGTTCTTACCGGAGACCTTCGTGGGGCTGAAACCTATCTCAGACGAGCGATCAAGCATCCGAGAGCTGATAGCCGGGTACGCCAGAACCTTGCACTCGTCATTGGCCTGCAGGGCAATTTCCAGGAAGCTGAAAAGGTTGCACGCGGTGAGTTAAGCGCACAAGCAGCTGAAGAAAACATCAAGTTCTTGCGCCAGATGCTGTCACAGCAATCTGCCTGGAACCTGCTGAAAAATACAGACGAAAAAACACAATAAAACTATAACTGAACCATTATAATTATCCTAAGGATGCAGGTGACTTAATCCAGTCACCTGCATTTTTATTTGTGCTCAGGAAAACCAATCCCATAAAGCAATGAGAGGTGTGCCTCACCAGCACAGAAGGTTTGGATGACGCCTCCAATGACGGCCTCCATGGAACTACGGTCAACAACTCTGCCTTGTTGAGTATATTGGATCATGGAAAACTCATGCGTGAGAGAGCTTGCCTCAGTCAGCGCCTTTTCAGACTTTATATTCCCCTGCTCTTTTGAAGTCCGCCTTGGGTGTGTCTGCGGGGTGCTTTGTTTGACAACGTTTACTCTTACATCTTCTAGCTTCGACCCTATCATCGCAAAGGCAATGATGATCTCCATAAAGGAATAGCAAAATGGTTTTGTCCTCAGGGTCTTGAAAAACCATCCATGAAAAAGGGCGTCTTCCGGTATGAGGAAGAGCGCCCTTGTGTTTGCTTTCTTGGTGCGGAAGCTTGGTTTAGCTTGGCAGGCCTGAAATCTGGATTGCTGCAGGACCAATGATAACCGCAAAGAGAACCGGCAGGAAGAAGATGATCATCGGGACGGTCAGCTTTGGAGGAAGTGCTGCTGCCTTCTTTTCCGCCTCTGCCATACGCATGTCACGGCTTTCTTGTGACAGGGCGCGTAGCGCTGTTGAAAGTGGCGTACCGTAGCGCTCTGCCTGAATGAGCGCCATGGTAACAGCTTTCACTTGGTCAAGACCGGTACGTTTCGCAAGGTTTTCATGCGCCTGGCGTCTTTCCTGCAAGTAGGAAAGTTCTGCGGTTGTCAGGGTCAATTCTTCTGCAAGCTCGGGAGACTGCAAGCCGACTTCAACAGCCACCTTCTTCATGGAAGCTTCCAGAGACATGCCAGATTCAACACAGATCAAAAGCAGATCCAGTCCGTCTGGCCAAGCACGCTTGATAGAGAGCTGTCTTTTACTCACCGCATTCTTCACCAGAATGGATGGAAGATAAAAACCGGCCATGCCAATCGCACAGGCAAACAGCACGTTCATCATTGGAACACGGTCAGCCGGTGATACGACAAAGAAGTAAAACAGGGAAAGCGACAGCAGGATAATCGGCAACACAACCTTAAAGAACAGAAAGATGTTGATATGCTTTTTCTGTCTGTAGCCAGCCATGGTCAGATTGATGAATGTATTTTCATCTGCCAGCGCCGCTTTCAGATTGAGTTTCTCAACAACATTTTGAAACAGGCCTTCATCGCCTTGACGAAGAGAAGCTTTTCTGCCCTGCTCTTCCGCCAGCCGCGCACGCTCACGGGCACGGATTTTATCGCGTTCAATAGCAACCGACTTCATTCGGTCGCCCAAGTCATCCTTTGCAAGTAAGGGCATTGCAAGCGTGATGATTGTTGCAAATATCGCTATTGCAGCCAATATGGAGATTAACGTTTGCGGGTCAGCCAAAGCTTCCATTTAATTATGCTTTCCTACGTTTACAGTTACAATAAACTGCCTGGATATTCTTGTTATGTGTCTTCTGACTGTTCATCTTGATTTGTGTTAGAAATCAAAGTTGATCATCTGTTTCATCACCATAATTCCGATGCCCATCCAGATTAATGCGCCGATCAAAATCAGGTTGCCTGTTGTGGTTGTGAACAACAGCATGATGTAATCCGGTGTTGAGAGATAAATCAGAATCATAACCGCTGGCGGCAAGACGCCGATAATACCGGCAGAAGCCTTTGCCTCAGAAGACATGGACTGAATCTTGGCTTTCATTTTCTTGCGATCACGCAAAACGGTAGACAGATTGCCCAAGGCTTCAGACAAGTTACCACCTGCACTTTGCTGAATGGCAATAACGATGCCGAAGAAATTGGCTTCCGTTAGCGGTACATTCTTGTACAGTTTCTGGATTGCCTCTGTCATGGGAACACCCATTTTTTGGGTTTCAAGAATTTTCTTGAATTCGGTTCGCACCGGTTCTTTTGCTTCTGTAGCAATAATTCCAATGGTATCGTTGAGGGGAAGACCGGCCTTGATACCACGTGTGATAACGTCAACAGCGTTTGGAAATTCCTCAAGAAACGCATTCATGCGCTTGGTGCGTCTTCTGCCAACATACCAGCGTGGCAAACCGAAACCACCAATAAACAGCATGGCGGCAGTCAGGATTAGATTGCCACTGAGTACAAATGCAATGATGCTCGTCACAATGGCTGTTATGATGCTGTAGATGATGAAGGTTTTCATATTGGCCGTCATGCCTGCCTGGCGCATCTGATCCTTGATGCCCCTTTTATTCGGGTTCTTGGCCTTGGTTTGCTCTTCCAGTTCCTTAAGCGAGGCTTGTGTCGATTGACGTCTCTTCTGAGCTTCAGCAATGCGACTTTCAGCTGCCAAGCGAGAACTGCGATCTCCATCGTTTTGCTTGATCGTTTTGACACGCTGCTCTTTTTTGCGGTCATTGGATATCTGATTAAACAGAATTGCCCAAATCAGAGCGCCGCCTGCCATTGCCATCAGCGCAGTCATTAGTAGTACGTTAGAGTCAATTCCAAACATTATGATCTAATCCTGTTAATGGCCTGTATTTTCTTCATTTGAGGCATCAAGTGCTGCTGCAAGCCGCTCTTCCTCATTGAAATATCGAGCACGTTCCCAGAATTTCGGACGCCCAATACCGGTTGATACGTGTTTGCCGATGATATTACCGTTCGCGTCTTCGCCATCCATTTTATAGACAAACAAATCCTGTGTTGTGATGACATCACCCTCAAGACCCAATACCTCGGTAATATGGGTAATACGTCTTGAACCATCGCGCAGGCGACTGGCCTGAATGATAACGTCAATTGAACCAACAATAATCTCGCGAACCGTTTTTGCCGGCAGAGTGAAACCACCCATGGCAATCATGGATTCAATACGGTTCAAACACTCACGAGGTGTGTTTGCGTGAATGGTTCCCATGGAGCCATCGTGACCTGTGTTCATTGCCTGAAGCAAGTCAAATACTTCCGATCCACGAACCTCACCCACGATGATGCGTTCAGGGCGCATACGCAGACAGTTCTTGACCAGATCTGTCATGGTGATTTGACCTTCACCCTCAAGGTTCGGGGGTCTTGTTTCAAGGCGGACAACATGCGGCTGTTGCAATTGCAGTTCGGCGGAGTCTTCGCATGTGATAATGCGCTCATCTGCATCTGCATAAGCACTCATACAGTTGAGAAGTGTTGTTTTACCAGAACCCGTACCGCCAGAGATAATCACGTTACAGCGTACACGACCAATAATCTGAAGGATTTGAGCACCTTCTGGCGTAATCGCTCCAAAGTTTACCAGTTGATCCAGTGTAAGCTTGTCTTTCTTGAACTTACGAATTGTAAGTGCCGGGCCATCAATAGCCAGCGGGGGTGCAATAACGTTTACACGAGAACCGTCTGCAAGACGCGCATCACATATCGGGCTTGATTCATCAACGCGTCGTCCAACCTGACTCACGATACGCTGACAAATATTCATCAACTGTGTGTTGTCACGAAAACGAACGTTCGCTTCTTCAACTTTGCCGTTTACTTCAATAAAGGAACTTTTGGCGCCATTGATCATCACGTCAGCGATGTCATCTCTCGCCAAAAGCGGCTCTAGTGGGCCATAGCCCAAAACGTCGTTACAAATATCTTCAAGAATTTCTTCTTGCTCGGCAATCGACATTGCAAGGTTTTTGATTGAGATAATGTCATTGACAATATCGCGGATCTCTTCCCTTGCTGCCTCTGGTTCCAACTGAGCCAATTGACCCAGGTCAATTGTATCAATCAGGGCCGAGAAAACGCTGGTTTTGGTATCATAATACTCTTCAGACTTCAGCTGGATTGTACCTGCTGAGGGCTTTGGTGCCGGCGCCGGAGCGACAGGCGCCGGTGCCTCAACCTTGGCAGGCGCTGCTGGTGCTTGTGATGCAGCAGGGGCTACTGCAACTGGCGCTGCTTTTGGCGTATTTTCATTTCCACCGCGTTTACCGAACATATCAAATTCCTGTACTAGATACTTATAAAGCCGTTATTATTTTTTAAGTTTGAAATTCTTGAGAAGGTCAAAACCGGACTTTTTCTTTATCCTGACTTCAGCCTTCCCGGTCACAACCTGAGCTATGGTCGTCATCATGTCAGAGATCGGATTTTTGGGGTCCGCTTCAGAAACCATTTGTCCATTGTTGGAAGCAGTTCCAAACAATGCAGGATCAAACGGTATAACAGCCATTGGCTCGATACCAATTGCATTCGCAAAGTCTGCAACTGCAATCTCCGGACGCTTCTGGACACCCACCTTGTTCATGACAAGCTTTGGCCTTGCATCATTTGGACGAATCTCAATGATCGTATCAACCAGGTTTTTGGCATTTCGCAGGTTTGCCAATTCCGGTTCAGCAACCACAACCACTTCATCGGCTGCAGCAAGAACCTGCTTTGTCCAGCCATTCCACTGATTTGGAATATCAACCGCAACACAAGGCGCGCCACGTTGTGCCACCTCCAGAATAGAGTTGAATGCATGAGCATCAAAATCGTATGTCCGTTCCAGCGTGGAAGGCGCTGCCAGCAAGCTAAGATGCTCGGCACATTTTGCAAGCAGTCGATCAAGCAGAATGTCATCGACGCGGTCTGGTGAGAAAACTGCGTCTGCAATGCCCTGGGTTGGATCCTGGTCAAGGTTCATGTTGGCAGTGCCGTAGGCAAGATCCAGATCTGCCAATACAACATCATTCTTGTAGGCAGATGAAATTGTCCAGGCAACATTATGACATATCGTTGATGAGCCCGCGCCACCCTTGGCACCAACAAATGCGATCATTCGGCCCAGGGGTCCGTTTTCTTCACTTGTAAAGATGTTGGAAATAGACAGCATGATATCCGCCATGGATACCGGTGCAACAAGATACTCCGATATGCCGTTTGAGATGAGCTCACGGTACATCAGAATGTCATTGAAATGTCCGATAACAACCACTTTGGTGGTTGCGTCACAAACGCTTGCCAACTGGCCCAGTTCATTCATCAGGACATCGCCGGTTTTGGACGATTCAATGATGATCAGGTTTGGCGTTGGTGCCGCTCCGTAAAAGTCCACTGCGCCTATGATACCACCCGTGTTTACAGAAACATGTGCTCTGGACATGCGGCGATCGCTTGCAGCCATCTCCAGCGTTTGTCTGACAGCATCTGTTTCACAGAAAGCCTGAATGGTTATTCTTGGAATAGGTCTGACTTCAGACATAGCGCCTTTAGCTACACCGTCATCATTGCTTTCAACGTATTGTTCCATCTGAGAAGCATTTTCCGACATTTTATTTCCTCTAACTCTTTACAATTTCTACAGCAGGCTTGGCAGGCTAGCGGTACCGTCGTCACGCCAGTCATTGATGACGTTGTCACGTCTGCCGGCATCGATTTCAGTTTCGCCTCTAGGACCAAGCAGGTCTGCAGGGTTCGCTATCATTTTTGCAAGGTTGTTTTGTGTGGCGCATCCGTAGTTTCCATAGTTCTGGTTTTCAGATGTTTCACTCAGGTCCTCATTCCATTTACCGCATTCAGACGCGACATCAGCTGTAATGGAGCTGTAGGACAGACGCACTGTTGCTGCATCACCATGGTTTGAAGCATGATATCTGGACAGGGTTACCTGACTTCTTTTCAGACCAAGCTTTTTCATGTGTGCAATAACATCATGAGCCACTTTTCTTGCTGCACCTTCATTATGAGAGCCTGCAGGAAGCATGACACGCATGTTCTTTGCGCCTGACTGTCTGAACTTGCTATAGAAACTGGTTGCAGTGTTTTCATGTCTGAAAGACATTCTGTCCATGGATCTTGAAATGATCAGGTCTTCACTCACTTCTGATTCAGAAACAACAATCGGATGTTGTGTTCTATAATCCTTTGGTACCGAACCAACCTTGAAGTGGTCTTTTTGATACGACGCACAACCCGTTAGCATGATACCCGCCAATAATACTGACATCTTCAGACTTTTGGTCATAATGGTTCTCTTAGGTTTCATTGTTTTGATTACTCGAGACATTTATCTTGCTCCGTTATTTGTTTTCATCACTTGAAGATGAAACCTGGTTTACCGTGATAGCGACCTTCGGGAAGATTGCCTTCTACTTGTCCATACACCCGGTTCAAACGACCCAGGAAGTTTGCTGGTCCATCCGCACTCGGACGGAAGTTGTCATCCGGGCGAGCCAGTTTCTGACGTGCTACAGGGCGCACCAGATAAGGCGTTGCGATGATAACCAGTTCAGATTCAGTGCGCTGGAAATCACGGCTGCGGAAAAGTGTTCCAAGGACCGGGATTTTGCTCAGACCAGGAAAGCCAGCAGCTGCCTGACGAACGTCGTCCTTTAGAAGTCCGGCCAATACCATTGAACCACCTGATGGAAGTTCGACAGTTGTTTCAGCCTGACGACGTCTGATACCGGGCGTTGTAATCGCGCCTGCTGTACCTGCACGTCCGACGACGGCTGCACTTTCTGTAGTCGGCTCAGATACTTCAGTTCTGATGCGCAGGCTGATTCTGCCTGGTGACAACACAACTGGTGTAAATGAGAGTGATACACCGTAGGAAACCTGTCTGAAGCTAACGCTTTGAGAGGTACCTTCTTCATCGGCGCTGTTATTGCCGCTATCGACTACATTGTATTCACCACCCACTGAGAAAGATGCTGTTTCACCTGAGATTGCAGTCAATGAAGGCTCGGAAAGTGTTCTCATTACACCAGCCTGGTCTAGCGCTCTCAAGATACCGTCAATGCTTTCGCCTGAGCTGTTTGTATAGTTGCCTCTGGCCTGGCTGTTTGCAAACAAACCACCAAGACCCAGTGGATTATCTGTAATCAGACCCAGATCAAGATTGCCTGCGGTCAAACCGGTAGCCGCCAGATCAATACCCAGTTGCTTAACGATGGTACGCTGGATTTCAGCAATCGTAACTTTCAGGTGAACCTGATCCTCAGCTTCAATACGAAGCAGGTTTACAATCTGGCTTTCCTGACGTGCTTCATCCTGATCAAAGAAGATGCCGCCGCCACTGAAATTATTCTGTGTCGCAAACTGGTTTGTGGTTGCCTCACCGCCTGAAATAAAGGCGCGTGCGAGCTGAACAACCCTGGAAGATGCCTGTGGTGTAGGAACCGTACCTGTCAGGATGATGTTGTCGTTTACAATTTCAACCTTGATTTCAGAACCGGGAACATACTTCTTAAGATTTGCTTCAAGTCCGGTAATGTCTCGCTCAATGACAAGATCAATGCTCAACAACTGACGCCCTGAATTATCAAAAATAAAGATGTTTGTTGTACCAACCTGTTTTGCAAAAATGTAAATCCGACGCGATGTTCTTGTAATCGCATCAGCAACAACCGGATTGGCAACCAGAATATCATGCGCCTCACCTGGCAAATCAATCACCATCGACTTGTTCCAGCCAATCTTGATACGCTGGGTCTTGCCAATAGCAGCCTTTGAGATTTTCATGTAGTTCTTGTTTTGCGCAAAAGCCTGTGTCGCGTGACTAGTCATCAGCGTTTCTGCCATTAGCAGTGTCGCGATAAACATGGTCCATACAATAAAACGATTAAACATATGCATGGTACTTTTTCCCGTCCAGTGTGAGGAGTTACTGTTGATTAGGTTATTCATTTGGTGCTCCTGCGATTATGTCTTTCTTGGCACCATATTTAATGACACGAATTCTGCCGTTGCCGCGCTTGCCGCTCAGGAGGTAATCAGCGCCGCTGGATGTTTCATCACCACTGTCTTCAAGTGAACGCAGTGCAAGCGTCAGACGGTCTGCCATTTGCTGAGCCACAGTCAGGATTTTTGCCTGTTTTGGCGTTAACTGAAGGGTAGCCGTGCTACCCACTACAACTGCTTCGCCATCCTGCTCTTCAATGGTTTGGTCAATCGCCAGTACGCGAATGTTTTCCAGAATGCTCTCGGTAATAAATTCATTGCCGGAATCAGCTTCGCCCTGTCGTGTCATGATGACGTCAACACGGTCATTCGGCAGAATAAAACCACCTGCACCCGTTGCAGTTGAAATTGTTGTAGCAATCGCCTGGTAGCCAGTTGGCAATATTGCCGACATATAGCCCTTGTCAGCACGTACCAGTTTGCTTTCTCTAATAGGTTCGCCAACGAAAAACTGTGAACGGGCAATTGCAGGATCTTCATCCAGTGCAAGTCCATCCGGTTTGTTTGAACGAATGATAAAGCCATCTGAAAGGCCTTCTTTTGGCCATTTGACCCATTCAATCATGTCAGATTGTAATGTTGTACCAAGACCAATGTTTCTGGTTGCTACAAGCACTTCTTCCAGCTCAATTTGTGGAGCCTGTTCCTGTATCGTAACAACCTCAGGCTCTTTCTGCGCAAGATTGTTTGCCACCATAAATGCACCACCAGCTGCGACTACGGCTACGCCTAATACTGCAAGTTGAGCTACTTTCATTTTTTTATTCCTTTGTAAGCAAATTTGCTTGTTTGCAAGGTTCTTCAAAAGCAGAATGCACTTACAAAGGTGTACTTATGGTTAATGAAATGCTGATTTTTTTAGTTAATTTTTTTCAGTTTTTTCAAAAGACACAAAAAAACCAGGCACATGACCTGGTTTTTTGAACATTGGAAGTTTGTATAACAACTAAATCGTTAAAGCGATTACCTGTTCCATCCATGGTGTGGACGGGTAAATAAACAAGGCAGCCATACCAAGTGCAATTCCGTATGGTGCACCGTTTTTATTGTCATGCAGACGCAACACCCATTCAAGTTTGTTGAGTTTTTCGGGAACAAGGCCGGACCTGAATTTGAGAATCAAAAGCGTCAGGAGGCCGCCAATAAATGAAGCCAGCAAGATATAAGGCCCGGTATGAGCCCAGCCCAGCCACAGTGCGGTAGAGGCAGCAAGCTTGGCATCACCTCCGCCAATGATGTTAAGCGCAAACAAAACAAAGCCTACGGTCAAAACAAGGGCAAAGGTTGCAAAATGCATTAGCAATGTCTGGGTATCCATGCCTATGGCAAGTGCCAGGACCACAAAACCTGCAATCAGGATCAATGAAACCTTGTTGGAAATATTCATTGAAAAGAGATCTGAGAATGACGAAAAAATCATCATGAAGGGAAATATAAAGACCAATGCGTATTCAAACATGTTTTCAGTTCCAGTTTAGGTTGCTGTACCAAAATAACCGAAAATGTTAACACACTGGTTAACGTGTCTTTTTATCTTGCACCAGAACACAAAAAAGCCACCGAACACATGTTCGATGGCTTCCTTGTATATTAGCCAGACGATTAGGTCGGCTACTATCAGACCCTTATGAGTTAGGGATCTGACCAGCAATTTTGTTGAATGTACCGCCGATGCTTGTACCTAGTGTTGTAGCTGCTGCAATGATAGCTACAGAAATAAGTGCTGCGATTAGGCCGTATTCGATTGCTGTTGCGCCTGATTCGTCTTTAAGAAATTTTGATACGAGTTTCATGATGTGCTCCTAGTTTTTGTTTAATGACCAGGTTTATGTCCTGACCTGAGAGCAATATACGCAACAGGGATTGAGAAGGTCTTAACGCTCATGGTTATTATAAAATTAATTTTCCAATTGCCTGTTCAGGGTTAAAAAAGACTTACCCGTCTGTCCTTGAAACCATCAGAAAAAAGCCCAAAAAGGAACCCATCAGAAAGCCGCATATTTTGCCTATTATAATGTATAGGGAAATTCTTGGTCATTTTGACCTGTTTTGAAGCTCCAAATTAAATCCTGAATCATTAATCCTTCATTCACCAAAATGATTGATAGTGTGTGTAGAAATTATTGGAGCCACCCATGCTTAAAACATTCACCGCACTTGTTCTTTCAAGTGGTATACTCTTTTCATCCGCAGCCACTGCAAGTGCTGAGAGTGCAACATACACAGATTCTGAAAAAGTCCTGGTAACCGTAGACCAAGCGAAAGTTTTCAGAGTTTCACGCCCAGCTGCAACCATCATCATCGGCAATCCGTCTATTGTTGACGCAACGATTGAAGATGAGCAAACGCTTGTTTTGACAGGCCGCTCATTTGGCGTAACCAACCTTATTATTCTGGATGAAGCAGGTGATGCCATCATCGACCAGGCTGTTGTTGTTCGAAGCAGTGAAACCAATACCGTCAGAATTTATCGTGGTGGAAGCAACCGTGAAACACTTGCTTGTGCTCCGGTTTGTGAAGCAACAGTAACGATTGGTGACAACAACAACACCTTTGAAAATTCCGCGACACAAATTACAAGACGTAATGCACTATCGACTTCAGGTAACTAATCTCGATCCAGTCAAAGTCAAAGAAACTGAATTGAAAGCCTCGTTAGTACGGGGCTTTTTTTTGTGATTTGTAGACCGCGACGCATGGTTAAATTTTTGTTAATCCAACCCGCCTGCAGCTCAAGCATCCATAAACTTTAAATAAACCTCTTCAATGTATGCTGACGATAATGAAACTTAGGAAATGACTGATGAGTATAATATCTCACTTCAAGAAAAAAGTGCTTAAGACTTCCTCGTTGAAAGTCATTAATCGCTTCAAAAAGGATGAAGATGGCGCGACTGCAGTTGAGTTTGCACTCGTCGGTGGCCCGTTCTTCCTTTTGGTATTCGCAATTATTGAATCGTCTCTGCTCTTCTTTGCCAATCAGGCACTGGAGACCATCGTTGATGATGTAGCCCGTCTTTACAGAACAGGACAGATTGCAAATATCTCGACGAAGGAAGATTTGAAAAAGGAAATGTGCAGACGTGTTGTTGCTCTTTTTGATTGCAACAAGATCGTTACACAGGTTGATTCCGCTGCAAAGTTCAGCGATCTGCCACCGCCTCCAGTCTCCAATGATCCTGCCAATGTAAGCTCAACCGGTTCCTATGCGCCACCTGAGCGTTTTCCCGGCAAGATTTGCGGCAACCAGATTATTCAGTTTTCGGCAAGCTATGAGTGGCCAATCTACACCAATTATTCCGCTCCCCTGGTTTCTGAAGGTTTGAACAATAACGCACTGATCAACGTGACTGCCGTTGTGCGTACGGAAAACTTCCCGGACTCTTTTGGCGTAAACTGCCCTTAATACAATTGGATTTTTAGTTATGAAGTTATTCTCTGAAATGTTAAAACCAGCAAAATCCCTGTATTCAAAAGCTACACATTTTGCCCGAAACTCACGCGGCGTAGCAGCAGTTGAATTTGCACTTATCGCACCCATCCTGCTGATTCTTTTCATCGGCAGTGCTGAAGTCTCTCTGCTGATATCGGTTGACCGAAAATTATCGCGAACCTCAAGTGCAATCGCAGACCTGGTTGCCCAGGAAAGTGATTATACAACCGCAACAAAGCAGGCTGAACTGAAAGCCATATTTGGTGTAACCGAGCGCATCATGTATCCTTACTCAGACAGAATTCCGTGTGTGGTTATCACAGTTGTTCGTATCGAGGCTGAAAATGATACCAATGGTGACGGCGTCAAAAACAACGACGACCAGGTAACGGCCAAGGTAACCGGCAGTGTTGACAATAAAAACCCAAGCCAGGATTACAAAAGCCCTCCGGCAGGTCAGTGCAACAAGAGCAGCGCAAACCTTGCTCCCAATGAAAACGCTCGTCAGGCACGTCAAAAGGACAGTCTTTTCCCTGTACCGGATGCCATCAAAATTCATGATACCGATCTGGTTGTTGCAGAAGTTGAGTATGACCACAAACCAATCATCGGTTTCATCAATTCAAAATCAACAGCAACCGTTGAATTTGACTCTGCATCTGTAACAATTGGTGACCGAATTTTCCTTAGACCAAGACAAGGCAAGGTTAACTTCTAGGCCAATATCAAAAAATCAGTATTCTATTGCAGCGGGAGTTCTTCTTCCGCTGTTTTTGTTTGTGGCGCTTGCGCTTCAATAAACTCAATCAATTGCTTGAAGCGGTCGTGACGTCCATTGACAAAGCCACCGCCATAAACAGGTTCTATGGCATCATAGGCAATGGGGTCTTTCTCATTCATGTTCAACAAGGTATCACGCAATATTCTTTTTGCTTCCCCGTTTAGCTTTTTCCGCATGACATGGGGGCGGTGCG
The DNA here is from genome assembly GCA_937944075.1 of uncultured Rhizobiaceae group bacterium. Taxonomy (GTDB): domain Bacteria; phylum Pseudomonadota; class Alphaproteobacteria; order Rhizobiales; family Rhizobiaceae; genus JAALLB01. The sequence goes on from CALDZZ010000030.1 coordinate 16,346, forward strand.
GTATCTGATCTGATTTCCACAAGATCCGATAATCCTTGGCAGGAACCTTGAACTGATCCGCCAGTTGACGCAGGTTACCGCGACTATAGCCGGTTCTGGAATCTCCCGTCATGGAACTCCAGCCGATGAGCATATCAATTTTGCCACTTGAAAAGGCACCCAAGGTTTTGTTCGGGGTTTCAAGACTTGTAAACGGTGTTTGTTCATCCCCAATGGTAATATTCTGACCAGCAAGCGCATGACTGACCAGTGGTGCGCCAATGACCGAGCCACTGGACAAGACGCCTATCGGTTTGCCAATGACTGCGGAAAGGCTTGAAGGACCATTTGGGCCTGCAATCAAAACTGTATGGTATCCGTCTGTGCTGTCTTTGGAGCGCGGAATGACGACCGGCTCAATGCATTCACATGTTACCCATGCCAATGCATAGCTTGCAGAAGAAAAAATTGCATATTCAATACGCTCATCAGCAAGTGCATTGATGAGTGTGGTTGCATTTTTTGCCCTGAAGAACTCGACATCCATATCCAGCGCCTCCACCAAGGCAAGCTTGAATGGCGCAAGCTTGTCGAGTGCCTCTATGGATTTGTCGGTTGTGATGATTCCAACCCGGAAAATTCCGATATCCTTGCGCCAATTGGCATGAGAGGGTGTGACGAAAACACTAGCAAACAGGATCAGAATTGCAGTAACCAGCACAAACAATTTTGCAGGAATGAGGTACATATGCATGCTTGTTTCCTTTTAGCCATGAATCATTCCTGCAAGAATATCAAACTTGAAGCTTGATAGCCATTACGACAATGCCAAGCGCAATAATTTGTTAACCCTGCGGTTCAAAACATGGATTGTGACGATTTCCTTAGGCTGTCGTTAGATTTTTCGATGCTATTCTTTCCCTAAGTTTATAAAAACGGTGGAATGCTTGATGCTTAAAAATATTGTAGCACTGATGGTCGTCACAGTCGGGTCTGTTTATGGCGTTCAATCCTATCTGGATTTCAAGGAAAACACGCTTGAAAAACGCAATTCTGAAAAGGCTGCTGCAACGCAACAACAAGTACAGCAAGCCAGCAAGGTTACTCAACAGGCACCACAGCCTGTCTATGGTAGAAAAACACGTCTGAAAATGGATAGCCGTGGTCATTTTGTTACCAATGCCAAAATGAACAATCGCAGCGTTCAGGTTCTGGTTGATACCGGCGCAACATCTGTTGCCATTAACAAGAAGACAGCAAGACGCCTTGGCATCAGTCTGAAAGCATCTGATTTCAAATATAACGTCAATACTGCTAACGGCACGACCAAAGCTGCAATGGCCATGATCGATAAAATTCAAATCGGTAATGTAACGGTCAGAAATGTTCAAACAGCCGTGCTGGATGACAATGCCCTGACAAGCACCCTGCTGGGCATGAGTTTTCTGGGTCAGCTTAGAAGTTTTGAAGTTAAAAACCGTGAGTTGCTGCTCGTTCAGTAACAAACTGACTTTTTGGCGTAACGCCAACTCATTTTCCTAACAATTGACCATTGGGCATGTAAGTGACACGTTCAGCCTGATGCAACGAATCACGAGAACAATCATGTTTCCAAAGACCAAAGCAGATACTAAACCCAACACGCATGAATACGAAGTAACACCGCTGGT
>CALDZZ010000031.1 GCA_937944075.1 uncultured Rhizobiaceae group bacterium
TAGCCCAGGCTGTCAAAGCTGCAAATGCTTTCAAACCCTATGATATTCTGTGGTTTGAAGAACCTATTATTCCAGATCACTATTCCGGCTATAACGATATAGCGCAACAAACCGGTATGCCTCTTGCAATGGGTGAAAACCTTCATACGATACATGAGTTTGAATATGCGTTTGAACAATCCTCGCTTTCCTTCATTCAACCCGATGCCTCCAATTGTGGTGGTATCACAGGCTGGTTGCAAGTTGCTGAACTTTCGCGAAAGCATGACATCCCTGTTTGCAGTCATGGCATGCAGGAGCTACATGTCAGTCTAGTTTCTGCTCAGGAAAATGCGGGTTGGCTTGAGGTGCACAGTTTTCCCATCGATCGTTATACAACAAGACCATTACAGGTCGAAAACCATATGGCTGTCGCTCCGGATACCCCGGGGACAGGCGTGATATTTGATTGGCAAATGTTGAAGGAAGCCCATTCAAACTGCCATCTTTAAATACAAAGAAATTCAACTCTAGTTCTTGGAAAAAAACATGGATACACAAACAATCAATGCAGCGTTCTACCGGGGAGACAAGTCCTTCGCAGTAGAGCAAACAACTGCCAACCCTCCAGCAGCAGGTGAAGTGGCTGTACGCATAGCCTATTGTGGTGTTTGCGGAACAGACATGCACGTCTATCATGGCAATATGGATGCCCGCGTTGGACACAACCGCATCTTGGGTCATGAGATGTCTGGCGTGGTCGAAGCTGTTGGTGAGGGCGTAGAAGGCATTGAGCCTGGTCAAAAAGCGGTTGTGCGACCGCTTGACCATTGTGGTGATTGCCCTGCTTGTAACGCAGGACACGAGCATATTTGCCATAGCTTGAAATTCCGTGGCCTTGATACAGACGGTGCCATGCAGGAAATATGGAATGTGCCATCGCATACAGTGCACATTCTGCCTGATAATGTTCGCATGGATCATGCTGCACTCATTGAACCCCTCGCAGTAGCCTGTCACGATGTGCGTCTGGCAGAATTGCAGCAAGGCGAAGATACGCTTGTTATTGGTGGTGGACCAATTGGGGTTCTCGTTGCCATGGCTGCAAAGGATGCGGGTGGCAATGTTGTAATTTCAGAAGTGAACCCACACCGCATCGAGATCGTAAAAAAACTGGGCTTTGATGTTATCAACCCTGCAGAGCAAAACCTTGCTGCAGAGATTAACAATCGCACTGGAAACAAGGGAGCGGATGTTGTGTTCGAGGTTTCCGGAACACAGCCAGGGGTGGATGCGATGACTGCATGTGCTGCAAGTCGTGGCCGTATCGTCATGGTTGCCATTCATGCGCAAAAACCGCAGATTGATCTTTTCCAGTTTTTCTGGAGAGAATTGAAGCTCATAGGAGCAAGGGTTTACACTGGTGAAGATTATGAAAAAGCAATTTCCCTCATCGCATCCGGTGCCATAGAAGCCGATACCGTTATCACGGATATCAGCCCGTTATCAGAAATTCAGACTGCATTTGAATCACTGGATGCAAGCCCGACTGCCCTTAAAAGCCTGATCAAGGTAGGAGACATTTCATGACTGTACTGGATACATTCAATCTCGCCGGAAAAACAGCCCTTGTGACGGGGTGTAAACGTGGCATCGGAAAAGGCATCGCCGAAGCGCTCGCCAGTGCGGGAGCAGACATAATAGGCGTCAGTGCTTCCCTTGAAACCTCCGGCAGTGATGTCGAAAAAAGCATTGAAGCGATGGGGCGAAAGTTCACAGCCTATCAATGCGATTTTTCAAACCGCAACGCGCTTGGAAAATTCATTGAAGAGGTCAAGGCCAAACATGAAACGCCAGATATTCTTATCAATAATGCCGGCACGATCAAACGTAAACCTGCACAAGACCATGATGATGAATTGTGGGATGAGGTGATTGAAGTCAACCTCAACTCGCAATTTGTTTTAAGCCGTGAGATCGGCCGTGACATGGTTGCACGAGGATCGGGCAAGGTCATTTTCACCGCATCGCTTCTGACGTTCCAGGGAGGCATCACGGTTCCAGGTTATGCCGCATCCAAGGGCGGGATTGGGCAATTGACCAAGGCACTTGCCAATGAGTGGGCGCCGCATGGCATCAATGTAAATGCGATTGCGCCAGGGTATATCGCAACCGATAACACTCAAGCGCTACAAGATGATCCGGATCGCTCAAAATCAATCCTTGAGCGCATTCCCGCTGGTCGCTGGGGAACGCCGGAAGATTTTGCCGGCCCTGCAGTTTTTCTGTCTTCAAACGCATCAGACTATATGCATGGCACTGTCATGACAGTCGATGGCGGCTGGATGGGGCGTTAAGGTGAGCATTTCAGTCAAGGAGATTTGCTCAAACGGTCCGGTCATTCCAGTCATTGAAATTGATGATGAAGCAAACGCCCTGCCATTGGTCGAGGCACTCATGGCAGGTGGCATTAATGTTGTAGAGATCACCTTGCGCACACCGCAAGCCCTTCCTGCTATCAAGGCTGTGTCACAAATCAAGGGGCTACATGTTGGAGCAGGAACACTCTTGAGTGCAGATGATGTGAAAAAGGCAAAGGCAGCGGGTGCAACCTTTGGTGTTTCTCCAGGATCAACTGCAGAATTGATTGAAGCCTGTGAGGGTGAAGCCCTGCCATTTTTGCCGGGTGCCGCAACGCCAAGTGAAGTCGCAAACCTGAAAAGTCATGGATTTGAAATCCAGAAATTTTTCCCGGCAGAGGCGGCTGGCGGCAGGCCCATGTTGAAAGCCATTGCTGGTCCGTTGCAGGAAATCACTTTTTGTCCTACCGGCGGAGTCTCGCCCGAAAACGCCAATGATTACCTTGCCCTGCCAAATGTGATTTGCGTGGGTGGCAGCTGGATTGCTTCAAGAAAATTGATCAAGGATCAAGCGTGGGATATAATTGAGGCAAATGCCAAAGCAGCAAGTGCTTTGGCTTGATTAGTCTCCAGAATATCTAAGCTTCCAGATTAGACTCAAGCGCAATAGGGTGCGTCGTTGCCCCAGCGGTGTTGGGAGAGGTGCTCAACATTTGCTTCATGATAGCGTGCGGCTTCCCACATTTCACGCCATTTTTTCCAGTCCGTCAATTCGCTATCCGGATTTACTTTTGATCTTGCAATAAACTCGGGAAACTGGCTTCTGCCTGTGGGTTGGCCGGTTACATTATAGCGCAGGTCGAAAGACCATCGATAATGCTCGGTGGTATTGGATAGTGAGCAATGCGGTGTGAGCGGGTGAAACAAG
>CALDZZ010000032.1 GCA_937944075.1 uncultured Rhizobiaceae group bacterium
ATTGGCGCCATGATGCGAGACAAGCGCCTTGTCTCTGAGCGCTCAATAGAGCGGGCAGAAACAAGACGTCTGATTGAATGGTTTTTGGTAAAATTTGATTCCGAAGTAACGCGTTACATTGTCCATGAACGTGTTTTCAAGCAACTCATGAGCCTTGAGGAAGGGGGAGGCGCGCCGGACTCAAATATTATCCGTGCTGCAAGAGCCAACCTGAAAAACCACCTGCGATATCTGGCGGCATTGGTTTCCTCGCGTGATTGGGTTTCCGGAAACAGAATTTCTGCTGCCGATATGGCGGCAACAGCTGCAATTTCTGTGCTGGATTATCTGGGCGAAGTTCAATGGGAAGACGAACCGGTTGCAAAGGAATGGTTTGCTACCATGAAATCAAGACCCTCCTATCGTCCCTTGCTTGAAGACAAGGTTATTACCCTGCCGCCGTCTTCGCATTACACGGATCTGGATTTTTAGACTTGGACAAAGGGCAAAAACTTAAATCAGCCCTGATGGCAAGAGCCGAAACACTCGGGTTTGATGTTTGTCGCATTACGCAAGCAGAACTGCCAGAGGACATCGGAAGGAAACTGGAGCAAAGTATTTCCCTCAAGCGCCATGCGTCGATGGACTGGATGAAAACCACCCTTGAAAGACGCAAAACGCCAACCGCCATGTGGGAAGAGGCAAGTTCTGCCATCATGCTGGGCATGAATTACGGGCCTGATATCAACCCGCTTGAAAATCTGGATCAAAAATCACAAGCCACCATCTCTGTATATGCACGCAATCGCGACTACCACGACATCATCAAGGGCAGGCTGAAAACCCTTGCCGGCTGGCTTGCATCAAAAACGGGTGAGGATGTGAAAGTCTTTGTCGATACAGCACCCTTGATGGAAAAGCCGCTTGCTCAACAATCGGGGCTGGGCTGGCAGGGAAAGCACACAAACCTGGTAAGCAGGGAATTGGGGTCATGGCTTTTTCTGGGAGCAATTTTGACAAAGGCCAATCTTGAGGCAGATGAGCCTGAGCGAGATTATTGCGGCTCTTGCACATCATGTCTTGAAGCGTGCCCAACAAATGCCTTTCCGGCACCCTATCAACTGGATGCTGCCCGCTGTATTTCCTATCTCACTATCGAGCATGATGGATTAATTCCGCATGAATTTAGGGAAGCGATGGGAAACCGTATTTATGGCTGCGACGATTGTCTTGCAGTTTGTCCCTGGAACAAATACGCCCAATCAGCAACCGAAATAAAATTGCAGGCAAGAGAGGATTTACAGTCACCCTCCCTGCAAGAACTTGCTGAACTGGATGATGCCGGTTTTAGAAAGAGATTTTCAGGATCACCGATAAAACGCATCGGACGCAATCGTTTTCTGCGTAATGTCATGATCGCAGTGGGTAACTCGGCAGACCCGGATCTGAAAAGTATAGCGCGCCAGAACTGTGGGGATAAGGACCCGGTCGTAAGAGGCACCAGCATTTGGGCCTTGGCAAGACTTGAAGAAAAGCCTGTGTTTGCCGATATGCGTATCAGGGCCTTAAGCAATGAAACTGATGAAACAGTGCGGCAGGAATGGGAATATCATGAATAAAAAACTTTTTATTTTCGGGTTTGGATTTTCATCCCGTGAAATTGCCAGACAGTCGAAACCTTATTTTGAAACAATCTGCGGCAGCTCACGCTCTCGGGAAAAAGTGGACGCCCTGCGTGCAGAGGGGTATCAGGCAGAAATTTTTGATGGAAAAAGCACAACAGAATTGGAAGCCCGACTGGCAGAAGCAACCCATCTGGTGATGTCAATCTCGCCTGGAGAGGAAGACCCCGTGCTTTCTGCATTCCCGGATTTGCAATCAATCTGTTCCAGACTTGAGTGGATTGGTTATTTGTCTACCGTAGGTGTATACGGTGACCATGACGGGGCATGGGTTGATGAGAGGAGTGAATTGCGACCGGTTTCAAAGCGTTCCCTTCAAAGGGTTGAGGCCGAAGAAGCCTGGGCAGCTTTGGCTGAGAAAGCCGGTGTTCCCTTTTCATTGTTCAGACTGTCCGGTATCTATGGCCCGGGCCGTAACTGGTTTGTCAATATCGAAAAAGGCACATCTCGTCGCCTTGTAAAACCGGGTCAGGTTTTCAATCGTATTCATCGCGAGGATATTGGTCAGGCTGTTACCCTTGCCATGCGCAAGAATGTTGGTGAAGTGTTTAACATAACAGATGATGATCCAGCGCCCCCTCAGGATGTGGTGACCTATGCCCATGAACTTATGGGCAAGACCCCGCCACCTGAAATCCACTTTGAAACGGCGGATATTTCGCCCATGGCGAGAAGCTTTTATGGTGAGAACAAACGGGTGCGCAATCAAAAGTCCAAGGATGTTTTGGGCATGCAATACAAATGGCCCAACTATCGCACTTCGCTCAAGCGTTTGTGGGATGAGGGAAGCTGGAAAGCCTAGTTGAAACATACGCTAGACTCTTGTCACTAATCATGCCAATTCATCTGCCATGAAACAGGATTTTGAAATCAAGATTTGCGGCCTTTCCACCAATGAAAGCATTGATGCGGTCATTGCCGGAGGCGCTTCTCACATGGGGTTGATTTTCTATGAAAAAAGCCCACGGCATGTTTCTCTCGAAGCTGCCAAAGCCCTGTCACACCATGCAGGAAAGCGTATTTTGAAAGTTTCGGTAAGCGTTAATGCCGACGATCACTATCTTGATGGTATCGTAGAGGCCATGGCACCCGATATCCTGCAATTGCACGGCAGTGAAAGTGCGGAACGTGTTTGCGAGGTTAAAACCAGATATGGCCTTCCTGTGATGAAGGCCTTTGCAATCAGTGAAAAATCAGATCTTGAAAAAATTATGCCATACATGGGTATTGCTGACAGGTTCCTGTTTGATGCCAAGCCACCCAAGGGTGCAAAGCTGCCGGGTGGTAATGGTGTCGCATTTGATTGGGAAATCATGGACGCATTGCCGGATAATGTGCCATATATGCTGTCTGGTGGGTTGGATGCCTCCAATGTTTGTGATGCAATAAAGCGCCTGCACGTGAAGGCAGTTGATATTTCATCCGGAGTAGAGCGTGCACCAGGGGTTAAGGATACGAAATTAATTGAGGACTTTTTCGCAACATGCCGCACATGCGCAACTGCCAAACAAGGGTAAGGAACTACGTTTTGAGTAAACCAATTGAACCGAATTCATTTAAGACAGGGCCGGATGAAGAGGGTCATTTTGGCATTTTTGGCGGACGTTATGTTGCCGAAACGCTGATGCCGCTAATCCTTGATCTTGAAAAACATTATACCGCTGCCAAAAAAGACCCAAGCTTTCAGGCCGAAGTGGATTATCTCAACAAGCACTATACCGGGCGTCCATCACCCTTGTATTTTGCAGAAAGTCTGACCGAAGAGCTGGGCGGTGCAAAGATTTATTTCAAGCGTGATGAGCTCAATCATACTGGCTCTCACAAGATCAATAATTGCCTCGGTCAAATTCTGCTTGCAAAACGCATGGGCAAAACCCGCATTATCGCTGAAACAGGTGCAGGTCAGCACGGCGTGGCGGCTGCAACGGTTGCAGCCAAGTTCGGCTTTCCCTGTGTAGTATACATGGGCAAGACAGATGTTGAACGCCAAAGCCCGAATGTTTTTCGCATGCGCTTGCTGGGGGCAGAGATTGTTCCGGTAACCGCTGGTGCAGGAACCCTGAAAGACGCCATGAACGAGGCTCTTCGTGATTGGGTAACAAACGTGGAAGATACCTATTATCTGATTGGTACCGCCGCAGGGCCACACCCTTATCCCGAGCTTGTGCGTGATTTCCAGTCTGTCATCGGTACAGAATGCAAAGAGCAAATGCTTGAAGCAGAAGGGCGCCTGCCGGATATGCTTGTAGCCTCTGTTGGTGGAGGTTCCAATGCGATCGGTCTTTTCCATCCGTTCCTGGATGACAAGGAAGTTGAAATCATCGGTGTCGAGGCAGGCGGCCGCGGCCTTGAGGGCGAAGAACATTGTGCATCGCTTTCAGCTGGCAAGCCGGGCGTGTTGCACGGCAACCGTACTTTCCTTCTGCAAGATGATGACGGACAAATTCTTGAAGGCCATTCAATTTCTGCAGGTTTGGATTATCCTGGAATCGGACCGGAGCATTCTTATCTAAGAGACACAGGCCGCGTTGAATATGTGCCCATCATGGATACAGAAGCACTGGAAGCCTTCCAGTTATTATGCAGAACTGAGGGCATCATCCCCGCACTAGAACCAAGCCATGCGCTGGCAGAAGTCGTCAAACGCGCACCCAAGATGAGCAAAGACAAAATCATCGTCATGAACCTGTGTGGCCGCGGCGACAAGGATGTCTTCACTGTCGGCAAGGCGCTGGGCGTTGATATGGAAACCGAGTAACTTTCAAAGAAGTACAAGAATAATGAAAACAAGAATTGATACACGCTTTGAAGCGCTCAAGGTTGAAGGCCGCCCAGGTCTTGTAACGTTTATCATGGCAGGTGATCCGAACATGGAAGCGAGCCAGGAAATTCTGAACGGTCTTCCGGCTGCTGGAGCTGATCTGATTGAAATCGGTATGCCGTTTTCAGATCCCATGGCAGATGGCCCCTCGATCCAATTGGCAGGGCAACGCGCCCTCAAGGGTGGACAAACACTTGCAAAGACTTTGGCGATGGTTGCCAATTTCAGAAAGACCGATTCGGAGACGCCGATCATCCTCATGGGCTATTACAATCCCATTTACATTTACGGGAATGAGAAGTTTCTCAAGGATGCAAGTGATGCCGGTGTTGATGGTTTGATCATTGTCGACTTGCCACCCGAGGCTGATCACGAGTTATGCATTCCTGCCATGGATCACGGCATAAACTTTATCCGTCTTGCAACGCCCACGACAGATGCCAATCGCTTGCCCAAGGTTCTCGAAAATACATCGGGCTTTTTGTATTATGTTTCAATTACCGGAATAACAGGCGCAGCCGCCCCTGATCCTGACCGGGTTGCAAAGGCTGTTTCTGCCATCAAGCAAAAAACAGACATTCCCGTTGCCGTGGGCTTTGGTGTTAAAACCGCCCAACAGGCTGCCGACATTGGCAAGGGCGCTGACGCAGTTGTCGTAGGATCGGCACTGGTTTCTGTCATACTGGATAACCTTGATGAAGCCGGAAATCCGAAGGCTGGCACCACAAAAGCAGTGCTTGATTTGGTCTCTGACCTTGCGTCAGGCGTACAATCGGTTAAACACGGATAAACCACATTTCAGGCACACAGTGCCGGGGCAAAACAAGCTAAAGGATTTTGGTCAGATGAACTGGATCACAAACCTCGTACCTCCAAAAATCGGAAACCTGCTTAATCGCAAGGACATGCCTGAAAACCTTTGGATCAAATGTCCTGAGTCCGGTGAAATGGTCTTTCACAAGGATCTGGAAGCCAATATGGGCGTTGTTCCTGCTTCCGGCTATCATATGAAAATTTCTGCAAAGGAGCGGTTGGGTTTCTTGTTTGATGAGGGCGAGTATGAAGCGATTGAGATGCCTAAGGTAGCTCAAGACCCTCTCAAGTTCCGCGACAAATCCCGCTATAGTGACAAGCTGAAGGATGCTCGCAAAAAGACCGGAATGGATGATTCCATTTTGGCTGCAAAAGGTAAAATCGAAGACCTGGATATCATTGCCGTTGTTCATGAAATGCAGTTCATTGGCGGGTCACTGGGCATGGCTGCCGGTGAAATGATCGTCAAGTCGATGGAAATTGCCGCCGAAACAAAAACCCCGCTTGTTCTTTTCGCAGCATCCGGAGGTGCGCGCATGCAGGAGGGTATCCTGTCATTGATGCAATTGCCACGCACAACTGTTGGTGTGCAGCGCATGAAAGATGCGGGCGTTCCCTATATCGTTGTTTTGACAAACCCGACAACGGGCGGTGTTTCTGCATCATATGCCATGCTGGGTGATGTTCATATTGCCGAGCCGGGCGCAGTGATCGGCTTTGCCGGACGTCGTGTGATCGAGGGTACTATCCGCGAGCAATTACCGGATGATTTCCAGACTGCTGAATATTTGCAAGAGCACGGCATGGTAGACATGATTGTCAGTCGTCTCGACATGAAGGAAACGCTCTCGCGTGTCTTCCGCCTTTTGTTGAACATGCCTGCCTATGAAGCTCCAATGCTGGCGCTGGAAGCCCCAACGCAAGAGACTACTGAAGAAGCTGAAGAAAGCACAGACACTTCAAAAAAAGCTGAAGCAGCAAAGTCAGACAGCTAAGAAACATCCGAATGAAATCAGATGCTTTAATCAACAAGCTCTCGGAAATTCATCCGAAGGGTTTCGATTTGTCTCTGGACCGCATCTTGCTGCTTCTGGAAAAACTGGATAATCCGCAGGATAAATTGCCACCCGTGATTCATGTTGCCGGAACCAACGGCAAAGGGTCGACGCTGGCGTTTACGCGTTCCATTCTTGAGGCGCATGGTTACAAGGTCCATGTTCATACCTCACCGCATCTTGTAAACTGGCATGAGCGTTACCGCCTTGCGGGAAGCCTGGTGAGCGATGATGTTTTGGCAGAGGCAATTGAACGCGTTGCGCAGGCCAACAACAATAAACCGATAACCGTTTTTGAGCTTTTGAGCGCTGTGATGTTTGTCCTGTTTAGTGAACATGAGGCGGATTTTGCGCTGGTTGAGGTTGGTCTTGGCGGGCGCTTTGATGCAACAAACGTGATTGCCCGTCCAAAGGTTTGCGCCATTGCGCCTGTAGCGCTTGATCATCAGGCATATCTGGGAGACACAATCGAAAAAATCGCCTTTGAAAAAGCAGGTATTATCAAGCAAACTGTTCCCGTTGCCATTGGTCGCCAAACGGATGAAGCCCGCGAGACGATCGAGAATGTTGCACGAAAAAAAGCCTCTCCTTTCGTTGTAGCGGGCCAGGATTTCGACGCGTATCGCGATGCGACCGGCTTTGTTTATCAGGATGAAGACGGCCTTCTGGATCTGCCCATGCCAAAACTTGCGGGCGAACATCAACTGGATAATGCAGCCCTTGCAATGGCAGCGATCAGGCTGGCAGGGATTGAAGTTTCTCCAGATGCTTTTGCAAAGGGAATGCTGAATGTTACGTGGCCGGGTCGCCTTGAGAAACTGCCAAGGGGCAAGATCACCAAGGCACTGTCTGACCATGATGATATCTGGATAGATGGTGGGCATAATCCAGCTGCAGGCGAGGCCATCGCCGCTGAACTTGCTCGCCAAAATACCAATAATGGTCGTGAAACCCTGCTGATTTGCGGAATGATAAACACCAAGGAACCATTTGGTTATTTCAAACCCTTTGAAGCCTTGAAGGCACAGGTTATAACAGTTCCCGTAGAGATGAGCGAAGCAGGCATTTCACCTGCATCCCTTGCTACGATTGCCAAAGAGGCAGGACTTGAAACCAAAAGCGCACACTCCCTGAAGCAAGCGATTGCCGAGGCCGCAAAGAGGCTTGAGAACAATCAGAACATGCAAATTCTGTTTTGTGGATCACTCTACATGGTAGGTGAGGTTTTGGGTTTAAACGAAACGCCACCTACCTGAAACACGCCATAAAAAAAGCCTGACCGTTTCCGGCCAGGCCTTTTATTCAAAGATATCAGGCTCGCTTATGCAGCGCCGTTAATCCAGTTGACCAAATCGCTCTTTGGCTTGCCACCAACCTGCATGGCAGCAGGCTCACCATTCTTGAACAAAAGAAGAGTAGGAATTGAACGAACACCAAACTGTGCAGCAAGATCCGGATTTTCATCAATATTGACTTTGGTGATTTTCACCTTGCCTTCCATCTCATCCGAGATTTCTTCAAGGCTTGGACCAATTGCCTTGCACGGGCCACACCATTCTGCCCAGAAGTCAACGACCACCGGTATGTCAGAGCCTAATACGTCAGACTGAAAGTTGCTTGCATCGATTTTTTGTGTAGCCATTTTGTGCTTCCTTGAAATTGGCCGTGCTTGTGACGGCTTGATTTGCATTGGCCTTAACGTAAGAACGCACTGCGTCAACGTCAAGATGCGTTATCGGTTCTTGATTGTCTCAAGCGCGCTATCCAGCATTTCATTGGGAATTACCATCAATTCAGGCGTCTGTGTCCACAAAAGAGCGGATATTATTCGTTTTGATTTATAGATACGGGCAACCAATTCACGATAAAGTGCAAGCTGTGTGATATATTCCTCAGGCACTTCTTGTGGCGATTTTGGCACTATTCGGTTTGTCTTGTAATCCAGAATTGTCACGGTTTCATCCCCGACCACAAGCCTGTCTATCTGACCTGTAACCAGCATGCCGGCGGATTTTATGTCCAGTCGTCCGGCAAGCGAAACTTCGGTTTGTGCCTCGCCTTCAAACAAGGGCTTGAAAGCTTCGTTTGTAAAAATCCCAAACACTTCGTCAATAATTTTTCCCTGTTGTTTAAACGACAGGGCCGGGCATGTTTTTTCAAGATAATCCCTTGCAAGGGCAGGTCTTGAATCAACAGGCACATCTGGAAGAATTTCAAGCAGCTTGTGCGTCGCATTTCCGCGTTGAATGGCAATCGTGTTTTTTTCAGGCGTTTCACTGAACTTCATGGAGTCTTCAGTCAAACTGTCTGGATCAATCAGCGCATAGGCGCCAGAGGGTGTCAGGGGTCTAGGCAAAGGGGGGTCAGCTTTTGCCGGTTCAAAAAGCCATGCGGGCGGATTATCCAAACGGGAGAGGGCGACACTTTCTTTCTCCCCGGTCTGTTTTTCGGAAATCGCTGACTGTTCCTTTGAGACCCAGCGAAGCGCGATGGTTTCGCCTGCTTCATTTTTGATCGTGGAAGCGGAGTCAGTAAGCGCCTGTGTAACCATGGCGTGCCAATAAGTGTGTTTGGGTTCTGTCGCAGCTCTGTAGCCGCAGACGATCAGGCGGTCAGCAGCGCGGGTCATCCCTACATATAAAAGTCGTCTGTATTCAGCTTCCGCAGCTTGTCTGACCAGCTCTGTACTCTCTCTTGTTTCCTCAAAATGCCTGCTTGAACTATCAAGCCAGAGATATCCCTTTTGATGGGGTTCATTCCTGATTTCAAGAATTTCAGGACGGTGTTTTTCGGTCCAGGCATTGCCGCAGTGATCAACCAGAAAGACCACGCTTGCCTCCAGCCCCTTGGAAGAGTGAACTGTGATAACCCTGACCTCGTCACGTTCCATTTCCAGTTCGCGTTTGATGGTAGGCTCTGCATTGGTCAATTCCGTGATGAATGTTTCCAGTCCGCCATTTCGGTTATTGGTAAACTCAAGCGCTTCATCCAGAAAGGCATCCAGCACGTCCTCGGCTTCCATTCCAAGACGGGCAAGGATTTTCTTTCGACCCTCCATTTTACCCAGCAGGAAGGCATAAAAATCATAAACACTCAAAGCGCGGCCAATGTTAAAAATTGTATCAAGCTCTTTGAGTATTTTGGCTGCATGAGCAGAACCATCCTTTGACAGTTTGATGATCTGATCATAAAGGCTCAATTTTTCGCGCCCATGGGAAAAGGCAAAAAGCATTTCTTCATCTACATTGAAAAAGACGCTTTTCAAGACACAGGCCAGCGAAAGGTCATCTTCCGGCAACAAGACAATCCGCCCAAGTGCTAGCAGGTCTTCAACGGCAATATGGTCTGTCATGACAAAACGGTCCGCACCGGCAATTGCCAGCCCGGCATCTTTCATGGTGCGTGTGAAGGCGGTCAGAAAACGATCCCGCTTTCGAACCAGCACCATGATGTCACCAAACTTGAGGGGCCTGTCCATGCCGGGCAGTTTCTTCCCGACCCAGTCACCAATTGATTGTGTTATCTGTCTTGCGAGCAGAACAGCCGGGTCATCAGCTGGCTTTTTGTCAACGGCATCAAGCCAGCTATCGGGGTCACTGCTTTTCTCAGCAACATGAAGTGGCCAAACCTGAACCTCACCAGGATGCGCACTTCGCACAGCATCATGAACAGGCGTGTCACCTGATTGCGTTAGTCCCTTGAACGCTTCAGGCAGCTTGAAGACTTCGTCTACTGCGTGAAGGACATCTTGTGTGGAGCGAAACGAAAGGTCGAGACTGCCAGAGTGAAATTTTTTGTCTGCCGCAATAACCCGTTTCTCAAGTTGTCTGCGTTGCTTGTCAAATTCCTCAGGTTCGGCGCCCTGAAATGAAAAAATCGACTGCTTTTCATCACCCACAACAAAAACCGTGCGGTTGGAATTTCCAGCAGACTCACCTGAATGAAAGTCATCCGTTATGGCATTGATGATTTCCCATTGCTTGGGGCTGGTATCCTGTGCTTCATCAACCAACATGTGATCAATGCCATTATCAAGCCTGTATCTGATCCAGTCCCGGATTTCACTGCGCGCCAGCAAAATGGCACATTTGTCAATTTGGTCATCAAAATCGACAAGCCCCCTTTGTTGCTTCATCGTTTCATAAAGCGCCAGGACAGCTTCACCAATCTTGAACAGATGAAAGGAATTTTGCAAAACCTGCAAGGCATTCGTTTTTTCAAGTGCCGCTATCACCTTCAAGGCAAGGTCTGCCAGGAAGTCTGCTGCGTAAGGAATTTCATCGGTCACATGGACGGTGGCAATTCGTTTTCTGGGGGTATTCTGGGTTGTAAGAAACGCCTGGCGTACCGTCTCGAACGTTTCTTCCATGTCTTTGGTTTCGATGAGCACCTGCAAGGCTCTTGCCAGATTAATATCTGTTGCTTTTTCACCCGATGACGCACGTTTGCAAATTTCAGACAGTTTTTTCCCATCCGCCAGAATATCAAGGACGGCGGCTTCCCGGATACTCTCAGGGGTCGCAGACTTATCCATTCCAATTTGTTCATAAAGCGGTTCAAGCGCGAGTTCTACATCACCTTTTATCCAGCTCAGAAATTCCTGCCGCATGTTGATAATGGCATTTAACGCTTTCTCAATGGCGTCATCGCTTGCGTGTGGAACAAGGGCTGCGTAATGCATTGCACTGTCGCCATTGCCGGTGCTCAGGGTGCGAGACCTTGCTTCATTCAGCAT
>CALDZZ010000033.1 GCA_937944075.1 uncultured Rhizobiaceae group bacterium
GATTGGCAAAACATGATCTTCCACATCCGGCACATCAAAGGCCTGACCATACAAAATTTCATTTTCAAGGAATACTACCGGGTTTGGGTCCCGAATAGCTGCTTTTAGAAGTCCCTTTGCATCCGATGCAGTGTAAGGTGCAATCACTTTTAGTCCCGGTATATGGCTATACCATGCAGCATAACACTGTGAGTGCTGTGCTGCCACGCGAGCGGCTGCGCCATTGGGTCCACGGAAAACCATGGGTGCACCCATTTGTCCGCCAGACATGTAAAGTGTTTTTGCTGCTGAGTTAATGATGTGGTCTATTGCCTGCATCGCGAAATTGAATGTCATGAATTCCACGATTGGCTTGAGGCCAGCCATGGCGGCTCCGACCCCAATTCCTGCAAAGCCATGCTCTGTAATTGGCGTATCTACAACGCGTCTGTCACCAAATTCCTGAAGCAGGTTTTGAGTAATTTTGTAAGCGCCTTGATATTCAGCGACTTCTTCGCCCATGATGAAAACATTTTCATCCTTGCGCATTTCTTCAGCCATGGCACTGTTCAATGCTTCTCGAACAGTCATTGAAACCATTTCGGTTCCTTCAGGAATGTCCGGATCATCAGCCACTTTGATTGAAGGAGCATCGACCGGTCCTGATTTTACACCAGAAACCGGTTCGCCATCTTCAGGTTCTCCAGCCTTGTTTTCAGCTTTCGGTTTTTCAGCAGTATCCAGATTGGAGGCGTCTTCACCCTCTTCAGCCAAAACTGCAATAACCTCGTTGACCTTGACGCCTTGCGCGCCTTCTTCAACGGCAATCTTAGCTATGACACCTTCATCAACGGCTTCAACTTCCATGGTTGCCTTGTCCGTTTCGATCTCAGCAATAATATCGCCTGCAGAAACGGAATCGCCTTCCTTTACCAGCCACTTGGCCAGATTGCCTTCTTCCATGGTTGGCGAAAGCGCAGGCATTAAAATTTCTATAGCCATTTCTTATGCCTCCACCAGAATATCGGTATATAGTTCGCTATCATCAGGCAATGGATCTGCCATCGCAAATTCAGCTGATTTACCGACTATTTCACGAATTTTCTTGTCTATTGATTTCAACTCTTCCTCTGTGGAATGTTTTTCGCTCAACAAGCGTTCCTTGACCTGTTCAATCGGATCCTGCTCCGCTCGCATCTTTTGAACTTCGTCCTTGGTTCGATATTTGGCAGGGTCGGACATGGAGTGCCCCCGATAGCGATAGGTTTCCATTTCCAGAATAAATGGACCCTTGCCATCCCTTGCCCATTTGACAGCATAATCGCCAGCAGCCTTGACCGCACGAACATCCATCCCGTCCACATGCATGCCTGGAATGTTAAAAGAGGCACCGCGCTGTGAAAAATCTGTCAGGGCAGATGACCGGTTTACAGATGTACCCATGGCATAACGGTTGTTTTCAATGATATAAATGACCGGCAGATCCCACAGGGAAGCCATATTGAAACTTTCGTAAACCTGGCCCTGGTTTGAAGCACCATCTCCAAAGTAGGCAAGCGAAACATTATCATTGCCCCGATATTTATTGGCGAAGGCAAGGCCTGTACCCAAAGAGACCTGCGCGCCAACGATGCCATGTCCACCATAGAAATTCTTTTCCTTGGAGAACATGTGCATGGAGCCACCCTTGCCTTTTGAGTAGCCATTGGCACGACCGGTCAATTCAGCCATAACACCGTCCGGGTTCATGTCGCATGCCAGCATGTGACCATGATCGCGATAGCCCGTAATGACTTGATCACCGTCCTTTAGAGACATTTGCATGCCTGTAACGACCGCTTCCTGGCCAATGTAAAGGTGACAAAAACCACCGATATGACCCATGCCATATAGCTGACCTGCTTTTTCCTCAAATCGCCGGATCAGCAACATGTCGTGATATGCCTGAAGTTCTTCGTCCTTTGAAAAACTTGCCGGTTTTGGTGGTTTATGAACAGTGGATTTTGATTTAGTCGATCTTGAAGGCTTGCTTGCCATGTAAACATTCTCCAACTTTTTGCATATAATGACGATCAGACCAAAAATAGCAATCCGTAAAACTGCGGAATATTGTATTTTAATTTTTACATAAGATGTTGATTTTAATTATATATTTCATTATTAACTTATTTTAAGTTAATAATGAATGTGCTAATCCTGATGCTTCATGATGACAATCTCATCATCCTGAATCAGATTGAGGTGATACCGCGCCTGTTCATCCAGAATATCGTATTCAATGGAGCCGTCCATCAAAAGCTTGACCCTGGTTTTCAATTCTGCAGCTTCCTTACGCAATGATGCCAGCCTAAGCTCAAGCTTCTTTGCGGTCTCCAAAGTCTTCGTATGAGACTCAAGCCCGTATTTTCCAATCATTGAGTGGTAAATGAAATAGCTGGAAAGTATTGCGCAAAACAACGGCAATATCAGCTTGTGCAGATTAGAATTTCTTCTTTGGCGTGTGGACACGGGTTGAAACTTTACTCATTACAATAATCAACTTCTGTAAAGTTAAACCGATGTTGTTAAGATAGTGTTTACAGTGCCCGGCAAATCACCGGACAGTGTGCTTTTGAAAACTTATGATTTCAGAATGGAACGACCTGCAAATTGTGCTGCTTTTCCAAGTTCTTCCTCAATTCGCAAGAGCTGGTTGTATTTTGCCAAACGATCAGAACGTGCAAGAGATCCGGTTTTGATTTGACCACAGTTGGTAGCGACTGCGAGATCCGCAATGGTAGCATCTTCTGTTTCACCGGAGCGGTGAGACATAACGGCTGTATAAGACGCCTTGTGAGCCATTTCCACAGCATCAAGCGTTTCTGTCAGGGTTCCTATCTGGTTCACTTTCACCAGAATAGAATTTGCAACCCCCATGCGAATACCGTCTGCGAGACGGGCAGAGTTTGTTACAAACAAATCATCTCCAACCAGCTGGCATTTATCGCCAATCATGTCAGTTGAAGCTTTCCAGCCATCCCAGTCATCTTCAGCCATGCCATCCTCAATAGAGATAATCGGGTATTTGCCGACAAGCTCAGTCAAATAGGCAGCCATTGCCTCAGGTTCCAGAGTGCGCCCCTCACCTGCAAGAACGTATTTACCGTCCTTGAAAAACTCGGTGGATGCGCAGTCTAGCGCAAGATACATGTCTTCGCCTGGCTTGAAACCGGCTTTCTCAATTGATTTCATGATGAAGTCAAGCGCATCTGGTGCACTTGCAATATTAGGAGCAAAGCCTCCTTCATCGCCGACGTTTGTATTATGTCCTTGCGAGGAAAGTTCCTTTTTCAAGGTATGAAATACTTCCGCGCCCATGCGAACTGCATCAGACATGTTTTCTGCCCCAACCGGCATGATCATGAATTCCTGAAAATCAATAGGATTGTCAGCATGTTCGCCACCATTGATAATATTCATCATCGGAACCGGCAAAACTGAAGCATTTGGCCCTCCAACATAACGGTAAAGCGGCAGACCGGATGCATCAGCGGCAGCCTTTGCGATTGCCATTGAAACACCCAAAATGGCGTTTGCGCCAAGTTTTGATTTGTTTGCCGTACCATCGAGATCAATCATCGTATGGTCAAGCGCACGTTGATCTTCCGCATCCATTCCACCAATGGCGTCCAGGATTTCCGTATTTGCAGCCTCTACAGCCTTTAAGACACCCTTGCCCAGATATCTCGCCCCGCCATCGCGCAATTCAACAGCCTCATGAGCACCAGTTGATGCACCTGAGGGAACCGCGGAACGGCCAAATGAACCATCTTCTAGCAACACATCAACTTCAACAGTTGGGTTACCTCTGGAATCAAGTATTTCACGGGCATTGATGTCGATAATAGCAGTCATTGGAAGTTTTCCTTAAAGGACAATATGAAACGATGCGTTGTACCTACCTGCTTTACAGTTCAAATATCAAGACTGAAATCACAATATTGGTGGATGACACCTATTTGAGATGCGTGATAACGTTGGAGTCTTGGTTTACAAGCTGTTGACCGGAAAACCATACATCTCTTCCAACCCATGCCTCTTGCAGTTTTGATCGCCAGTCTGGATTCATTTCTGAATTTACAAAGTACTTTTGAAAAAAGCGCTCGCCTGCCTCGCGCCTGTCATCATCATCTCTATCTGCTTTTTCACCTGTAACAAAATCATACGACGTCGGTTCGTGGAACATCCACCGTGAGTTTGAAGCAGCAGTTCTTTTATCGCCCCTAAGATAAATTGGCACACACATGGAAAGACAATCTGCACCCGCCTCAACCCTTGTTTCAACAAAATGCGTTTGTTTCATTTTTTCAATCACATCAATCACGAAACGCCCCTCCCGCAAGGCGCCGCCATTACTGTCCAGAATGATAATAAATTTCCGAGTTTTATCGCGCCATTCACGGTACGCCTCTTCAAAACGTCGAGCCATGGGCAACTCAATGGATGTTTTCCAGACAAGCTTGACTGCGTCACCTTCTTGGGAAACCAATAACCTGCCTTCGTCCTTGTAGGTATCCTGATATTTCTGCCAATACAGAAATACTGCAATTGCTGACAATATAACTAAAGCTATCTGTTTGGCTTTCATTTGCATCAAGTCTCTCGGACAGCATCAAACCTTGTTATACAAGTTGCAAAAGCATTTATGACGGTCTTTTAACAACTTCATCAATTTGCATCAGTGAAGTCAGGAGCGCTTCCATTTCATTTAATGGCACCATGTTTGGACCATCAGAAGGCGCGTTATCAGGATCCTGATGACTTTCAATAAACAAACCGGCAACACCCACTGCAACAGCTGCACGTGATAACGGTGGCACCATTGTGCGATCGCCGCCTGATGAAGCACCCTGCCCCCCGGGTTGCTGTACAGAATGCGTTGCATCATAAATTACCGGGTAGCCTGTTTCTGCCATTTGCGGCAAAGAACGCATGTCAGAGACGAGTGTATTATAGCCAAAACTTGCGCCACGTTCTGTAAGCATGATCTGATCATTCCCACTGTCTGAAACTTTTTTGGCAACATTCGTCATATCCCATGGCGCAAGGAATTGGCCCTTTTTGATGTTTACAACCTTGCCGGTTTTGGCGGCAGCTATCAGTAGGTCTGTCTGTCGGCACAAAAAGGCAGGGATTTGAATAATATCAACATGGGAAGCGACCAAAGCGCATTGTTCTTCGGTATGAACATCAGTGCAAATTGCAACGCCCAATTCTTTTCGAAGATCATCAAATACTGGAATTGCCGCCTCAAGCCCCGCGCCGCGTTCGCCTGATATTGATGTCCTGTTTGCCTTGTCAAAACTGGTTTTATAGACAAAGCCAATCCCGAGTTTTTCGTGAATTTCCTTTAGACTACCTGCCATATCAAAAGTGTGCTGGCGGGTTTCCATTTGACATGGACCACAAATTATTGAAATCGGTTTGCTGTTGCTGAAAACTGTATTTCCGGCCTTTACGCTTTTGCTCATGCTCAAGCCTCTACAAATGCAAGGATAGCGCCTTGACCGCTGGCTGGTTCCACAACCAGTCTTGCACCGATCATTTTTGCTTCAATTGCATTTTTTTTCAGAACTTCTTTTGTCTTTTCAAGACTTTGTACAGTCACATCGAATGCCATTGCACGAAGGCCCCTGCCTTTTGGTGCTTCAGTTAAGCCATAAAATGCTTTCATGCCATCATCGTTTAATGTGGTAAGCGTTGCGTTAGGCAGCTCCATATCCATTCCAAACGAGTGTGAACGAACCTCACGCTGCTCTGATGCGGTTTGAATGTAATATTGGAAGTCTTCCGGCAGATGCTCATGCATGGTGACACGTGTAATGCCAGTTGCCCCATTGGCATGCCCTGTCATGTTGCTGGCAAATTTTGGTGGTCCATC
>CALDZZ010000034.1 GCA_937944075.1 uncultured Rhizobiaceae group bacterium
CCAGGATTTTGCCATTGGGCAACATCGCCATTCCCCAAGGGTGATTGAGGCTGCTGGTTATGGTTTCAACACTGATTTGTGCTTTTTCTGTTTTGAACGTTTTTTCAGCTTGCGAAGCCGTGGCTGAAAAGGTGAGTGATATCAACAGGGTTGCAACAGTGTGAACGCAAAGCTTGCGCATGCGGGTCTCCTTGGATTAAACTTGAAATGCGAATACATTTTTTAGTATTCAAAGATATAGGGCAAGTGATGGAAGACACCAATCCCAATCTGATACTGGAATCTGACAGCGGCCTGATTCTTGAAAAAAATGAGGCCAATGATCGGGGAATTCCGCTATATTACGCCCATTGGCGTATTTTTATTCCGAGTCTTGTTATCCTTATTGCCTATGCCTTCGCCTGGGGGCTTTTGTCTATTACCAATAATAGTGACAGCAATCTTGCACGTTTGTTTATCGTCGTCATGTCGGTTTTTGTGCCTCTGTTGGCTGCCTATGCCTTCCTGAAATACCAAACCATCCGGTTGCAGGTTAATGAAGACAGTCTTTATTGTCACCCAGGTTGGCCCAAGGACATGGCGACCGAAGTTCATTTTCCTATGATTGAAGAGGTTAATGTCAAACAGGGACTGACCGGGCGTATTTTTGGCGGTGGCAGTATTGTCTTGTTACTTGCCGACAATACGGAAATGGAAATTCGTGCGCTTTCCTCACCGTTTGAGGCGCGCAAGGATATCATCAAACAAATGGCGCTTCATCAGATTCAGTCTTGAAACACTCTATGTATTTACGAGCGATAAGGGCAGTTGCCTCATGCGCTTGCCCTTATCGCCCTAAGCCCTTGTCATGCAGGGGCTATTGAAACAACATTTCAAATGTTGGAATTACCTGAACCAAACACAGTTTGAAAAGCAGCTACGCTCACACACAGGAATGCAATTGCTGTCACTGCAGAGATTATAAAAAGGTTGTGCCAGCGTTTTTTCAAACCTCTGGTGTAAACGGATTTCACCATCCAGATATTTCTGTCTTTTTGATTATTATGCATGAATAGCCCTCAACTCAGCCTAAGCTATAGTCATATAAAACATTTGATGATGATAGTTTGATGATTTTTAAGGCAGAGTTTCGGGCAAATCTGGTGTAATTCAGGGTCATCTCATGGCAGAAATGTGACTGAAAATTTCTTAAAATAGTCTCATTCGTGCTGAAAACCTTTGCCGGATAGGCTTTATTTGGGAGGTTATCAATTTTCCGAGCTGCACTGTTCTTTAGATTGATAATAACCCTAGTCGTCTTTTTATGGAGTTGAAGTGCCCGATTTGAAGCGCTCATACAATCAACAGACATCCTTGTTGAAGTTGTTGATGACATCCATGCTTGCAGGAATGATTGGCCTGACAGGTGTTGTTTTCGCCCAAGAGAGTGATGATCTGGGTGAATTGCCGGTGCGCCCGCATCTGCTTGTTGATATGACCTCTGGTGATGTTCTTTCCCATCACATGGCCTTTGATAAATGGGCGCCAGCTTCGCTTACAAAAATGATGACTGCCTATACGGTTTTCAAAATGATCGAGTTGCAAAGCATTTCCATGCAGTCTCCGGTTAGAATTTCAGAGGAAAGCTACAGCGAACCGCCATCGCGCATGGGCTTTCCAATCGGTACGGTGCTGAACATCGAAACTGCATTGAAAATTATCATGGTGAAATCAGCCAATGATATCTCGGTTGCCCTGGCTGAGGCGGCTGCCGGGAGTGAAGAGAATTTTGTGGCTCTCATGAATGCTCATGCCCGCAGGCTTGGCATGAAGGGAAGCCGGTTTTCTAATCCCCACGGACTGCACGAGCCTGATCAGTTTACAACCGCAAGGGACATGGCCTTGCTAACGCTCAAGCTGACTGAAGAGTTTCCCCAATACAGCGAGTTTTTCAACATACCTGCGCTTCGATTCGAAAACAGGCGCTTGCGGAATCACAATGCGCTGATGCGTTTGTTTGACGGAACAAACGGAATGAAAACTGGATACGTTTGCGCTTCAGGTTTCAATGTTGCGGTACGAACGACACGAGATGACAAAACACTGGTTGCGATTGTCTTTGGTGGCAAATCAGGTTTGGCGCGCAACATCCGGGCTGCCCGCCTGTTACAAGAAGGCTTTGACAACCAATTACAAGCGGTTGGCAAGTTTGAAACTTTTCATGATGGTGGTTTGTCTGAAAGACTGGGTGGCTCAATGCCACACGACATTACAAAGGATATTTGTATCTTCAAATATGCAGCTGATGGTGTTCCCATCAAGCGTCCGGAAGATGCACCGCGTGCTGAAGAGTTTGATGCCATTGATACGCGGATTGTTGTGCCAGAGGGCGGTTTTGCGAGCGTATCCCTTGAAACACCACTCGCATTTGTACCAACCAAGAGACCAAGGTTGCCTACAGATGCCTATCTCCTGACGCGCAATACTTTTAACATCTCACCCAATGAAACGCAGAGTGCTGCCCTTGCGAATGGAGACGCTCCAGAAAGCGTTTCTACCGGTAATAATGATGCCAAGGTCAGGGTTTCAGATGCTGAAACGGATAATGCCGGGAATGAAGAGGCGAACAAACCTTTGACCAAAAAACAGTTGGCGGCAATTTATTTTGCACCGGTTAAAAACCTTCGCAAGGATGTAACCATTCAGCTTGGCGGAGGCATAGGCCCCAATCCCTATGGATTGAAACATACCAATGGCACCGTCTATCAAGCGCCGATTCCTGTGCCAATCAAGCGTCCACCACTTGATTTGAATTCGGTGAGCGAATAGAAGGTTTCTGTGGTCATTTTGACCGATTTCAAATCTTTATCGGAGTTTAATCATGGGCATTGTCGCCAAAGGCCTTTCACGCGTGAAACCATCAGCAACGATTGCAGTTTCACAAAAGGCCAGGGAACTAAGAGAGCAGGGACGTGATGTTATCGGATTGGGGGCAGGAGAGCCTGATTTTGATACGCCGGATAACATCAAGAAAGCAGCGATTGAGGCGATAAACCGGGGTGAAACGAAATACACCGATGTGCCGGGCATCCTGCCACTGAGACAGGCCATTGCCGACAAGTTCAAGCGCGAGAACGGTCTTGACTATGACCCTTCCCAGGTCATTGCGACCACCGGTGGCAAGCAGGTTTTGTATAATGCGTTTGCAGCCACGCTTGACCCGGGCGACGAGGTCATTATTCCAGCGCCTTACTGGGTGAGTTATCCTGACATGGTTTTGCTGAATGGCGGAGAGCCGGTTTTTGTACAGGCGACTATTGAAAACAATTTCAAGATTACCGGTGAACAGCTCGAAGCAGCCATTACACCCAAGACCAAATGGTTCCTGTTTAACTCGCCCTCAAACCCTTCCGGTGCTGCTTACAGCCATGACGAGTTGAAAGCCCTTACCGATGTGTTGATGAAGCACCCGCATGTCTGGGTGCTGACCGATGACATGTATGAGCATCTTTGTTACGGCGACTTTGAGTTTGTGACCCCTGTACAGGTGGAGCCAAAGCTTTATGACCGTACGCTCACCATGAATGGCCTGTCGAAGGCATATTCCATGACCGGCTGGCGTCTTGGCTATTGTGCAGGTCCAATCGAACTGATCAAGGCCATGAACCTAGTGCAGGGACAATCAACATCGGGAACATGCTCAATTACCCAATGGGCTGGTATTGAGGCTTTGAACGGACCGCAGGAGTTTATTGGTGAACGCCGCAAGGAATTTGAGGCAAGACGTGATCTTGTTGTTTCAATGCTGAACCAGGCTGCAGGAATTGATTGCCCCAAGCCTGAAGGCGCGTTTTATGTATATCCTTCCTGTGCCAAGTTGATGGGCAAGAAAACAGAGTCCGGTAAAGTTTTGGAGACGGATGAGGATTTTGTCACTGAATTGCTGGAAGCAGAAGGCGTTGCGGTCGTACACGGTTCTGCATTTGGCCTTGGACCAAACTTCCGTATTTCGTATGCAACTTCCACGCAAGCCTTGACTGAAGCCTGTGAACGTATTCAGCGCTTCTGTGCAAGTTTGAAATAACAGTAAAAGAATGACCTGTTTCTCATCTTGCGATTAACAATCAAAAGGTGAGAAACAGGACTTTATTTATAGCGCTCGTTTTGCAGTCTTTAATCCGATCAAGACCTCGATTTTTCGAATCACTGGAATGCTTCTCAATTATTGAGTTGGTCTTGTTCAAACCGCAAAAGACATGTGTGCAAAAATGCCACGCTCATCCAAAATCTGGAAATTAACCATAAGTTTTGCAGAACAGGCATTTAAACTGTGTTATGGCTTTTAAAAATGGCTTTTATGCACTATTAAAAGTTAACAACAATCAAGACTTACGGGTAGGCCAGTTTGAAGAATCTTATGAACGCAACCAGTTGTGGACTTGGTTTTATTGCTTCAGCTTTAATTCCAGGTGTCGCATTGTCCGCTGATCTCCTCATTGATCCAACACCAGTTGCCCAGCAGCCTGCGCCAAACCAGCCCGCTGTTGCGGTTGATGCGGTAAACTTTGAACTCAGCATTTTGGGTGGCGCTTATCAGCGTAATGTACTGGGTACGGCTTCCAATGCCATGTTTACAGCTTCTGTAGCGTCACCAATTCCAAACTTCACAAATTTTGGCATACAGATTGATGGCGCTGCCGGCATTTACGATGGTGACTTTACAAGTGCTGCTGCCGGTCTTCACATCTTCTATCGAAACGAGAGCGGTGTTCTTGGTATCTATGGTGACTGGGCCTATACCGACCCTGAGCATGGCGGCCGTGTTGGTGTTGAAATTTCATCCTATCATGACCGCTGGTCTGTGGATGCGCTGGTCGGCATTCAATTTGGTCAGCATTTTGAAACTGAATTCATCGATGAAGTTGACCTTTCCTACTATTACACAGATAACCTGCGCGTCTCTGTAGGGCATCGCCTTACTTCCCGTGGACATGTTGGCAATCTTTCTTTTGAGCACCTCCTGACAGATCAGGGTCTTGATGGCGTTAGTATCTTTGGTGAAATCGAAGCTGGCGAAGACAATTATGTTGGAGGTTTTGGTGGTATTCGTTACGCATTTGGTGGCAACACGACTACGCTGATTGACAGGGACCGTCGCTCCAATGTTCAAGTGCGCATTCCACGTAACCTGAGCAGTGTCACACAATGTGGTAATCTTGATGTGCCAAGACCCGCTACATCCCTTCGTGCCGAACAGTCCAACCTGTGTGCTTCACAAGAAGATATTGATGCGGTTTCATCAGTTGGCATTTCAAAGCTGGACTAAAAAATTCCACTGTTTCTGTTTTGATGGATTTATGGTCGGTTGAACGAAGCTTCTGACAGCTTTGTGAAATTCCTTTAATTGATTTTTGTCACGTTGCATCCATATCTTAGATATTGATATATCAATTATGGGGTCATGCGTGTGACTAAAAGAAATTTCATTAAACCTACCTGGGCAGTTACAGAAGCCAAGGCTACTTCAGAAGATGTCTTTCTAAATCGCAGGGAGATAATCAAGGGTCTTGGAATGGGTGGCTTGCTGGCTGCTACCGGCATGACCTATGCGAGCCATCATGCACATGCTGCTGAAGACCCAAGTGCCGGGTTATACAAGGACATAAAGCGCAATGAGAAATACAAGCTTGATCGTCCGATTACGCCAGAGCGTTTGAACCTGACTTACAATAATTTCTACGAGTTTGGTTCCCACAAGCAAATTCATCAGGCTGCACAAGCCCTGAAGGTTCGTCCCTGGGAAATACTGATCGATGGAGAGATCGAAAAGCCGATGACCATTGGTATTGATGATCTATTGAAAAAAATGCCTCTGGAGGAACGACTTTATCGCCATCGTTGCGTAGAGGCCTGGTCAATGACGGTTCCATGGTCCGGGTTTGAATTGTCCGAGCTGATTAAACTTGCAAAGCCCAAGAATGATGCAAAATACATCCGTTTCGAAACGTTTGAAGACAAATCCATTGCTCCGGGACAAAAACAGTTCTGGTATCCGTGGCCTTATGTCGAAGGCATTACCATGGAAGAGGCCATGAACGAGATGACCTTCATGGTCACAGGTGCTTATGGAAAACCGGTTCCAAAACAAATGGGTGCGCCCCTTCGATTGGCCTTGCCGTGGAAGTATGGTTTCAAGCATATCAAATCGATCAAGAAAATCAGTTTCACAAAAGAACGTCCTGTCAGCTTCTGGGAAGAGCTGGGCCCCAAGGAATATGGTTTCTGGGCAAATGTTAATCCGGAGGTCGATCATCCGCGTTGGACGCAGGCTACAGAGCGTGATCTTGAGACTGGTGAACGTATCCCGACAAAGCTGTTTAATGGTTATGAAGAGCAGGTTGCCCATCTTTACAAGGATTTGCAGGGCGAAGCTTTATACAAGTGATTTTGGTCAAAAAAAGCCGGGCTTGAATAAAAGCCCGGCAAAGTCTTCTGAAGGATATGCCTTCATGGGTAACAGAAGGATTTGCCAGTTTGTCGGGAGGAGAATAACAAACCGAATCGCTTTCCGTTAATTTAAATAGTGGGGCGAAAACCCTTAAAATAAAATAAGAACCCGAAAAATTCTCAATATTTGATGTTTTTAGGCCTTATAGTCAGGCTTTTGTTGTATTTATATCACGTTTTTGTGTTTTTCTTACTATACGTAATTTTCTCGATTGTCCGATAAATTTCCAGACTGGTCATAAGATCCAGGTGTGCTCCACCACCATTCTTGAACAGTGTTATGGCTTTTTCAGAGCTTCTTTTTGCAGTGCTAGTGCATAGGTCATAGAAATCGCCCAGCACATCATGCTTTTCAATTGTACCTTGTTGAATTGGAATTTCTATTTCACCAATGTGTTTGAAAGTGGTTTCGCGTGAATCGACGAAGAGTTCTGCCTTGGTGATGAGAGTGTCGTCAGCCTCGCGCATGTTGGGCTTGAATGCACCAATCAGATCCAGGTGAGTGCCTTCCTTTATCCATTCACCTTTGATTATAGGCTCAATTGCCATGGTCGCACTGGTGATGATGTCCGCTTGTCCGCAAGCCTCTGCAAGGTCTGTTGCAACTGTCACATTTGGCAATTTTGGGGAAAACTGAGTGGCAAGTTCTTCTGCCCTTTTTGGGGTTCTATTGTATATGACGAATTCTTCGATAGATGGAAAGATCTCGTGGTAGGCGTCCAGAATTGAGGCTGCGACAGTTCCTGCACCAATCATCAAATGTTTTTTCGGGTTGGGGTTGGCCAGAAGTTTTGCACCCAGCACGCTATCGCCTGCTGTCTTCCACTTGGTAACCAGAATGCCATCAATGACTGCTTTCAGACTTCCGTTTTCACCGTCAAAAACAAGCACGCCGCCCTGAATTGAGGGCAGGCTTTTGTTTTCGGGAAAAACACTCATGGATTTCATTGCCATGCCAAGACCCTTGATCCATGCACCGCGACTCAACAGGGCGTTGGGTGCTTCCTGCAAAAGCAGGTCACCAATTTCCGCCCTGGGTAAAAGATGCCCCTC
Source organism: uncultured Rhizobiaceae group bacterium (assembly GCA_937944075.1). GTDB lineage: Bacteria > Pseudomonadota > Alphaproteobacteria > Rhizobiales > Rhizobiaceae > JAALLB01. The sequence goes on from CALDZZ010000034.1 coordinate 7,540, forward strand.
ATGAATGGCTTTGGTGATTGCAGTCCACGTCAGGTGCGGGTCTGCCTGCGAGAATGAAATAGTTTGCATGGTCTAGTATTTCCAGTGTCTAGCCTTGGAGATCAGAAAATCACGGAAAACCTGCAGTTTTGCTGATGAGCGCATTTCGGCCGGATAGCAGAAATAGGTGTCAAACTCCGGTACCTCCACATCGGCCATCAACTGCACCAGGGCATGACGATCCTCGACAATATAATCAGGAAGCACGGCTATTCCGGCACCTTCTTCACAAACCCTGCGCAAGGCGCGAAGGTTGTTTACCTGAAAAACGGCTTCCCGCTTCTGGTTGCCATCAATTCCGGCTGTCAGTAGCCAGTTCATGCCGGTCAGATAACTCGGTGCATTGTCACCATAGGAAATCAACTTGTGATCCTTGAGATCATCCACGTCCTTGGGCTGGCCATATTTCTTGATGTAGCTTGGGGCCGCATAAACATGCAGGTGCACAGTAAAGAGCTTGCGCTGAATGAGATCAGGGTTCTTGGGTTGGCGCAACCTGATCGCACAATCAGCCGCTCTCGTTATCAGGTCTAGCTCTTCATCGGCCAGGATCATTTCCAGATGAACATCCGGATACAGGTTGATGAATTCATGGATTCGGGTTGTCAGCCAACCAGTGCCGAGGCCAACAGTCGTGGTAACCTTGAGATTGCCTTCGGGGCGCTCGGTGGAATCGGTCAGCTTGGATTGAACTGCATCGAGTTTCAGCAATACGTCATGTGCAGTTGCGTAAAGTGTTTCACCCTGGTCTGTCATGACAAGGCCACGCGCATGACGATGGAATAGGGGGACTTTCAAGTCACCCTCAAGGCTACTGATCTGTCTTGAAATAGCCGATTGGCTTAGATTCAGTTTGTCAGCCGCATGGGTAAAGCTGCCTGCTTCTGCCACCGCATGAAAAATCCGCAGCTTGTCCCAGTCCATTCAACCCTCCCGTTTCATGGCGCAAATTCTTAGATGAATTATTCAGCAGCTTCGCTTACGCTTTCAAGTTCTGCAAGGTATTTCTCCGCTTCGAGTGCCGCCATGCAGCCCATTCCTGCTGCCGTAACTGCCTGGCGGTAAATATCATCTGTAATATCGCCAGCTGCATAAACACCGGGTATTTCAGTTGCCGTGGAATCAGGCGCAGACCAAAGATAACCTGAGTCTTTTTTCTTCAGCTTGCCTTCAAACAGTTCCGTCTGTGGTGCGTGGCCAATGGCAATGAAAACACCATGCGTTGGGTAATCAGTAATTTCGCCACTGTTCCTGTTTTTGATTTTCACACCTGTGACAGAAGGGGGAATGCTTTCCTTGCCCGTGATTTCTGCAAGTTCGCTATCCCATAGAATCTCGATGTTTTGCTTTTTGAAAACACGTTCCTGCAAAATTCGTTCGGCACGGAACTCGTCACGGCGATGGATAATGGTAACCTTTGAGGCAAGGTTGGACAAATACAGAGCTTCCTCAATGGCGGTATTGCCACCCCCAACCACAACAACTTCCTTGTCGCGGTAGAAAAAGCCATCACAGGTTGCACAGGCAGATACGCCAAAGCCCATAAACTTTTCTTCTGATGGCAAGCCCAGCCATTTTGCCTTGGCGCCTGTACAAATAACAAGCGTGTCTGCTGTGTAAACGGTGCCACTATCGCCTACAGCCTTAAACGGGCGAACATCAAGATCGACTTCCATGATGTGATCGTTGATAATGTTGGTACCTACATTTTTGGCCTGTTCCAGCATTTGTTCCATCATCCAGGGGCCTTGAACTGCTTCTGCGTAGCCGGGGTAATTCTCTACCTCGGTCGTAATCATCAACTGCCCGCCCTGTTCAAGGCCTGCAACTAGAGTTGGCTCCAGCATGGCACGTGCGCCATAGATTGCCGCGGAGTAGCCTGCAGGGCCGGAGCCTATGATGAGCATTTTTGTATGATGTGTAGACATGTGATTAACCGTTATCCTGTTTTCATACATAGATAACAATCGGGAAGGGGAGATGACAAGAGCGCTTGCCACTGGACACACAGTTTTGAAGGTGTATGCACAACGTAAAAAGGCCGCATCCGGTGCGGCCTTTTCAAGGAAGATGTTAGTCGTGTTGTCAGGCTGACTTTGCCAAGTTCTTGTCTTCGCCCTTGGAATCATCAGGTCTTTTATCGTCAAGCGTTTCAAGATTATCCGGTAATTCGCAGTCATGGACATCACGAATAACAGGTTTTCCGTAAAAATAGCCCTGCAAGTGGTCACATCCAAGTTTCTTGAGCAAATCAGCCTGTTCCTGTGTCTCGACGCCTTCACCAACTGTTACAAGGCCCAGCGAAGAGGCAAGATTGGTTATTGCACTGATCACTGGAGCTGCATTTGCATTCTTGTCACTGAGTTTTTCAACAAAAGACTTGTCAATCTTGATGCGGTCCACATCAAAGTCTGCAATGTATGACAAGGATGAGTAACCGGTTCCGAAATCATCCAGTGATACTCTTACACCCAGCGAACGCAATTGTTTGATTGTAGCAATCGTCAGTTCAGGGTCCGTAATCAGAACGCTTTCCGTCATCTCAATTTCAAGACGATTTGCAGGCAGTCCCGAGGTTGCAAGCGCGCCCAGTACCGTATGAATGAAATTGGGTGCAATAATCTGTTTGACCGAAACATTGACCGCGATGGTGTGTTCCTCATCCCAGCTTGCAGCTTCCAGACAAGCCTGTTTCAGAACCCATTCGCCAATCGAGATGATACTTCCGGTTGCCTCGGCAATTGGAATAAACTCATCCGGGCTGATATTGCCTTTGGTAGGATGCTCCCACCGCAACAGGGCCTCCATGCCAGCTGTCATCGGCTTGAGTGTCTTTGTGTCATCTTGGCCAAAACCGACTGAAACAATTGGCTGGTAGGCAATTTTGAGTTGGCCCAATTGCAAGGCATTACATACATCCAGTTCCAATAGTTTGGCTGAACGTGTTTCCTCGTCCATTGTGTAGTCAAATCTGTGCTGAGTGGACTTGCCATTCGCCTTGGCACGATAAAGTGCCATGTCAGCACGGTTTATAAGTCTCGTGACTTCATCACCGTCTTCAGGGGCGATAACATATCCAACCGAGGCGCCAATTCTGATTTCCTTGCCTTCAAATGTGAATGGCTGGGACATAAGCTCAACAATACGCTTTGATAGCATTTTTGAGCGCTCATTCATGTTTGAGCCAGGGTTGCGTCTGTCTTCTGCAAATGTAATTGCAAATTCATCACCACCAAGGCGTGCTATTGTACATTCATCTGAACGACGAAGATTGGCCTCTCCGGTTGCCTCTTTCAGTCGTTTGGCAACCTGTTTCAAGATGTAGTCTCCGGCAGCATGGCCCATCGTATCGTTTACAGTCTTGAAATGATCTAGGTCGATTAGAAGAATTCCATATGATCTGTCTGCATTATGCCACAAGTTCAATTGATCGTTGAATGTTGGACGGTTTGAAAGCCCCGTAAGCGTGTCATGTCTTGCCAGATAATGAATGTTCTTTTCCGCTTCCATGGCTGCGGTTGCATCCGCACAGATGCCGCGATAGCCAAGGAACTTGTCTTCATCCCATTGCGGCTTGCCGCGTGTCATGATCCATTTGGTCGAGCCATCACGTACATCCTTGATGCTAAGTGTAATATCGTGGAACTCTTCTCTTCTGGAAAGGGCATCCATCAATCTTGAGAGGTTCTCAGAAGACTCTTCTGTTGTGTGCATTCTGGCCAGTTGTGGTGCAGTGGCACCTGTAAAGGTCTCCTTGTCAAAACCCAGCATGTCCAACACCTGTTGGGGCGCGCGTGTGCCATAGCCTTGTTCATCTGTTTCCCAAAGCCACTCGGTTGCCTGACTTTCGTAGTCTTTAAGAAGTAAGTCGATAACCTCGCTTTTTTCCTTGATTTTCTGTGTGTTTTCAAAGGCTTTGAAGAACGAGGCTGATCTTTCATAGACCGAAGATGCCAAACCTGCGGTTGCCAGAATTGCGAATATGGCGATGGTAATGTCTGCAAACCGGCCTGTTGATATGCCAGCATATAGGGCAACAACAAAGTGGATGGTGCCTGCAATGAATAACCAGGTGTAGGCTGCTTTTGGTACGCGTGAAAGGGATGCTGCGCCAGCAGACAGAATGCCTGCCATGATCGCAGTGATAACGCCGCGTTCTACCCCATCTGTAAAGCTGTAAAACATCACAACCGGTACACACCAGACTGAAGAGAGTATAGCTGATGAAATAATCAGGTTTTTAATGGATTGTTCTGAACCTGAATGTTTCTTATTGAGTTTCTTTCGTGACTTGCTTTTTTTCAGGGTAAACAAGGAAAGACTTACAACAATTGCACACCAGGAGACTGCAAAAAAAGTTGGCCAAAACCCGTAGCCAAGAAGGTTTGCTGTCAAAAGTGTTGCAAACAATATGTTACCATACATCATTGCCGATGTCAGTGAGTAAACAGATTGTGTCTGTATCTGGCGTACTTCTCGTGCCGCCTGTCCCCCAAACTGTTTTTCATCAAATCTCTTTAATCCAAGAAGAGTATGAATTCTGTCTTTAAGTTCTGCTATAATCCGCATCAAGCTGTCCCACTCTAAGCATATACTTGCTTTTTATTTATTAGATTTGAGTATTAGCAGTTAACCTTTAACGTTAGGTCAAATGCGGGGTGAAACTGTTAATATGATTAACTGATAGTTAAATGCACCTGCATGCGAGGCATATAGAGGGTTATTTTGTTGTATAAATTTTACTGGGTCTGATACGCCTTTATTCCGGTTTGCGACGACTTGAAATTGGTGATACCAGAAAATCCATAATGTTGATTTCCGAAAAGAAAATTGCCCAATGAGTGTTGCCAATATTGTTTGCATAAAATGGGGGGAGAAATTTCCTCCCTATTACGTGAACCGTCTTTATGCAGGCGTTAAGCGAAATATGGACCGACCTTTCCGGTTTGTTTGCTTTACAGAAAAACCGGAAGGCATCCGTGAAGAGGTGGAAGTGCTGCCATTGCCGGTCGTTCCGGTGGAGGAGGAAATGGTCAAGGCAATGACAACCGGCAAGAGGCGTGGTGCTTGGCGAAAGGTCACCATGATGAAACCTGGCGTTGCCAACCTTGAAGGACCTGCGCTGGTCATGGATCTCGATGTTGTGGTCAGCGGCCCCATGGGCGGTTTCTTTGATCATGCACCGGGCAAGATTTGCATGGGTCAAGACTGGCTTGAGAAGCGCAGAAGAAGGGTTGGCGGACATGGTTCGGTTTATCGGTTTGACCCGGGCAAACATGATTTTCTGTATACGGAATTTGAAGATGATATTTCTGCTGCAGTCGCACACAAGGGAGAGCAGCGCTATATTTCCCTGACTGCTCACAAGTACAAACAGCTTGAGTATTTTCCTGATGGCTGGGTCTGTTCCTTTAAACGTCAGGCCATTCCGCTGCTGCCTTTTAATTTTCTCATTGAACCGCGCCTTCCGGAAAAATGCAGGGTGATGTGTTTTCATGGTGATCCGAAAATGGAAGAGGCTATTATCGGGGCGGGTCCCAAATTGCGTTACAAGACAAAACCTGCCAAATGGTTGCGTGAGTTGTGGCTAGATGTCGATGAAAAAGACTGGATGCCGACATGACCATTCGTTTGTTATGTGTTTCCACATCCGATAATACCGATGAAATTCTGGATGCTTTGGTCAGGCAACATGACAACATTGAGCTATGTCTGCATTTTGGCAATGACATGGCTGATTTCAAGGCTTCAGCGCTCTCACGCATGGATACCAGAAAAGGCCAGCGTGGACATCTCATGCGCGGACAATATTATGCTGGTAGTAATGCTGAATTGCTTTCGTCAGAGCTTTTTCGTGATACCATGGAGCGGACAGTGGATCAGCTTTATCGATACTCAGAAGGGTATCGATATCAATCACATAATTTGAAAAATCTTCAGGACTACAAGGACTATTTCTACATCCTCAGTGACTTGCTGGCACAGCAGGTGAGGGATGAAAAAATTACCCATGCCCTGTTTTTCAATGTGCCCCATCTGGTTTGCGATACCATCCTTTATGATATTTGCAAAAGTCTTGGCATCCCGACAATTATACTTACTCAATCGATTTTCCCCGGCAAGTATTTTTCAATGGAGAATGTTGAGGATTACGGAAACTTTAATCCGACAAATCCTGATGCTGCCCCCTTGCCAATTGACGAGAAGGATCTTGATCTTTTCTACATGAAGAACATCGGCCAAGCTGGTGACATGGGCAAGCGCTTGTCCATCAAGGGCTGGGCAAATGTCCTTGCTTACGTCTTCATGAAGAAGCCTTCCCTATTGTTGAAGCCGATTGCACTGATGGGTATCATCAAGCGCGCCAACAGGATTTATAAAAGCTTTCCTTCGTGGCGTGATCCATTCTCCAGGTTCTTTCATGAAAACGAGTTGCCGTACTTTGAGCACCTTATGGAATTTGAAGATCAGCAGATCGACATTGAACAAAAGTTTGTCTATTTCCCGCTTCAATTGCAGCCTGAGATGACCACTTCTTCCCTTGGAGGCGATTATCGTGACCAATTGCTTGCGGTGGAAAAGCTTTCAGCCATCTTGCCTGACGATGTGAAAATCTACGTCAAGGAAAACCCGAAGCAGGGGGCATATTCTCGTGGGCCTCTGTTTTTCTACCGCCTGAAACGCATTCCCAATGTTGTTTTCATGCCCTCCCATGCAAATACAAATACGCTCACTGCTCATTGTGAAGCGGTTGCCACCATTACCGGAACCGTTGGGTGGGAAGCTGTCCGTAAGGGAAAATAGGCAATTGTCTTCGGGCATACATGGTATTCTAGTTTTCCGGGTGTTTTTCAATGGTCGGATGATTTGAATTATTCCGATATCGCCAGTCATGAAATTGATCATGGTGAACTGGAGCGTATTGCCGGACAATTGCTTGACGCCTGCCACAATGGTGTTATCGAGCGTCATTATATCAAGATTGATGAAGGCCACGATGCGGCCAAGAATATTAAGGCTGTATCGGATACCATATACAGTCTTCTGGAAAAGAAGGCAGCACCAGTTTTCAAAAGCTGAGTTTGATCTGCTTCAAGCCTCAAGGTAGCGCTTGATCAGGCTTGAAAGGCGATGTGCATTCCGAGCTTCGTCAAACTCCTCGAGCATCACAGAATAGGCCTTGTCGCAAACGCATTCATGCGCGTGTCTGGAAATCTGATTTGCTGCTTCCTGCAATTTTGAGGCACTGAATTCAAACGCTGAAATATCTTGCCAGGTTGGTTTCTTTCCAATGTGAAAAGCGCCCGGCAAATGGTTCCAGAAAATATTGCCAAACACGATGACTGGCTTGCCGATTCTAAGCGCTTCCCAACCAGCTGTTCCGCTTATGGTGGCAACGGCTTTGGCGTTTTTGATCAATTCAAAACTGGAAGTGTCCCTTGACAATAATCTTGTATTTGGAATTTTCTCAAGCCGTTTGAAAAAAACATCACTTCTCATGAGGCCGGTCTGTTTGGGGTTTTCCTTTACATATATTTCAAGGTCATCCGGGATGATGTTTCGCAGGGTTTCAATCGCCAGAAGCTGATCTGCATAATCTTCTCCCAGGACGTCTGTTGTCATTTCCGGTTGCAAGTGTAGTGGAAAATATATGTATTCCGTTTTGCCAATTGTTTCCCTGAACCTGTTTGATGATGCATCGAGGTAATGCTTGTCCTGAACTGCATTTTGCCAGCGTTTTGAGTTCCTGAGAAATGACTGCCTGCGTTTTTCCTTGGTGATGCCCGTTAGTCCAAGACTTACGATCAGCTGTGCTCTCAGTCGCTTTAATATGCTTGTTGCCTTGCGTTTGAAATTTCCCTTGGTCGAAGCCATGTAAAAGGGCGGCTCTTTCGGTGGTGAGATCTCAATGCGTGTTTTTTCACCTTCAAGTGACGTGTTGAATTTGCCGAGATCTTTCCAGTCCTCAACCAGAAAACTTCTTCCTGCAATCGGGCTTTGGCAAAAGACGAGTGTCTTTAAGCCAAGTTGTTTGGCGGTTGCATATTGTGCCAATGCGATGCCCTGATGGGGGACGTTAGAATAGACAAGGCAATTGATATTATGCTCACTGATCCAGCCATGGGCATGAATGCAGGCCAATGTGAATAGATGGTCATAGTCATTCCAGTTGGCAACCAGTTCGGAAGACCAGGGCCAGCGGTCTGTGCAACGGATAAATTCGTCAAACACCAGAGCTTTTGCGCACTTGATAAATTCGGCACCTGGATGATGAGCGTAGTTTTTTTCAAACCTGTATGACTTCCAGTCATGAATGTTCATCATGGAAGGTGAGGAGGTAATAGATTTCTTTTTATTCTGTTCGTTTGAATAGATATGCGCAGCGATGGTGAGGTCTGTATTTTTGAACGTATGAGCATCTTCTATGGAAAACCCAATGAGGCCAATCCTGTGATTATCGGACTGCATTTGTTTTTCTCTTCAGCCAATTTTCATGCAGGACTTTCGCCAGTTCAAAATCCTCAAGCGTATCAATATCAACCGCTCTTGAACGCTCAATCGGATATCCGATCGTATTTTCCATTACCAGTTTCCTGTGCTCCTGGAAGGCTTTGGTATCAAAGAAGTAAAATGCGCCAGCGTCATGCATCAGCTCCGGCAGATCCTGTGAACGTGTTAATGCGTGCTCGGGCCACTTGAAGTCGAGGCGTTCATCAGGTCCGGTTTCAAAAGCGCGCAAGGGGTGGAAATCGAACTCGGTGATTGAAATTATGCAATCTGCCTTGCGATCAAGCAACTTCGCATAGGCCTGTTGAAGGTCGCTGACATCCAAGAGGGGAGCGGTCGGATAAAGACAGCAAGCATGATTCGATTTTGGCAATTGTTCAAGCGCATCAAAAAGAACAACGGCTGTGGTGGTGAAATCATCGGCCAGTTTTTTATCTCTAATAAATGGAATGGATGCGCCATGCTCTTTGGAGATTGTAGCAATCTCATCATCATCCGTTGTCACCACCACGTCTGAAAAGACCCTGCTGTTAAGCGCTGTTTCAATTGACCAGGAAATGAGGGGCTTGCCATTGAAGGCAGCAATGTTTTTGCGCGGTATGCGTTTGCTACCGCCTCGTGCGGGGATGATGCAGATTGGTTTTGAGGTCATGGGTTGCGGCTTTTGTACAAATTCTCGTCTGACAACAATTGCTTTCGCATATAGACAGAGTGTGCGACAAATGCCAATAGGGTAAGACGATCACCAGGTTTTCAGATTGGCATTTTGATGCATTTTGCGTTTCGTGTTGATAGTTCTCCAATTATTGGAATTGGGCATTTCATGCGCTGCCTTACGCTTGCAAAAGGCCTGAAGAACAGAGGTTTTTCAGTTTCCTTCATATCTCGACATATCGATAAAACCTGCAGCAAGGCTCTTCTGGATGAAGGGATTGCCCTTTATTCTCTTTTTACACCTGTAGAAATGGCAAATGATACATGGCTTGGCATTTCAAAAGAACGGGATGCGCAGGACACGATTGCGGTATTGAAACCCCTGAACGTGGACTGGCTGATTGTAGACCATTACGACATTGACCATGTTTGGGAGGAAAGGCTTCGCAAAACTTTTGACGGAATATCCATCATGGTCATTGATGATCTGGCAAACCGCAAACATGAGTGTGATTTTCTTTTGGATCAAACCTATGGGCGTGAGCGCGACATTTATCAGGAGTTGATTCCGGAGGCCAGCCAGTTTTGTGGCGGTACGCATCACGCTCTGATCAAGCCGATTTTTCTAACTGCCCGTGCCAACAAGATGGCTATGATTGATCATGTTCAGAACCCGCCTCATATCCTGGTGTCGCTTGGTGGTGGGGACATGGCTCAACCGCTTGGCATTATTGGTGAAGCCCTCCATCACGTTGCACAACAGCATGATTTTTCCCTGACCGTTATAGCCGGAAATGCTGACGCAGCCAGTCTTGCCGATTTCAAAGCACTGGAAGGGTTGGGAAGGAAGGTCTCCTTATTGAAATATTCAGACCAGATACATGATGAAATGCAAAGAGCAGATTTTGCAATCGGCGCGGCAGGTGGCACAAGCTGGGAAAGATGTTGCGTGGGGCTTCCTGCTATTGTTTTGACACTCGCTGACAATCAAACAGTCATTTCTGAAATATTGCAAACAGAGGGTGCGGGTGTCTCCGTCAGTTGTGATGCGCCTTCAATCGCTACAAACGCAATCAAACTGATAACTGACATTGGGTTGCGAAAAAAGATGAGCAAAAATGCTCTCGCCTTGTGTGATGGCAAAGGCGTAAAGCGTGTTATCAATGAGTTGGCCCTGGTCAGCATGCAGTCTCATGAGGTGAGGCTGGAAGATGCCGAGTTTATTTTTGAGGCTCGATATGCTGAGGATGCTTCCAGATATTTTCGGAATCCTGATGTGCCGGACATGAAAGATCACCAATCATGGCTTGCCAAGGCACTTGAAGACGGGAATCGCATGCTTGTAAATATTAGCATGCGTGGGGAAATGATGGCTCATCTTCGCGTTGACCTTAATCATGAAGATCAGTCAAGGGGTGAAATCGGTATTTGCCTTGCTCCTGACTGGCGTTCCAGGGGTTTCGGCAGTGTTGTCTTAAAGTTTGCCCAGCGCTATTTTTCAGGCAAAGGATTTCATATCCTTGATGCTGAAGTGCATACGGACAACCCTGGTTCCAGGGCAATTTTCGAACAAACCGGATTTCAATATCTCTTTACTGACAGCAAGGGTTTTATGCATTATCAATGGGAACATCATTAATCATGACACGGGCGTTTTGTGAATGACCAAACCCTTTCTGCCATATGGCAAGCAAACCATAACTGCGGCTGATAAAAAGGCGGTGCTGGAGGCTTTGGAGTCAGATTATCTGACAACCGGCCCGCGTGTTGATGCATTTGAAAAGGCTTTTGCCGACTATGTTGGAGCGCCGCACGCGATTTCCTTTGCAAATGCCACAGGTGCCTTGCACGTTGCCTGTCTTGCGCTCGGGATCAAAGACGGCGGTACGGTTTTGACACCCGCCATGTCTTTCGCGGCCTCCACAAATTGTGCCTCCTATGCAGGTGCCCATGTGGAGTTTATGGATTGTGATCCCGTGAGTGGACTTGTTACGGCTGAAACATTTGCAGAAGCGGCCAATCGCGCAGAAGAAGCAGGGCGACCAGCAAAACTTGCTGTTATCGTTCATTTGAATGGTGAAGCAGCTGACATGGCAGCCATCTCAGCGCAGGCGAAAAAACGCGGTATTCTGATCATGGAAGATTCTTGCCATGCATTGGGAACGACCTATGAGGATCCTGACGGAAACGTCCAAAAAGTGGGTTCATGTCAGTATGCCAGTTTTTCAAGTTTTTCCTTTCATCCGGTCAAAACCATCACGAGTGCAGAGGGTGGAATGCTAACCTGTACGGATCCTGAACTTTGCAAACAAGTGTCTTTGTTGAGAGGTCACGGCATCACACGGATTGCCGATGATTTTACAGATAAGGAAATGGCTTTCGATGAAAATGGTAGCCCAAATCCATGGTACTATGAAATGCAGGAATTGGGCTTTAACTATCGGTTGACCGATATGGCCTGTGCGCTTGGTTCAAGCCAGTTGGCGCAAATGGACGACATAGCAAGGCGGCGGCGCGAAATCAAAAAACTTTACGACGACCTTTTTTCAAAAAGCAAACTACGAGTAACGCCAATTCCTACATCGGCTGGTATTGATCCCGTTCGTCATCTCTATCCTATTCTGGTTGATTATGATGCGCACAACATGTCTCGTTCCGCTTTTTGCAATTTGCTGAGAGAAATGGGTATCGGTACGCAGGTGCATTACATTCCAACGCACAAGTTGCCTTATTATGTTGAACGATACGGCCAACAATCCATGCCAGGTGCGGAGGCCTATTACGAAAAAGTGGTATCCTTGCCGTTTTATCCAGGTTTGAAGGACAAGGATGTTAAACGAGTAGTCTCAGCACTGGAAGATGTTCTGTCCAGGTGAGCTTTCATATATCTTGACTAGACCTTGAAGTCAGGATCCACGTGCTCAACGATGAGTTTGCGCAAGGCTTCGGGTGTTAAAAATTCCGAATTGTTTGTGCTGTCATAGTGCATTCCGTTTTCAACCGGTTTTGCACCTGTCATCTTGCAATAATCTTCAATGCTGGTTGTGCCGCTGACATTCAAAATTGCGTAATATTCACCAAAGTCGACTGTATAAAAACTGTCACTGCTGGTGATCATTTCTTCATGCAGTTTCTCACCAGGGCGAATGCCGACGATTTCCTGTTTACATTCAGGAGCAATGGCTTCAGCAAGGTCTGCTATGCGGTAACTCGGTATTTTGGGAACAAAAATTTCACCGCCAAGTGTTTGTTCAAAGGCCTTGATGACAAGGTCCACGCTTTCTTCAAGTGTGATGTTGAAGCGTGTCATCTTGTAGTCAGTAATCGGGAGGACGCCGGTTTTCTTTCGTTGAAGAAAGAAGGGTATCACCGAGCCTCTGCTGCCCATGACATTTCCGTATCGTACGATTGAGAATCTTAAGTCGCGCTTGCCAACAATGTTGTTTGCTGCAGAGATCAATTTGTCCGAGGCAAGTTTGGTCGCGCCGTAGAGGTTTATCGGCGCTGCTGCCTTGTCGGTTGAAAGGGCAACAACCCGTTTTACGTCACTTTCCAGACAGGCCTCAACCAGATTTTGAGCACCCATGATATTTGTTTTGATACACTCAAAAGGGTTGTATTCAGCTGCCGGCACTTGTTTTAGCGCTGCTGCATGAACAACCACATCAATCCCTTCCAGTGCACGATGCAGTCTTTCCTGGTCTCTAACGTCACCCAGAAAATAACGAATACCCGGAAATTCAGCTTGCGTGAAAATCTGGGACATTTCGTATTGTTTCAATTCATCGCGCGAAAAGATTACCAGCCGCTCAATGTTCGGATAGTCTTTCAAAACCTTGTTTACAAAGGCCTTGCCAAAAGATCCGGTGCCACCGGTGAGTAAGAGGCTACTGTAGTTGGAAAGACTCATGGGGTCCCTGTAAGGCTATCAGATGAATTTCACGGAAAGTATTTCATAGGACTTAGCGCCGCCGGGAGCAGCCACTTCTGCACTGTCACCTTCACTTTTGCCGATAAGCGCTCTTGCTATCGGTGATGAAATGGAAATCTTGCCCAGTTTAACGTCCGCTTCCTGATCGCCAACAATCTGGTAGGTGCTTTCCTCATCGGTATCTTCATCGGCAAGCTCGACTGTTGCGCCGAACTTTACCGTGTCACCTGAAAGTTTGCTGACATCAATTACTTCTGCACGTGACAGCAGGTCTTCGAGTTCTGAAACGCGACCTTCGTTCAGGCTTTGCTGTTCCTTCGCAGCGTGATATTCCGCGTTTTCGGAAAGGTCACCATGGGCGCGTGCTTCTGCAATCGCCTGAATGATTTCAGGGCGATCAACAGACTGACGTCTTTGTAATTCTTCTTGTAAAGCTACGTGGCCCGCAGCAGTCATAGGTACTTTTTCCATTTTTCTGCTTTCATCCATAACGGGAACCAATAGGTTTTCCCGAAGTTTGGCAAAAAGAAAACGGCCACCAGAATCAAATTTCTGGAGCCGTATGTTTAATTCGACATGGTATATAGCACAATAAAGGCAAATTTTACCAGTCCTTTTCTGAATCCTGAGAAAAACAAGTTTTTTCTGTTCATTGGGAAGAAAATCATGAAAACTGGTTAAATGAACAAGCATCAAACCTTCCTTGGACCAGTACAGGAAACGACGCCGGTCAAGTTTTCAGATCCGCTTCCGCAAGAAGTGGATGTGGTCATTATAGGTGGTGGGGTGATCGGGCTTTTTGCTGCGCTCTACATGCGCCGAAGCGGGTTGAGCGTTGTGGTGTGCGAAAAGGGAAGAATTGCCTGTGAGCAGTCTTCTCGCAATTGGGGCTGGATTCGCCAGCATGGCCGAGACCGGGCCGAACTTCCAATCATGATGGAAGCCACGAGGCTTTGGGAAGAAGTGGACAGGGAAACCGGAGGCAGAACCGGCTTCAAACGTGGGGGTATATGTTATCTTGCCAGCACCAAGGAGCGTCTTGAAAAACGGGCTGAATGGCTGGATATTGCAAAGGAATGTCAACTTGAAAGCAGATTGTTGACCAAGGCAGAAGTTGACAAGTTGATAGACCGTGACAAGCGTGGTGGCGATGCCCATGAGTGGGTAGGGGCAACGCATACGCCCAATGATGCACGCGCAGAAGCCTGGCAAGCCATTCCCGCCATTGCTGAAATGGCGCATGATGAAGGGGTTGTTATCATCGAGAATTGTGCGGTCAGGGCGTTGGATGTTTCTGGTGGAGCGCTGAAAGGCGTTGTTACAGAACATGGTATCATTCGTACCTCGCAGTGTGTTTTGGCAGCAGGCGCATGGTCATCCCTGTTTGCAAAACGCCATGGTATTACCATCCCGCAAATGAGCGTGCGCTCTACTGTTTGCCAGACCGAGCCCTTGCCTGAATTTTATGGTGGCAATGCTGCTGATGAGAACATTGCTTTTCGCAGGCGAAATGATGGTGGGTATAATCTTGCTGGTGGGGCACGCAGTGATTGCTATATAGGGCGAGATGCGTTCAGAAACTTCTGGAAGTATCTTCCGGTTGCTGCTGCTCATTTGCCGGATATTACGTTTCGCCTTTCTGCACCAAAAGGCTTTCCGGATGCATGGTCTACAAAACGGGACTGGGCGGCTGATGAAGTTTCCCCGTTTGAAGAGACCCGTGTTCTTAATCCTGCACCAAACATGAAGCAGGTCGCAAAGTTGCAGGAGAATTTCTCAAAAATATTTCCATCCGCTGGCAAACCCAAAATCAGGCATGCATGGGCAGGCATGATTGATGCCATGCCGGATATTGTGCCGATTGTTGACCGTGTACCAGATATGCCCGGTCTTATTATTGCTACCGGCATGAGCGGACACGGGTTCGGCATTGGGCCAGGGTTTGGGAAAATCCTTTGCGAGATGGTTCTTGGCAAGACACCCGGGCATGATATGCAACGTTTCCGGTTTTCACGCTTTAGCGATGGCAGCAAGCTGGAAGTCGGTCCTGATATTTAGGAATTGAGCCTTTTTATATATCCTGCAACGCGTTATCAACGTGTATTACGGCAAGCAGATTCGCTTGCCAAAATTTGTTTTATTAAGGAGTTACAGCATGTCAATTTTGAAACGAGGCCTTAAGGGCGCACCAGTAAAACGCCTGCAGGAAAAACTTGGTATCGGCGCGGATGGAGACTTCGGACCTGGAACTGAAAAAGCTGTACGGGAATTTCAAAAAGCAAATAACCTTTCAGCAGACGGTATTGCCGGACCGGATACATTTTCAGTTATGGGACTTCATGAACTGGTTTTGCTAAGGGTAGGCTCACGCGGTGTTGCGGTTAAACAATTGCAGGAAGACCTTGGCATTGAAGCTGATGGTGTTTTTGGTCAGGGCACAAAGGCTGCTGTTATTCAGTTTCAACAGGATAATGGACTGGCTGCCGATGGAATGGCGGGGCCGGTGACGCTTGCAAAAATGAAATCTTTTGAGACAACCTTCACAGAAGAGACCATCAAGAAAGCAGAAGTTCAGCCTGATGAAGAGCACTTCGAAACAGAACTGCTTCCTGAATTGCATGGGGTGGCTCCTATCGAGGGCGCTGCAGCAGAAGCAGCACCCGACAAATCCCTATGGGGCAAACTCAAGGGCTGGTTCTCATAATTTCCAAGGTCTGTTCTTCGTGACAAATGCGCACTAGCAGGCATGTCTCTGATTACCAACATCAGAGATTATCCTGTTGGAAGTGTTAATGAAATCCGTTTATCCCCTGCCAGGAACTGAATGCTTGCAATCTTACCTTACGTAATGTAAAGTCTGCTCGTTCTATTGAACATACTTTCAATTACCCATGGGAAGGGGGATTATCATGACAAATAGATTAGCCGCAGAGGCGTTTGGTACGTTTTGGCTTGTGCTGGGGGGCTGTGGGAGTGCTGTACTCGCTGCAGGGTTTCCGGAAGTTGGCATTGGATTAATGGGCGTATCGCTCGCATTTGGTTTGACTGTGTTGACCATGGCTTACGCTGTTGGCGGCATTTCCGGAGGGCATTTCAATCCAGCAGTTTCCTTAGGGCTTGCCGTTGCAGGCAAATTTTCATTCAAGGATCTTGTTCCTTATATCGTTGCGCAAGTTGTCGGGGGTGCCCTGGGTGCGCTCGTGCTCTACCTGATTGTTTCAGGCAAGGGTGATTTTTCAGGTGCCGGCGGTTTTGCCTCAAACGGCTTCGGTGAACTTTCACCAGGCGGGTTTAACATGATGGCTGTATTGATTACGGAAGTTGTGATGACTGCATTTTTCCTGATCATCATTTTGGGCTCTACCAGCAGATTGGTACCAGCTGGCTTTGCGCCGATTTCAATTGGTCTTGGCCTGACGCTTATTCACCTGATCTCCATTCCTGTGAGCAACACTTCGGTTAATCCGGCGCGTTCTCTGGCAGTAGCATTTTTTGCAGAAACACCTGCCTTGTCTCAGGTATGGTTGTTCTGGGTAGCGCCGCTTGCGGGTGCAGCACTGGGTGCAATTTTGTGGAAAGCATTGCTTGCACCGCCTGCTGAGTAAGCAATTTATTTCAATTAAGTGATTATGGCTCCGAATGATTGAATTCGGGGCCGTTTTTTGAGCATAGCTTAAAGCGAGATTTCCTGTTCGCCATTCTTGCTGATTAGTTTTGCTGTGAACGCGGCTTGCGGGCATAGTTTTTTTGCGTCTTCTATCAACGCGAGCGTGGCATTTTTGACGATATTTTTATCAAATGGTGGCAAGGCTTCGAGTACAAACCAGAAGTTGCTTGTGTCCTCGTCAATTCGTGTTCTTGGCCCTTGGCGCCAATTCCATCTTCTGCATGTCACGCCAAGATCATCACACCAAACCACTTCACCTTGGCGAGGATGTTCTGTTACCATTTTACCTGATTTGCTGGTTTCAAATGGTTCGGTTCCATCCGAGATCTTAAGAAACGGAATGCCTGTATAGCGATCAATATCTTCGCCACCCGCAGGAATGCCAAATTCCACGCTGATGCGATTATATAAATCAACGACTGGATTAATGACAGGCATCTCGCCAGTTTTCTCATACCGTTTGATAAGCGCATAAGCTGAAGATGGAGTCTTCTTGTGTTTTTCTCCAAGGATACGATAGGCTTCTGCCCATGACTGCAAATGTTCCTCTATCAAGGATTTATCTGGCTTGTCAGGATATTCATCGGTCAAGGAGGTAACAGGGCTGTTGTTTTCTCCCTGTCGCATAACAATACTGGCGACAAAAAAATCAGGGAAATGTTCCCATATCTGTGGTGCGATTTTGGGGATGAACGTTTCAGTCATGGTGTTGCATAGACTCCTTGATGCAGGCTGTTATCTATACCAGTCGGTGCCAGCTCATTCAAATGCACCGTATATATAGTTTAAAACTATCAATAAAATAATATTATAATATTTTAATTATAAAACCTGAGCCCCATATCTAATTCATCAGAGT
>CALDZZ010000035.1 GCA_937944075.1 uncultured Rhizobiaceae group bacterium
TAATTTATTGAATTCGTTGAAATTAATAGTAAAGCGAAACAGCGTGCTCTGCTTCTGCAAAAAACAGCCAGCGTTCGACGAACAGACCTGCAATCATGCCAAGTGCTGCAACTGCGAACAATACGCCGTTAGAGCCGAACAACAGCATTAGAATGCAAACAACAATAGGCAGCCCTGCCCCAAGTAGTAATGCAATCTTGCGAAGCTTGCTGGCATGCTTCCTGCCAACTTGGTGAACCATTTCCTTTGTAAGGTAATTCTCGCCTGAATGTGGCTTCTCTAGCAGTTTGACCTTGCCAATAGAACCAAGCCCTGTGGCAGTACCGGCATCCGAGCCACGCGATGCAAGGGTTTCTCCCGATTGCCACCATGCAAGCTTTGCACCCCACGCAGCAATGACAGAAACGAGCGCAAAGAAAGGAAGTGAAACGACTGCCTGTTCCCAATACCCAAAGCTTCCAGCAAGCAAGATACCGCATGCAAGCGCAAACAACATGTAACAAACGGGCGTCAGCATGTTGTTCCAGACCGGTACTGTTTTCATCTGGGTGTAAATCATTGCAGTCGTGAAGACAGTTGCAAGGGCACCGATTGTCATGAGAAAGCCAAGCCAGCCAATTCGTTCGCCAAAAAACACCCAGCCGATTGCATAAAAACCAAACAGCACAAGTGTTATTACAGCGCAAATACCTTCCCTTGAGAGCCAGGATGAACGCCATTGGCTAAATGCACGCCAGGCTCTTTCCGGATGTCCCAGATGGAAGGTTGAAGAGATAAGTCCGGCGACCGCAAGCCCGCCTGCTATCAGTGAAGCAAAAAAAGCCCCCACTCCACTATCGGGCATTGGGACGCCGAGACCTATCAAGGCGAGGAAACCAAATCCCGCGCCTGATGTTACTGTGAAAAATATTACGGAAATCGCAGGATGCATTATAGCGCCTCCAGAGTTTTATCGAGCCAACCAAGAAATCCCTTGGCATCAAGCGCCTTGGCCTTTGGCGCCTCTGGCTCAACAGATGCATGTGTCTTGGGTCGTGGCGGCAAATATTTATTGACCGGCTTCGTATCCATTTCAGGCATAAGGTCCATGCCACCACGCTCTGCAACCAGTTTTGAAATATCAGAATCAGGATCGCCCAAATCACCGAAGTGACGCGCTTCTGCAGGACAGGTTCTCACACAAGCGGGAATTTGGTCTTCCTGAGGCAAATTATCATTGTAAATCCGATCAACACAAAGGGTACATTTCTTCATGACGTTTTCAACCGGATCCATCTCACGCGCACCATACGGGCACGACCACGCACAGAGGCCACAACCAATGCACATGTCTTCATCAACCAGAACAATGCCATCCTCGGCACGCTTGTAACTGGCGCCTGTTGGACAAACCGTAACACAAGGCGCATCATCACAGTGAAGACAGGATTTGGGAAAGTGAACAATCGAGGCTGGCGCATCTTCCGGCGTTACTTCAAAGGTGTGAATGCGGTTGAGCCATGAGCCAACGGGCTCAGCGCCATAGGCATCCAGGTCAGACAATGGAGCGCCATATCCACCCGTGTTCCATTCCTTGCAGTTTACAACACAGGCATGACACCCAACGCAGGTATCAAGATCAATCACGAGACCGAGTTTTTTGCCTGTTGTTTCAGTTGGCAATGAGGTCATTTTGTCCACTCCTTACCGTATTCAATAGTTGTGGGAGAAGATTTAGACTTCTTCTGTTTGGGGAATTGCGGTTCGGTCGGGCCAGATTGATTGGGTGCTTTTTCAATATTCACCTTCAAGTCAAACCATGCTGCCTGGCCGGTAATCGGATCAGAATTGGACCACCTCATGCCATCTCCCTTTGGTGGAAGAAGTTCATGGATCAAATGATTCAGCAAAAATCCCTTCTTGGCTTCCGGCGAATCCGGATCAAGATTCCAGGCACCAGAGCGCTTGCCAATAGCATTCCATGTCCACATGGTATTTTTGTTGACAGCCTCCATGCGCTTCACAGGCACTTTGATTGCACCATGATGTGAAGAAACAATAGCCCAGTCACCATCTTTCAAGCCTTTTTCATCACAAATTTCAGCTGGAACAAACATCGGGTTTGAACCGTGAATTTGGCGAAGCCAGGCATTCTGCGAACCCCATGAGTGATACATGGCAGCCGGCCTCTGTGTCAGGGCATTGTACGGATAAAGAGTATCACTGACTGAATCGCCCTCAAAGGTCGGGTACCAGGTCGGCAAGGGATCCATGTGTTCCATGATGCGCTTTTTGTGTGTTTCAGGCGCAACAGGTTTCATCTTGCCTTGTGCGCACAGTCTGAACTTTGCCAAAGGTTCTGAATAAAGCTGGAAGATGTTTTCCACCGGACCATCCTGTAAGCCCATCTCGACTGCCCAGTCCTGCCAATGCTTGTTTGCATGTTTGAAATAACGTGCCTCTTCCGGCAAATGAACTTCAAAGAAACCACCATTATCAATATAGGCCTGAACCTGATCAGGATTGGGTTCGCCTCTCCCGTGCTGATCTCCATTCTTGCCGCGCCACCCTGCAAGTGGTCCTACACCAGGCTTGCGCTCATGGTTGGCCATATAGTCAGCATAATCCTTGAATTTGGCGGTTCCATCTTCATTGCTCATGCCGGGAAGGCCCAGACGGGCGCCAAGCTCAATCAAAACAGACTGGAAGCCACGCACATCGCGGTTTTCACCTTGCGTTGTCGGGTCAACCACAGGCCAACGAATGGAGTCTGCCATGACATCAGGTTCACAGATTGGACGGTCAAGCAAGGAGATGCAATCGTGTCGCTCAAGATAAGTCGTATCCGGGAATACCAGATCCGCATATGCAACCATTTCGGAATTATAGGCATCCGCGTAAATGATTTTGGGAATGACATATTCCCCATTTTCATCCTTGTCCTCAAGCATGTTCATCACGCCCTTGGAATTCATGGAAGAGTTCCAGGACATATTGGCCATATACATGAACAATACATCAACCGGATAAGGGTCGCCTGCGTGCGCATTGGAAATAACCATATGCATCATGCCGTGTGCCGATAATGGCGCATCCCACGAATAGGCCCTGTCAATGCGTTGAGGCGTTACACCATCTTCTTGCAACAACAAGTCTTCAGGGCCACGAGGCATGCCAAGAGGCGGCCCTGCAAGTGGTGTATTTGGAACAGAACCTCCATGCGGCTTTGGTTGGGCAGCAACGGGTCTTGGATAAGGCGGCTTAAAGCGGAACCCACCCGGACAATCTATGGAACCAATCAGGATTTGAAGCAGATGCAACGCACGACAAGTCTGGAAACCGTTTGAATGCGCCGAAATCCCGCGCATCGCATGGAACGATACAGGACGGCCAATCATCTTGTCATGCTTTTCGCCCTTCATGTCTACCCAAGGCTGGTCAAGCACGATTTCCTTTTCAAAGGCAGCTTCTGCAATTTCCTGAGCAAGGCGTTTGATTTGGGAAACCGGAACACCGGTTTTATCTGTTACATTTTCAGGCGCATATTCATCTGACATGTATTTTTCTGCCAGCATCTCAAAAACCGGGCGCGCAACCTTGCCACGAGCATATTTGCATTCACCCTGAAGTGCAGGCTTTACACCTTTGCCATTTGCCTTGACCGGCTTGCCAGATTTACGATCAGCAACAAGAATATCGCCATCCTTGTCACGGGCAAACAAACCGTGATCATCACCATCCGGATTATCAATTACAAGATGTGCAGCATTCGTATAACGCAGCAAGTAATCCAAATCGACCTTGCCCATTTTGAGCAACTCGTGAATCAACGAAAGAATGAATAGCCCGTCTGTACCAGGCGTAATACCAACCCACTCGTCAGCTATGGCATTATAACCTGTACGCACCGGGTTTACCCCGACAATCTTTTTGCCACGGCGCTTCATCTCTGCAAGACCAAGCTTTATCGGATTGGAGTCGTGATCCTCTGCAACCCCGAAAATCATGAACAATTCTGATTTGGACCAGTCAGGAGATCCAAACTCCCAAAATGCACCGCCGAATGTGTAAATACCGCCTGCAGCCATGTTTACGGAACAAAAGCCGCCATGCGCTGCAAAGTTTGGAGTACCATATTGCTGAGCCCACCAGCCGGTCATTGATTGTGATTGGTCTCGCCCTGTAAAGAAAGCAAGCTTCTTGGGATCACGATTGCGGATTTCACTTAACCACTGAGTGGCAGTGGTAAGAGCTTCATCCCAGCTAATTTCCTCAAATTCTCCCTTGCCACGCGGTCCAACCCGTTTCAATGGCTTGTTAAGACGAGCGGGAGAGTAATGCTGCATAATGCCGGCAGAGCCCTTGGCACATAAAACGCCTTTATTCACCGGATGATCACGGTTGCCTTCAATGTAGCGAACTTTAGGCTGGCCATCATCACCTTTACGAAGATGAACATTAATGCCGCAACGACAAGCGCACATGTAACAGGTAGTTTTGCGCACTTCATCA
>CALDZZ010000036.1 GCA_937944075.1 uncultured Rhizobiaceae group bacterium
CCATCAAGGCAGGGCACAAGCGCATTGCGGTTGTCGGGATACCCTGTCAGATATATGCCCTTCGTGCACTTGAAAAAACCTTTGGCCTTGAACGGCTCTACGTTATTGGCACGCCATGCTCTGATAATACGACAACCGAAAACTTTCACAGTTTTCTTGAGCTTTTGGCAGATAATCCGCAAGATATCTCATATTTGGAGTTCAGGGCAGACTATCAGGTGGAACTCAGGTTTGATGATGGGAGCAAACAGGAAATACCGTTTCTGAAATTGCCTATTTCAAAATTGCCCGGTGATTTTTTCCCAACGACCTGCCAGACCTGCGTTGATTATACCAACGCCCTTTCTGACATTACAGTTGGCTATATGGGGGGTGAAGGTGAGCAATGGTTGATTGTTCGCAACGAACGCGGAGAAGAACTGCTTTCCCTTCTTGGAGATGATGTTGCGATAAGCCAGCCAGGCTCCAGGGGTAAACGTGCAAAACATGTTGCAGGGTTCATGAAAAATGTTGAGCGTTCTGCCAATGGCCTTCCGCTTCGTTCCATGCCGGATTTTGTACGCCCGATTGTTGCCTGGTTGATGCCAAGGATTGGGCCTAGAGGAATGGAATTTGCCCGCACGCGTGTTGAAATGAAGGCTATAGAAACCATTTTGCATCTTCGACGCAAAGCCCCTTCCAAAATCAAGAACATGGTACCTGATCATGTCTGGAAGCTTGCCAGGCCATACGGGCTCAAGCCTGAAAAAACTGACGAAAACTGAGCCAAGCCTTGCCAAATGCAAAAATGTGACTAACATAGTTTACATAAATAATGTCAATTTTATTTGACATATTATGCTATCGGGAGGTCACATGTCTGGAAAATCAAAAACACCTTTATTGGATATGGTGAAAGTTCCTGCTGATCTCAGGCAACTCACTGACGCACAATTACCCCAACTTGCCGAAGAACTTCGAACCGAGCTTGTAGACGCGGTTTCAGTGACAGGCGGTCACCTCGGTGCCGGACTGGGTGTTGTGGAGTTAACTGTTGCGCTTCATCATGTTTTTGATACGCCACATGATCGCATTATCTGGGACGTTGGCCACCAGTGCTACCCACACAAGATTTTAACAGGAAGACGCGACCGAATTAGAACAATCCGGCAGGAAAAGGGTCTGTCAGGCTTCACCAAGCGCAAGGAAAGTGAATATGATCCATTTGGCGCAGCACATTCCTCCACCTCGATTTCCGCTGGCCTTGGCATGGTTGAGGCTGCGCGCCTTGAAGGCGTTCAACGCAATGTAATTTCTGTCATTGGCGATGGTTCCATTACAGCCGGGATGGCGTATGAGGCCATGAACAATTCAGGTGGCATGGATGCCCGTCAAATCGTTATTCTCAATGACAACGACATGTCAATTGCCCCCCCAACAGGGGCGATGAGCCATTATCTTGCACGGCTGGTTTCAGGCAAAACCTATCGCTCCCTGCGCGAAACAGCGAAACAACTCAACAAGAAACTACCAGCCTTCATTGCAGACAAGGCGCGCAAGACCGAAGAATATACCCGTAATTTCTTTACTGCCGGTACGATGTTTGAGGAATTGGGCTTTTATTATGTAGGTCCGATTGATGGCCATAACCTTGAGGCCATGTTGCCGGTTTTGCGTAATGTAAGAGATAGTGAGCAAGGCCCGATCCTGCTTCATATCAGAACCGAGAAAGGCAAGGGCTATGCGCCCGCTGAACAATCTGACTGCAAACTGCATGCAGTTGCGAAATTTGATGTTGTGAGTGGCAAGCAACAAAAATCTGTACAAAATGTTCCCTCATACACAAAGGTCTTTGGCCAAAGCCTTGTGCAGGAAGCAGAACGTGATGAGAAAATTGTTGGCATATCTGCGGCGATGCCAGGGGGAACCGGAATTGATATCTTTGGTGAAGCCTTCCCGGATCGCACTTATGATGTGGGCATTGCAGAGCAACATGCCGTCACTTTTGCTGCCGGTATGGCAAGTGAAGGCTACAAACCGTTCTGCGCAATTTATTCAACCTTCCTTCAACGTGGATATGATCAGGTAGTCCATGATGTTTCCATCCAGCAACTACCAGTACGGTTCCCGATTGACCGTGCCGGGTTTGTAGGCGCTGATGGTTCTACACATGCAGGCTCATTTGATATTGCCTATTTATCCTGCCTGCCTGGCTTTACTGTTATGGCGGCAAGCGATGAGGCAGAACTTAAACATATGGTAGCAACCGCAGTTGCTTATGACGAAGGGCCAATATCCTTCCGCTATCCCAGAGGGAATGGCGTGGGTGTTGAAATGCCTGAGCGTGGTACAATTCTTGAAATCGGCAAGGGACGCATTGTCAAGGAAGGTACCAAGGTTGCATTGCTCTCATTTGGTTCAAGATTGCAGGATACGCTTGCAGCAGCGCATGAACTTGAACAATTCGGACTTTCAACCACTGTTGCAGATGCACGTTTTGCCAAACCTCTTGATACAGAAATGATCAGTCGATTAGCCAAAGAGCACGAACTGCTTATCACTATTGAAGAGGGCTCTACCGGTGGATTTGGGGCCATGGTTCTGCACCACCTGGCAGGGGAAGGCTTGCTGGACATTGGTCTTAAAATCAGAACCATGACCATGCCCGATATTTATATGGATCAAATGTCACCAGATCGCATGATACAGACTGCAGGTCTCGACAAGGCAGGAATTGTTGCAACAGCACTTTCTGCCCTTGGCAAGGAAATAGCTGCCAATCAGGAAATTGCCTGATCCGTAGCCTTGAAAGTTTCCATTGCCTTGAGCGTTTCTTCCAGCGTCCGGATTGCGCCTGTTTGCAAGTATTCCATGGCCTTGAGTGAGGCTTCATGCGCTTCTTGACTGGAACCACCAACACAGTCTTCTATCACACGGCAAAAGTAATCGCCTTGATGGGCATCAACAAACGTGTAATGCACACAGACATCCGTAAGGGCACCAACAAGAATTAGCGTTTCGGCCTTCAATCCTTTCAGAAGGATTTCAAGATCAGTACCATAAAATGACGAATAACGGCGCTTTTGAATAAGATAATCGTTTGGCCTGAAATCCATCTCCTTTATGGCAATTTCTGTTGCAGGATTATCATCCAGACAATGAATGTCTTCGTCGCCATCCAGCTCACGCCCAAAATCAACAAGGTTCTTGCGATGTATTTCCTGTATGAAAATGACAGGAATATCGCATTCACGTGCCTTGTCTATAGCAGACCGTGCTTTCAACATACGTTCCCTGAAACCTGTCATATTCGGGATAGCGCGGTCTTCACTATCATCAATGAAAGTGCTTGCCTGGATATCGATGACAATCAAGGCGGGTTTACCTTCAATTAGTTCACGAGATGTATTCATGTAATTCACGCCGACCGTTTGGGGATTTTATTTTCAAGATACCTGAACAAGAGGATCAAAATGGCAGAAAGGCAGATATAGAGAAACGCAACGAATAATAGTGGTTCATAAATTCTGTAGGTTTCCTGACGCACTATGGAACTAATCCCAAAGGCTTCATAAATCGTAATGGTTGCCGCTAAAGGCGTTGCTTTCAGGGTCAGGATGAATTCACCTGTCAGGGTCGGGAATACGTTTTGCACAGCACGTGGCAACCATACCCTGCGCAAAACCTGAAAAGGAGACATGCCTATTGCACGTGCGGCTTCAAGTTCTCCCTTGGGAACCCCCCTGAAGGCACCGCGCATGACTTCACCTTCATACCCCGCAACGCTAATTGAAAATGCCAGAATTGCGTATGGGAACGCGTCTCTCAAATACGGCCAGAGGAAACTTTCACGTATGCCTGGAATGGAGGGGAATAGCGAGCCAACGCCATAATAAATAAGCCAGAGCTGAATCAGCAAGGGTGTCCCCCTGACGACCGTACAAAACCCTTTTGCCAACCAGGCAAGTGGACGTGGTCCTGTGACTTGTACCAGCCCAATGGGTATTGCCAGTGTCATGCCAATGACAATTGAAATGACGAGTAGTTGAACGGTCAGCCAAAGACCTTCCATGAATCGCGGCAAATATTCAGGTAGCCAATCCCAGACCATATTGCCCTACCCTTGAACCGGCTGGCCACGACGATAATATCGTTCAACAGCACCGAAAATTACATTTGAAGCCAGCGTTACAGAAAGATACAGCCCGGCTGCAGCCAGATAAAGCGGCAGATAGGCCTTGGTAGAGCCGGTTGCCTGCTTTGTTACCAAGGCCAATTCGCTAAAACCGACCACTGCCAGCAAGGCTGTTTCCTTGGTTGCAATCAACCAGAGGTTTGCAAGACCGGAAATCGCAAACGGGATCATGGCAGGAATTACAACCCTTGTATGACACTTCCATGATGACATGCCGATAGCCTTTGCGGCTTCAATTTGCCCAGTCGGAACAGCGTAAAATGCGCCCCTGAACACCTCTGTCGAATAGGCCCCCTGAACAAAGCCGATAACATAAATACCGGCGACCAGCGGGTTAATATCAATGCGTTCAAACCCCATGCTTTCCAAAAGGAAATTCAGGAAATCTGCACCTGCATAATATAGCAAAAGAATAAGAACCAATTCCGGCACTGCGCGAATGAGAGTGGTGTAAATCTCAAGCGACCAGCGCAAGACTGGCCCACCATAAATCTTGCCAAATGCACCAAACAGGCCAATCAGCAAGCCGAGCAGATAGGCACCCAACGCAATTTGAACTGTATTGAGAAGACCGCGCAAAAGTGCTCCGCCCCATCCGGGCGGAGAATATGCAAGGACTTCAAATACATTTTGCATGAGGATTTCAGCTTTGGGAAAAATAATCAGGGGGCATTCTGCCCCCTGATGTTACTTGGTATTATTCGCCACCATAGATGTCGAAGTCGAAGTATTTTTTGGAGATTTTATCATAAGTGCCGTCTGCACGAATTTTCTTGATCGCTGCGTTGACTTTCGCTTTCAGCTCATCCTCTCCCTGACGAAGGCCGACACCAACGCCTGGACCAAAGACTTCAACATCATTCAGTTCACCCTTGATTTCAAAGTCCTTGCCTGCTTCACTAGTCAGGAAAGGCTGCATTGCAAGCGAGTCACCTACAACGGCATCAACACGTCCAGCAACCAGATCCTGATTGTGCTCATCAAACGTGTTGTATGACTTGGCTTCAGAATCCTTGAAATGTTTCTCAACATAGTTTGCATGGATTGTTGAAACCTGTACGCCAACAATCTTGCCTGAAACGCTTGCCGGATCGCCCGAAATGCTTGAGCTTTTCGGCGCCACGATAACGGCAGGTGTATTGTAGTACTTGTCAGAAAAATCGATTGTTTTCTTGCGCTCGTCCGTAATGGACATGGAAGCAATAATCATATCCATTTTCTTTGAAGTCAGAGCCGGAATAATCCCATCCCATGCAATTTCTACGACAGTGCATTCCTCACCCATGGCGGCACAGAGCGCATCCTTGATTTCGACTTCCCAGCCTACCCATTTGCCATCAGCACCTTTTTCGGTGAATGGTGGATAGTTTTCAGCAGCAAAGCCTACTTTCAGTTCAGCAGCAGCCAATGATACGCTGAAAGCCAGCGCAGCAACTGTTCCGCCCAATATTTGTAGTGTTTTTCTCATTTTGGTTTCTCCCTTTTATTAAAACTTTCTAGTGAACCGCCTGTACGAATTTTCGACATCGATCACTAGCTGGATTTTCAAAGACCTGTTTTGGCGGCCCCTGCTCCTCTATTTTACCTTCGTGCAAATAAATGACTTCAGTCGATACATCACGGGCAAATTTCATTTCATGCGTTACCATGATCATGGTTCGTCCCTCCTCTGCGAGCGACTGGATAACTTTCAAAACTTCGCCAACAAGCTCAGGGTCCAAGGCAGAAGTCGGCTCATCAAACAACATCACACTGGGTTCCATTGCCAGGGCCCTTGCTATGGCAGCCCTTTGTTGCTGACCACCAGACATAAATGCCGGGTAATCATCGCGCTTCTCCCAAAGACCAACCCTGTTCAAAATACTTTCAGCACGCGCTGTGGCCTCAGCCCTGGAAAGACCCAAAACCTGCACAGGACCTTCAATGACATTTTGCATTACTGTCATGTGTTGCCAAAGATTAAAACTTTGAAAAACCATGCCAAGTTGAGACCTGAAGCGTTGAACCTGTTTTTTATTTGACGGAAGAACACCGGACTTCAAGTTTTTAAACTCTACTGCTTCGCCCTTGAGTTTTATCTCACCAGAGGTGGGCAATTCAAGCAGGTTAATGCATCTGAGAAATGTTGATTTGCCGGAACCGGATGCTCCGATCATTGTTACCACATCACCTTCGTGGGCTCTCATGGATACGCCTTTAAGGACTTCCAAATCGTCAAAGGACTTGTGCAAGTCATTGACTTCCAGCGTTGTGCTGCCGGTATCCGAAAAGCCGTTACGATTCATTAAAACCCCACTCGAAATCATGTAGCGGATTACAGTCTTGCAAAAGCTGGTTGAAAAAGCAAAGCATAAGTCGTTCAGGATAAAATAATAATTACAGCCTTGAACAAGGCTTTGTACAGGATTATTCGCAAACCCTGTTGTCACGCGATGGCAAACCCAATTTTGCGAAGGCCTCTTGTCCCAGGCCCAATGTCTGATCAACATTTTGCGCTATGGAGACCAGTTTCTTGGCTATACTGCCATCACCCTGCTGAACGATTTCGCTAACGTAATTATTTGCAATTGCCTGCCTGTTTTCATCAAGCTTGACCGGTCCGTTAGGGGCTTCAAACTCGAGACCTGAAAGGCACTGCCTGAAAGCGGCATGATTATCCGACAAGTCACCATCAACATCCGCAATGCAAGTCAGTGCTGCTGTTGCCGCATTGTGATATCCCGTTGCCAAGATGGAAGGAGCGGTAAATCTTTCTTCTGGTGAGAACAAGTCCTTGTACTTGCTCACATAAGCCTGCCAGTTTTCATTACCCCAATTATCAGCTTGCGGGCCTGCTGATACCATTCCAACCAGACTCGACTTAACCTTTTCATTTGCCCCGATTAAGGCACCGTCAAATGTTATGGAACTGCCAATAAATCCTGCTTTCCTACCCGATGCATTAAATGTCTTGACAAAACGGGTGGCAGAGCTGCCGCTCAATCCCAGGTAGACAGCATCAATATCATCAGGGATTGTCTCAACCGTTTTTGAAAAATCCCTAACCCCCAGCTCAAGCCATGCACGATTGACGACTTCTCCACCCGCACTGCAAAACTCTTTTTCAAAGCCCATGACCTGTGCATGGTTAAATGAATAATCTTCTGCAACAATTGCCACTTTCTTGTAGTCCTTGGCATTGAAGGCATAGTCTCCTAGACCAGCAGACCACTGCAGGTTATCTGTATTAAAGCGGAAGAAATTTTCGGACGGGTTCACAAAGGTTGTTTCAACAGCCCCGGAAATACCATTGATAAATGTAGCACCGGGCTGTG
>CALDZZ010000037.1 GCA_937944075.1 uncultured Rhizobiaceae group bacterium
TTGTTGGCGTGGCTGACATTATTGCCGCTCATTACGCCTTTACCTGTTAGTTCACAACGTCTGGACATAGGATTAATCCTGATTTTTCAAATTCTTTTGGTATTCCCGCGAAGCAAATGAGAGCATTGTTTTGCAAAAGCAAAATCAAGAAATATCCCGCAGCTTCAGGAAGGTTGTGGCGTTCTTAAGGGGAACGCCGCAAAACGTCAAGCAAAAACAGCTTCAAACGCGCAATTTTGCCCTATTCAGAAACTATTCAGTTTCATATCATTATGTGATATAACGTAAGGTAAACCAATTGGGAATATTTACATGAGTTTAGTGACTTCATCCAGACTTGCCTTGGCTTCAGGGGTTATATCTTCCTCATTGCTTGGAATGGCACTTGGCACAAGTCCGGCATTCGCTGAGCCAAAGCACCACGAGACACGTTTTTCTGTCAGTTTCGGGCTGGTTGAGCTTGGTGTGGCTAAATTCGATATCAAGTTTGATGACAAGTCATATTCCCTGCAAGGACGTGGCAATACCACTGGCCTGGTAAAATGGTTCGCCCCTTCAACAGGAAAGTTTGTGAGCGCCGGAGACATGATAAATGATCAGCTGCGACCCAAAAAACATCTTGTTTCTGTGAAGGAAAGCAAGAAGAAGGAGGAAAGCGTTCAATTGGCTTTCGCCGGCAATCGTGTTTCCGATATTCGCATCCGCACCAACAAGAAGCGTAATCGTGTTGCACCCAAATACATTCCTGTTCTGGAAAAACACAAGGCAGCGGTAATAGATCCGGTCAGTACATTAATTGTGCCCATGTCCGGCGAGAATGCCAAGGACGGCAGAAAAGTATGCAACCAGCGCTTTCCAGTATTTGATGGCGAAACCCGCTATGACATCAAACTTTCCTACAAGTCTACAAAACAAATCAAGACTGACGGCTATAATGGCAACTCTTACGTTTGCCAGATGCGCTACATCCCAATTGCCGGCCACCGCAAAAATCACCGTAATACAAAAGAGATGTCCAAAAACAAGAATATGGAAATCTGGCTGGCGCCCATGGAAGGGGTTAGTGTCTTTACCCCAATCAAAATTGTCATTGGCACCAAATACGGCAAGTTTACCGCTAATCCGGTATATTTTGGTCCTGCTGGTTAAATTGATCCTGCCTATGGAATATTGCCTTAAAGCAAGGTAAGGATATTCCGGATATAACCTGAAATTCAAAGTCTCCCGCAGGCCTTTTAAATGTCTTCCAAACCATCTTCAGCCAGAGGTTACGGCGTCACAGCCGTACTTGGCCCGACCAATACCGGCAAGACTCACATGGCCATCGAGCGCATGGTTGCGCATAAAAGCGGCCTGATCGGACTTCCCTTGAGACTGCTGGCGCGAGAAGTGTATGGCCGGCTTTGTGACAAGGTTGGTGTTGCAAATGTATCTCTTGTAACCGGAGAGGAACGCATTACCCCAAAAAGTGCGAGATATCAGGTCTGCACGGTTGAAGCGATGCCCGAATATACCAATGCAGAATTCGTGGCAATCGACGAGGTGCAATTGGCAACAGACCTTGAGCGCGGGCATTTTTTTACAGATCGAATTTTAAATCTGCGCGGCAAACATGAAACAATGTTGCTCGGTGCAGATACGATGGCTGCAGCCCTTCAGGATTTGTTGCCGGGCATCAGCATTACAACAAGACCCAGAATGTCCATCCTGGAATACGCCGGCTCAAAAAAGATAACCCGAATGCCCACAAGAAGTGCCATTGTCGCCTTCTCGGCAGATGAGGTCTACGCCATTGCAGAGCTGGTCAGACGCGAACGCGGTGGAGCAGCCGTTGTTACCGGATCCCTTTCACCCAGAACAAGAAATGCACAGGTCGAACTCTATCAAAATGGTGACGTTGATTTCCTGATTGCAACAGATGCAATAGGCATGGGACTTAATCTGGATGTTAATCACGTTGCCTTTGCTCAGGACACAAAATATGACGGCTTTCAATTTAGGAAGTTGACAGCATCCGAATTGGCACAGGTTGCCGGTCGCGCAGGTCGACATACAAAAGACGGCACCTTCGGGATTACAAGCCGTGTTCAACCCTTTGAAGATGAACTGATTGAGGCGCTGGAAACCCATACGTTTGCACCTGCCAAAATTCTGACATGGCGCAACCGTGATCTGGATTATTCCAGCATTTCCTCACTACAATATTCACTTGAAAGACCTGCTGACCACAGACGCCTGATGAAAGCCCCACCCAACACCGATATAGTTGCGCTGGACAGGCTTGCAAGCGATCCTGATATCATTGATTTTACCACAACGACTGAACGGGTTAAGCTTTTGTGGGATGTTGTAAAAACCCCTGATTACCGGAAGATTTCACCTGCCTCTCACGCTGAAATTCTTGCTCAGGTTTATAGCGACCTGGCCCGAGAGGGCGAAATCAACGAAACATGGTTTGCAGATCAGGTAGCAGGCAGCGACAACACAAGCGGGGAACTGGACGCGCTCTCCACGCGTATTGCAAACATTAGAACTTGCACTTATTTGTCTAATCGTGATGATTGGCTAAAAAATGCGCCTGAATGGCGAGAGAAAACCCGCGAAGTCGAAGACAGACTGTCTGATGCACTACATGAGACCTTGACGAAACGTTTCATAGACCGCAGGACAAGTATTTTAATGAAGCGTTTGAAAGAGAACAGAATGCTGGAAGCAGAAATTGGTGATAATGGTGCTGTAACCGTTGAAGGACACGCCGTCGGACATTTACGAGGCTTCCGTTTCGTTGCCGATGCCTCCCAGGGCGGGAAAGACGCAAAGGCATTGAACGCGGCTGCAACTAAAGCCTTGGCAGCTGAGATTGAAAAACGTGCCGACAGGCTTTCAGCTAGCCCCAACAGCGATATTGTTCTCGGTAATGACGGCACCATTCGCTGGCTTGGAGAAGCTGTTGCAAAACTTGCCAAGGGCGAAACACCCCTCAGGCCGCGCGCCATAATGCTGGCTGACGAACAACTGTCCGGCACCTCGCTCGAAAAAACCATCGCAAGAATTGAGCGCTGGATATCAAACCATATCAACACGCTCTTAAAGCCACTTGCCGATCTTGAGGCAAATCAGGAATTAAACGGAATTGCACGTGGCATTGGTTTCCGCCTTGTTGAAAACATGGGGATTCTCGAACGCAAGGAAATTGCCGATGATCTGAAAAACCTTGACCAGGACATGAGAGGCATCATGCGACACAACGGTGTTCGCTTTGGCGCGTATCATGTTTTTATTCCGGTCTTGCTAAAACCGGCACCAAGTCAGTTAATCTGCATCTTGTGGGCTGTGGCCAATGATAAAATGAATGCGGAGGGCTTAACTGACGTACCAAGCCTTTCTGCAGCAGGCAGAACCTCAGCACCTGTTGATGAAACTTATGACCAGGCGTTTTACAACCTTTCAGGCTTCAAGCTTTTAGGCGCAAAGGCTGTTCGCATCGATATCCTTGAAAGACTCGCTGATCTCATTCGTCCCACCACAAGCTGGAAAGCTGATAGTGGCACTGCAAAACCGGAAGGAGCGATTGATGGAAGAGCCTTCTATGTGACACCCACAATGCTTTCAATTCTGGGTGCAACCCACGAGGACATGATTACAATCCTGAAAGGGCTTGGCTATAAATCAGAAACCCGCCTTGAAGAGGAAATCATTCCTCAGGAAGTCAAACCCGATCAGCCCGCGCCTGAAGCTGTTTCTGAAACACCAGAGGAAGTGCCTGCTGGTGAAGAAGGCAATGAGCCTGAAGAAAAGAAAACAGTTCTGATATGGCGCTATGGCGGAACCGGAAACAAGAAATTTTCTGCCAACAAAAATCAGGGCAAAAAATTCTCGGGCAATAAAAATCGCAAGGATGACAATTCGAAAAGAAATCAATCGAAGCCCTCCTCCAAACCGCAAAAACGCGAGAAGCAGGCAGACCCGGACAGTCCGTTTGCAGCATTGGCAGCACTTAAATCCAATCTGAAGTAGCCAATGACAGAAAATACCCGTACGCAAAGAATAGACAAGTGGCTATGGCATGCACGGTTCTTCAAAACCAGAAGTCTTGCACAAAAACAAATAGCGTCTGGAAAAGTCAGGGTAGACAAGGACAAAATCAGTAATGCAAGCCGACAGATAAAACCGGGCAATGTGCTGACAATTACCCTTGAACGTGACATAAGGATTATAGAAATTGTCGACCTCGCCGAAAGACGTGGGCCATTCAGCGCAGCACAACTTCTGTACAATGACCTTTCTCCCCCAAAGCCAGAAAAAAAGAAACTGAAAGACACGGCAGAATACATGTCCCGCATAGAAAGCGACGGCCGTCCTACGAAACATCAGAGAAAGAAAATTCTGGCAATGAAACGGAATTCTTCCGAATAGATTGGAATTGGAAATTTCAATTCATAACGCGGCAAATTGTGGGTGTTTATGGTCTTGTAAGAACGTCAGAAAACTTGTATCCGAGAAGTGTAAAAACAGACTGACAGCCCTTGCTTGGCATCGGAGAATTAAATGACCTATATCGTCAACGATAATTGCATCAAGTGTAAATACATGGACTGTGTTGAAGTATGTCCTGTTGATTGCTTTTATGAAGGTGAGAACATGTTGGTCATACACCCTGATGAATGCATTGACTGTGGTGTCTGTGAACCCGAATGTCCAGCGGAGGCAATCAAGCCCGACACAGAACCGGGCCTTGATAAGTGGCTTCAGGTAAATGCTGAATATGCCGAAAAATGGCCAAACATAACCATCAAGAAAGAACAGCCTGCAGACGCGGAAAAATACGATGGTGAAGAAGGCAAGTTTGAGAAATACTTTTCGCCCGAACCTGGTGATGGGGACTAGGTCTAAATCCACCAGTACTTTTTCAGTTATACCCGTTAACCATTTGTTAAGAAGTTTAAGCCTCTCGGCTACGCATCATTACTGGTCGGGTTGAAGAAAGCCTGTTTTTGTGATATGTTAATTTACATTAAGGTTTAGAGCCTTATTTCGGGTCATAACAACAATATAACAGACAGAGTTTCCTATAACATCTATTCTACTCACAAACGGTATTTTGGGCTACTACCGTAAGCCCTTCCTTATTACCGCCAGCAGTTTCTAGAGAGATTATAAATTTTGTTTATATGCTGTTTTCATACGGCGGAAATTCTTTTGACCATCGAAATTTGGATTGAACTCGGGAAAACCGGTTAACTAAAGGGAGCCATTAATGGCAACAGGCAAAAAAACAGTTCAAAGACAGGGTTTCAAAACAGGTGAATTCATTGTTTACCCGGCACATGGTGTAGGGCAAATCACTGACATCGAAGAGCAGGAAGTTGCAGGCTTCACACTTGAACTCTTCGTAATCAATTTCGCCCAGGACAAATTGACACTTCGCGTACCAACCACAAAGGTTGAATCAGCCGGCATGAGAAAGTTGTCTGATGATGCTCGCATTTCGAAATCCCTGAAAACAGTACAGGGACGCGCACGCATCAAACGAACCATGTGGAGCCGTCGCGCACAAGAATATGAAGCAAAAATAAATTCTGGCGATATAGTATTTATTGCAGAGGTTGTCCGCGACCTGTTCAGATCTGAAAATCAGCCTGAACAGTCATATTCTGAACGTCAACTTTATGAGGCAGCCCTTGATCGCATGGCGCGCGAAATTTCCGCTGTAAACAAGGTTTCTACGACAGAAGCTGTTGCTGAGATTGAGAAAAATCTTGCAAAAGGTCCAAAACGCGGTGCTAAACCCGAAGATGAAGAGCAGGAAGCTGCTGCTTAATTTGCAGGATTTCGCTTTCTAAGGCATTGAAATAAAAGATTTTTAAAAGCCCGCGTGTCCACGTGGGCTTTTTTTCATAGAGCCATAAACTTTTTTTGCAACTAATTGCTGTTTCTTTGCGTTACATTAGTGCATAATGTTCTTGGGAGCCCGTAGCATTATGCATAATGTTATAGGGAGAAGCCAAATGGCTCATCAAGAGAATATCGGTAAAAGCCTGGTAAAGGCAGCCACATCCGCACCATATCTGGAACGCGATCACGAACACCAACTTGCTGTGCGCTGGATAGAAAACCAGGACCAGGAAGCACTCCACCAATTGACATCGGCTCACATGCGTCTTGTCATTGCTGTTGCATCCAAGTTTCGCAGATACGGCTTGCCCATGTCTGATCTTGTGCAAGAAGGCCACGTTGGACTTCTGGAAGCTGCGGCCCGCTTTGACCCTCACCGCGAAGTTCGGTTTTCGACTTATGCGACCTGGTGGATAAGAGCCTCTATCCAGGATCATATTCTCAGAAACTGGTCCATCGTCCGTGGCGGAACAAGCTCAGGCCAAAAATCCCTGTTTTTTAATTTGAGAAGATTACGAGCCCAAATCACCAAACTCGACAAGAACATCAATTCGCATGAACTCTATCAGGAACTCTCCAAGGCGATTGGCGTATCCCACAAGGATGTCGCCACCATGGATGCGCGCTTGAGCGGACCCGATGTTTCCCTGAATGCTCCTGTCGCTACCGATGATGACAGCAGCACAGAACGACAAGACTTTCTGCCAAGCGATTCACCTCTGCCGGATGATAACGTCAGCGAAGTGATTGATGGTGAGCGTCGGACAAAATGGCTTCACTCGGCTTTGAATGTTCTCAACGAACGTGAGCTGCAAATCATCAAAACCAGACGCTTAAGCGAAGACGGAGCAACACTGGAAGAATTGGGCAATGCGCTTGGCATTTCCAAGGAGCGTGTCAGACAACTGGAAAATCGGGCACTCAAGAAACTTGCCGATACGCTCACTGAGCAAAATCCGGAAATAATCCAGCTTATCTAAAGCGAATGGAAAAACTCAGATGATACGTTACAACGCAAGCACGTTGTGCTTGCGCAAACTTATCTATCCGTGACGATTTTTACTTTCTGACCAGATTGCAGGCTATCGCCCGGCTTCAGGCCATTAAGCAGTCTGAACAATTTTCCAGGCTTGGAAGAACCACGCATCTGGTTTGCAAATGTAGCAATAGTGTCGTTTGGGCCTACAGTCTTGATCCTGATGCGCAAGGGTTCAAGATTGGCAATTTCACGTTCAGAAAGAGTTCTGAAGCTGCCAGTTATACGGCGCGAAACCGCATCAATATTTGTATTGGTCTGAGGTGCTGCCGTTATGAAACGGTAAACCTGATTGTCATTTCGAATAACGCGAACCTTGAAACGCCATGAATCGCCTCTTGCGATGGCTGTAGCTGATTCAAATCCGTTGGTTAGTTCTTCTCTTATTGTTTCATTCACAAGTCCGGTTATCCACCCGCTTTTCAGATAATCTGAAAGACTGGTGCGCTTGGAAACAACGGTTGCATCAAAACGTGTTGCCAGATCATCCGGCCCCGAAATCAGCACGGCCTTCTTTTGATTATCAATCACAAAGCCCTTTGGAGCATCAAATGCGATGCCCAGACCAGCATGCAAGAACGTCTGCCCGCGAATAAAACCTTCGTCGGATGTATTGCCGTACAATATACCGTCAATGCCTCTCAGGTATCTGTCACGATCCTTTTTCCCGATACCAGGGCTACCAAAAAACCGACCGTGGCGACGGGCAAGCTCTATCCGTTTTGGTGTCGATGGATGGCTGGAGGCAAAACTGTCATTACCGCCAAAGTCTCCGCTACCCAGAATGAACTGACGGTACCGTTCCATCGTTTCAAGAAAGCGTGCGGCCGCAAACGGATCATAACCGGCCCGTCCGGATGTGCGAATGCCAACCGCATCGGCCTGCAATTCCTGATCTTGAGAGAACATGCGAAGTTTCAACTGGTTTGCTGCAATGGCGATTTGTCCTGCTGGACTGTCATCAAGAACATCGGAAACAACCTTTTTCCCCAAGGCAGCAGAATTCATTTTCTCTTGTCTGATGATTGCATGGTTTGATGAGACGTGAGCCATTTCATGCGCAATAACAGCTGCAAGCTCAGATGAATCATTGGCAAGCGCCATCAGGCCGCGTGTCACATAGAGAAACCCTCCAGGCAAGGCGAAGGCATTAACCTTGGGAGAATCAAGCAGGGTAATTTTATAAACGCGGGACGGGTCTTCAGATTGTGAAACGAGCTTGCCAACGATAACAGCAACCAGACGCTCCGCCTGCCTGTTTTCATAAGTCCCGCCATATTTTGCAACGACAGCAGGGTGTTCCTTTGCACCAATTTTTTCCTGGGGATCATCTGGACGAACCCAGCTTGATTTAAGTGTATCAGAACTGTCCAGCTCACCCGTAGCAGTGATGCAGCCACTCAGCATAAGCAAGGTCAAACCAAGCCCGCTATATCGCTTGAACTGCCTCAAAGAGGACAAAAAGCCAATATGCGAACCAGAAGTTGCTTGTTTACGGGAGTGGCGTTTGAAAAAGGACAGCCCTAGATTCCTTGTATCAATGAACAGGTAATAGATTTATAACCATAAATATAACAAAATCATGACCAAATTTCACTAGAAACGTTACGGTCCGGTTAAGTTTATGGCGTTTCAATCAATTATTTGGGCTGGTTCGGGCGACCAATGGAATGATAGTCGAGATTTTGCACTTCATCCAGCGGATAGATGTTTCGCAGATCTACGAGTGTATTACTTGAAAGCGTTTCAACAACGCGCTTCAGGTTCAAGGCCCTGAACTCATTCCACTCTGTCAAGATGACAGCTGCATCTGCACCCGTCATGGCATGATAAGCATCATCGCAAAGCTCAATATCCTTAAACATGCCTTTCGCCTCTTCCATGCCTTCCGGATCATAGGCGCGAATGTTTGCCCCAAGCGCTTGCAATCCCGGTATGATGACAAGACTTGGCGCATCTCTCATGTCATCAGTCCCAGGCTTGAAGGTTAGCCCAAGTATAGCAAGGGTTTTGCCCTCAACAGAGCCCCCACAAGCCTTGACTATCCGGTCCACCATGGACGCCTTGCGCTTGTCATTCACCTTGATAACCGTATCAATAATTGACATGGGCGACCCGTAATCCTGCGCAGTTTTGGTCAGGGCAAGTGTATCCTTGGGAAAACACGAGCCCCCATAACCAGGCCCCGCATGAAGAAATTTAGAACCGATGCGATTATCAAGCCCTATACCTTTGGCGACTTGCTGTACATTTGCGCCAACTGCATCACAAAGATCAGAGATTTCATTGATGAAACTGATTTTGGTAGCCAGAAAGGCATTTGCGGCATATTTTATGAGTTCAGCCGTACGACGCTCGGTTTTTAACAAGGGCGTCTCGTTGAGATAAAGCGGGCGGTAAAGCTCTTGCATCGCAGCAAAGGCTTCTTCGGTTTGCGCTCCAACCACAACGCGGTCCGGTCTTTTAAAGTCATCTATGGCAGCCCCTTCCCGAAGGAACTCAGGGTTGGATGCAACATCGAAACTGGCCCTGGGGCGAGCCTTGGCAATGATCTTCTCAACCTCATCCCCTGTGCCAACCGGAACCGTGGACTTGGTAACAATGACGCAATAATCATCAATATACTCTGCAATCTCTTCTGCAGCTGCATAAACATATTGTAGGTCCGCATGCCCGTCCCCACGCCTGGTAGGTGTTCCTACGGCAATAAAAACAATATCAGCCTCGCTGATTGCTGCTTTCGGGTCCATTGTAAAATCAAGTCGCCCAGCTCTTACATTGGTTTCCACCAAAGTATCCAGACCCGGCTCGTAGATCGGCATGATGCCATTTTCAAGACGTTCGATTTTTGAGGCATCCTTGTCCACGCATGTGACATGGTGGCCAAAATCAGCAAAACATGCGCCGGATACCAGCCCTACATATCCTGTACCTATCATCACAACACGCATAACACTTGGCCTCTCATCATCGAAGTTTGGTTAATGACTGGTAAACCATGAATCAATGCTTGCGTGAAACGGTTTTTTGAAATTTTACGCTTTTGGTTAATCGCCCAGGCATTGAAAAAACAATTGATTTTACCGTTTGCGCCTTGCCGAAAGCGAGAAAAGATTATCCATGTCTCGCAGGATAAACAAAGCTATCAAGGCCCCAAGCGTGGGTATGGAAGTGAGCATCAGGTTTTTTGGATAATTGAAATACGTCATGAAGGACCCTATGGAACCTATAACCCCTGCAGCCGACATGAGCATCATCAGGCCATAAGACCATGTTCTCATGAAACCGGTTACAAATGCCAGAACAACGATCAATTGAAGACCGCCAAGAAAATAGGAAAGATTGTCGGTAACCGTGAAAAAGCTGACCTTGTAAGCTCCTTCAAAAATATTTCTCTGCCACTCTGGATGATGAAATTTCAAGGTTGCCCAAAGACCCAGAAAAATTGCAGCAGTTACACGAATAATGAGCAAGGCGATCTCAATACGTCTTTCCTGTGTCATGAACACTTCCTGTCAAAAAATAAAAAACATCGCACCCAAATCAATGGATGCGATGTTATATTATAGATGTCGGAACAACGAATTAAAACGGTATATCACGCTAATTTTAGGCGCCTTGCTCTAAGCGTTGTAATGCCGGTTGTATCTGCCTGATTATTGTGTCAAAGGCACGATACGTATTTCGACACGGCGGTTTGCAGCACGTCCAGCATCAGATGCATTGTCTGCAATTGGGCGGCTTTCGCCAAAGCCGATAACCTGCAAACGCCTGCTATCGACCTGACGTGTGTTCAAATAGCGCGCCACAGTAATTGCACGGCGTTCTGAAAGAGCCTGATTTGATGCATCATCACCGACACTGTCCGTGTGTCCGTCAATGTCCAAGATGGTTCTTGGGTACTTGTTCAAAATAATAGCCACTGAGTCCAGAACTTGTGAGAAGCTCGGGTTAAGTGAGTCCTGGCCGGATGCAAACGTAATATTGGATGGCATGTTCAGCACAATGTCATTGCCATTTCGGGTGACACTCACACCTGAGTTTACCAGCTGCTGGCGCAATTCCTGTTCCTGACGATCCTGATAAGCGCCAATGCCGCCACCCGTAAGGGCGCCAACACCTGCTCCAATCAAAACAGCCTTGCGTCTGTCACTGCCGCTTTTGTCTTTTGCGATCAAAAGACCTGCCACTGCACCAACAGCGGCTCCAACACCTGCACCAATTGCAGTATTGCTACGTTGTGCCTGGCCTGTCAGTGGATCCGTTGTACTTGTACAAGATGCAACAGCCAAACTTGCTGCTAATAATAATGCGCCACGTTTCATGATTCTTACCCTTTTAATGAATTTATTAATCATTCGTAGATTAAGTTTAAGGAAAAGTTAATTTACCCCGTTATTTGATAATAACAGGGCAAGACTGAACGAGTCCTGAATGAAAAAAATGACGAAATAAGGTCAACTGGTATGAGCCACCT
The DNA here is from genome assembly GCA_937944075.1 of uncultured Rhizobiaceae group bacterium. Lineage (GTDB taxonomy): Bacteria > Pseudomonadota > Alphaproteobacteria > Rhizobiales > Rhizobiaceae > JAALLB01. Next base: position 11,409 of record CALDZZ010000037.1, read on the forward strand.
TACCAGGCAGAATTTCAGCTCATGAGGCGCTCATCATAAGGATAGGTTGTCAGATTTTCAAAACCGTCTTCTGTGACCAAGACCTGGTCTTCCAGCTTGATGGAAAATCCTGCTTCGCTGGTTCCAATGAGGGCCTCTACACAAAGCATCATGCCGGGTTGAAGTTCGTACTCAAAAGCGCCTGGGGAATAGTTTTGCGGATAGGCAATCAGGGGCCACTCATCACATAAGTCTACCCCGTGCATACGACAGCTGTACTGGCCTGCAACAAATTTTTCATCGAGTTGATGTCCACCAAAAACGAGTTCCTTGAATGAAACCCCGGGCTTAATCAAATCCATATTCTCCATGATATGCTGATGGCCTATTTGATAATATTCTTTCATCAGCTCAGTAGGTTCGCCGCTACCGGTAAACCAGGTTCTGGATATATCCACGCACAAGCCATAAACCCCTATGAGGTCTGTATCAAAGGCAAGAATTTCATTTTCCTGGATTATTCTTGGGCCACACTCCTGAAACCAGGGGAAGGTTCTGGGCCCGGAAGCAAGCAGTCTAGTTTCAATCCATTCTCCGCCACGCCTGATGTTTTCTGCATGAAGCACAGACCATACATCATCTTCGCTCATGCCGGGTTGAACGGCCTCTTCCATTTTGCGAACAGCCGTTTCACATGAATGCACAGCGCATCGCATTGCCTTGATTTCCTCTGCGCCCTTGATGCTTCTGGCTTTCTCGGTCAGCTCTTCACCTTCCATGACTTCCAGTCCACATTTCTCCAACGCCTTAAGGCCGGCAATCATGATTTTGTCTACCGCAATACGGCGATTATCACCTGCATGTTTGCGCATCAGACTCTCAACTTCTGAAGTAAAGCCATGCGCATCTTTTTCGACATTGTCACCATTGCCAAAATAAAACATGGAAGCTCCGGAGCGCACTTCATTCACAAGCGGATTGTGATCAGCCAGAAACGGGGAATTTTTATAGTCCCATAAAATCATGTGACCATCCGCAAACAGCGCGCAGGCTCGAAATGGATTATGCGTATTCCAAAGCTGCATGTTTGTACTATCGGTGGCATACCGAATATTAAGCGGGTCCGTCATCAAAACAGCACCATAATCCCGCTTGTGCAGTTCTGCCAACAATCGCTCATATCGATATTGCCTCAACGCAGGCATGTTTGGCATTTCCAGCCCCGCCGCCTGCCATTCGCTAAAAGCAAGATCGGTCGGTCCGATTTCAATACGGTCATTATCATCAGGTGTGCCGTCCAGTTTGAGGCCAGGCTTTCTGGAAGGATCAATTTTCCTGTTTTCTACCGAGAACGCACTATTGATATTCATCTGTCAAACTCCTCCAAGCAGTCAGTATCAGGCTATGCGTATTCATATTCTTGTCAATTCGCCTAATACGTCACGAATGACGCGAATAAGGCACTGACCGGCACAAACAATAATGATAAACACACATTTGATGGCGACTTTGCGCCTTTTATATCTGGATGCTCATGCCTGAACAAAAACCACTACCCCTGGCCGAGTTTGTAATTCTTCTCGCCCTGATGACCTCCGTCATGGCCTTGTCCATTGATGCTGTATTACCCGCCTTGGGGGTCATTGGAGAAGAACTCAATGTTGCCAATACGAATGATTCCCAACTGGTTTTGTCTGCAATGTTTTTTGGCTTTGCAATAGGGCAACTGTGTGCCGGCCCCCTGTCTGACAGCTATGGTCGAAAGCCAGTCATTTACTGGGGCTATGTAATTTTCATCATCGGCTGCATCATTTCCGCTCTGGCCAGTGATTTTAATTCGATGCTTTTTGGCAGGCTTTTACAAGGACTGGGAGCTGCTTCACCCCGCATTGTCAGCATTGCACTGGTACGCGACGGTTATTCCGGCAGGCAAATGGCCCGCATAATGTCCATAGTCATGGCCATCTTCATCATCGTGCCTGCAGTTGCACCTGCAATTGGACAGGGTGTTATGGCTCTATCAGGCTGGCGGCATATCTTTACGCTACTTCTTTGCACTGCGCTTGTTGCGTTCTCTTGGTTTGCCTTGAGGCAACCTGAAACCCTGTCAGCTGAAAACCGCCGAACCTTTTCAATGGCATCCATCATCAGTGGCATGAAAGAACTGTTGAGTCAGCGAATTGTTGCAGGATATACCATTGCATCCGGAATTATTTTTGGCGCCTTCCTTGGATACCTGAATTCTGCCCAGCAGATTTTTCAGACCACCTATAAGACCGGAAACTATTTCGCCATCTATTTTGGTGCAGCCGCACTGACCATTGGCCTTGCCAGCGCCTTCAACTCCAAAGTGGTTGTCAAACACGGAATGCGCTTTCTGACCTGGTGGGCATTGTGCGTGCTAACGGCAATCTCGTTCTTGTTTCTGGCTTATGTAATGCAACAGGCAGGTGTACCTAACTTGTGGAGTTTCATGGCATGGTTACTGGCTGCCTTTTTTTGCATCGGCATCCTGTTTGGCAACTTCAATGCATTGGCAATGGAACCTGTGGGGCACATGGCAGGCCTTGGCGCTGCGGTTGTTGGTTCAGTTTCAACCTTCATTTCCATACCCATTGGCTGGGTCATCGGAAATCAGTTTGACAATACGGTAATACCTCTTGTTGCAGGCTTTGCCATCCTCGGCCTGATATCAATCATAGCACTTTATTGGACTGAGAAACGAGGATGAGTTCAGGTTCATCCCTGATGAATTCAATACCTGAATTAATACCGTCAGACCAAACAACACGAAAGAGTTTTCGGATACCGCGTTTCTTGTAATTGAGTATGGGCCGTTCTGGCAGCGGATTAATGCATGCTTCGATCATGGCACCACCATCGGAAATATTATGAACAACACACTCTATGGTATGGCCCGTCAAATCTACAATGATTTCTGCCATCTCACCTGTATCTTCGCGCGAGAACTTCCTGCGGTTTTCGCGCAGGTTGTCGGCTCGTTTTGCTGCTGTAAAGAGAGACGTAAAAGAGGCGCGCACATACATAATAAGAACTCCGTATCCGCCGCCCAGCTGATGGTTAAAACATGTCAGCCAAAAGTTAATATGGAATAAACAAAAAGTGATCTCAACATATCCAGCGCAACGAGGGTCATAACACCCTTAAAAAACAGTTTAAGCTTCGCTTCGGGCAGTTGCTCAAGCAAACGGCTGCCTGCCCTTGTGCCTGCATAGCCTGAAGCAATGATGATCATGACCAGCGGCATCCATTCCATGAAAGCGAATCCAGCAAACGTAAACGCAGCCACTTTGAGAGCATGCTGCACACTCATCGTCATGCCATGGGTTGCAACCATTTGTTTGTGCTCGGTAAAAACCCTGTTCAAGAATACAGCCACAAGAGGGCCGGTCGCCCCTGCAAACATGGTTACAAAAGTTGTGACCAGACCACCTGAAGCAATCATCAGGGAACCCGGGCTTGCCAATTTGGGAAACTTGATCCAAACGACAATCAGAATGAACAATCCCAACAAACCACGCAGAAGGTTTTCAGGAAGCTGGACGACAAACATGGCCCCTGCCAAGACACCAAAAAGACTTCCAAGAAGAAAAATCCGGACAACAGGCCAACTGATATAAAGCCACTGAACATAAGAGCGCCCAACATTTGAGCCCAATTGGACAAGGCCATGAACCGGAATCAGAGCATATATGGGAAGAATATAGGACATCAGTGCAAGCATCAGCAAACCACCGCCAACGCCGACAGCTGCGGTCAGGGCAGAAGTAAAGAAACTTGCAACGACAAGGATTAGCGCAGCAAAAATACTCAAGCCCTCAGGGAGAAAACTTGAGAGAGCATTCAATTATTCGCCCTCGTCAGCAATCTTCGTAAATTGGCCATGAGGACGATATTGCACCAGATAAGTCGGCAGGATTGCCGCCATGGGCGTCGGCGTGATCCCCATCCCCTCAAGTGTGCGTTTTTGGCGAATGGCTTCATCGGAAACCACATTATCTGTCTTGAGCATTATCACCTGATCAGATGTGATCGGCGCGCCTGGCAACCAACCAAGCGCCTTTCCCATCATCCCGGCAACAAACCATGGCAGGGAAACCAGCATTTTCTTGCGTCCTATTTCCTTCAACATGATTTCAAGACACTCCCGGAACGTCGGAGTTTGCGGCCCGCCCAGTTCATAGATTTTTCCCGGAGATAATTTACCATCCACTCCCAATACAAAGGCTTCTGCAACGTCTCCGACATAAACCGGTTGAAAACGCGTTGTCCCACCCCCAATCAGGGGTAGCGCTGGAAATACTTTTGCCATGGCAGCAAAACGGTTAAAGAAATCATCTTCCTGACCAAACACAATGGAAGGTCTTATGATGATTGCATCGTTCAAGACTTCATGAACCGCTTCTTCACCCTTGCCCTTACTCTCTCCATAGGCGGAAGCCGAGTCAGGGTTTGCACCAATTGCACTCATATGGATCAGTTTTGCTTTTTCGGCACGTGTCGCCTCAGCTATGGCACGGGCACCAAAAGTCTGAACCGCATCAAATTTTTGCTTTCCGGATTGGGCTAGAATGCCAACAAGGTTGATAACAACATCCGATCCCTTAACAGCAGCATCAACGGAATTGCGATAGCGCAGATTGGCTTGCACAAGCTGAATCTGCCCTACATTTCCCAACGGTTGCAGAAAACCGGCCAGATCAGGTCGCCTCACAGCAACCCGAACCCTGTATCCCCTGTTCACAAGGGCACGAACAAGGTAGCGGCCAACAAATCCTGAACCGCCAAATATGGTTACGAGTTTCGGGTTATCTGAAATTTTCATCTGTAGGCCTGTCCTAGAAATTAACTCGCTGTCTTTCTACTCATTCTTGAACTGAATGGAAAGGGCACAAAAAGCCACAAGCAAACGAAATCTATTCTTCTTTAGGCTTATTCTTGTTGCGTCTGCATTTGGCAGAGCAGTAAACAATTTCTTCCCAGTTTTTTTCCCACTTCTTTCGCCAGGAAAAAGGCCGATCACAGACCGGACACATTTTTTCCGGCAAATCATTTTTATTAATCATTTTCATGCAATCAGGCTCCACTTTCTTGTGGCTTTATACAGGATGCAGTCACCTGCCACAACGTTACGGCGAAATGCAGTATCAGACTTGCAGTAACCTGGTTTTACGTAAGACATGAAAGTCACAAAGTAGCCTTGCAAGCACCTCAAAATCATCTTTACTTTTTCTTAATAACGCCCTGCGGTTTTTGCATATCTGACATTCGGTAATAACACTGGTTGTTATCGCTACGTAAGGTTATATCTGTTTCAACAAAATTCACTTGGAGTAAGTAAAATGAACATGATCGGTTCTTTCAGAAAATGGCGCAATTACCGTCGTACAGTATCCGAGCTTAGCGCTTTGTCTAACCGCGAACTTGATGACTTGGGCATCACACGTGGCGACATTACATACGTTGCACGCAACGTACGCTAAATGCGATAAATAATTTTTCTTCCAACTCTCCTCCCGTTGGAAGAAGATCAAAGGGTCAGCCCTCCCCCTTACAGCTTGGCCCTTTCCATCAGCGCCTGCTACATTTTTGTAGCGGGCGTTGTTGCTTTTGCAGACAGGGGATATAAGTAGGAGAGAAATTTCAAGCGAGGAACAAGCGTGACAGACAAGATCAACATCATAGGCGGCGGACTTGCAGGTTCTGAAGCTGCATGGCAGGCAGCAGAACTGGGCGCAAAAGTAAGACTGTTTGAGATGCGCCCAACCCGCAAGACTGATGCGCATAATACTGAAGGCCTCGCAGAGCTTGTATGTTCCAACTCCTTTAGATCCGACGACAGCGAAACCAATGCTGTAGGTGTCCTTCATGAAGAAATGCGCCAGGCAGGTTCTCTAGTCATGACCTGCGGTGACAAGCACAAGGTGCCAGCCGGCTCTGCCCTTGCCGTGGACCGTGATGCCTTTTCAGATGAAGTAACCAGGAAACTGGAAGCCCATCCCAATATTGAAATTATACGCGAGGAAGTAACTGGTCTTCCACCTGAATCCTGGGGCCAGACCATTATTGCAACGGGCCCTCTTACCTCTCCCGACCTTGCAAATGAAATCGCCCAGGCAACCGGAGAAGACGAATTATCCTTTTTCGATGCAATTGCGCCAATTGTACACTTTGATTCCATCAATCTTGACAAGGCCTGGTTCCAATCGCGTTATGACAAGATTGGCCCTGGTGGAAATGGCAAGGACTACATCAATTGTCCTCTGGATGAAGACCAGTATAATGCTTTTATTGATGCGCTGATCGAGGGGGACAAAACGGAGTTCAAGGAATGGGAAAACGTTCCCTATTTTGATGGTTGCCTTCCCATCGAGGTTATGGCGGAAAGAGGACGTGAAACCTTGCGCCACGGCCCAATGAAACCCATGGGGCTGACCAATTCCCACAAACCAGAAGAAAAACCCTATGCAGTGGTTCAACTGCGGCAGGATAATGCCCTTGGTACACTTTACAATATTGTTGGCTTTCAAACCAAACTGAAATACGGGGCGCAGGCAGATATATTCAAGTCCATTCCAGGTTTGGAAAATGCAGAATTTGCCCGTTTGGGTGGCATACATCGCAATACCTACCTCAATTCACCCAAGGTACTGGATGAAAGACTGCGCCTCAAAAACAAACCCCATATCCGGTTTGCCGGTCAGATAACCGGCTGTGAAGGTTATGTGGAAAGCGCCTCTATCGGCATTCTGGCAGCCCGCTTTGCCGTTGCAGAACTTGAGGGCAAAACCCTTGAACTGCCACCGGTATCATCTGCCATGGGTGCATTGCTTCATCACATCACAACAGGCCATGTCGCCTACGATGAAACAGGCGAGAGCAATGAGAAATCCAAACGCTCTTTCCAGCCCATGAATGTGAACTTTGGCCTTTTGCCACCGGTAGACAAAAGCCTTCTTAAAAAACCGGAAGGTGTAAAGCGCTGGCGTGGCAAGGACAAGACAATAGCAAAAAAGAAAATCATGAGTGCAAGAGCGCTCAAAGATTTTGCCATGTGGCTTGATACAACAAAATTGATGCAAGCGGCTGAATAGATAATTTGGAATTGAGCCAGAACGGGAGCCTACCCTAGAACTTGCCTATTACGTTGATGAACACACCCTCATCATCATAGGTAAGATCGGTTAGGTCATCCGAGAATTGCCCAAAGTTGTAACCGACACCAAGCTTGAGGTTATCACCAAGGTGGTAATATGCACCGGCTAGTATTCCTGTATTTGTTTGCTCAAGTTCCGGTAGCCACAAGGCTCTCGCTTCCAGCAACAGATCCCATTTGTCGATGACGTGATAATCTGCTCTTGCAATCGCAAGATGAGCGGATGAATCCTGGAAGTTGCCTGTTCCCCTCGAAGTCTCTACTTGGCCCGTTCTAAAGCCGTATTTGCCACCAACGGATAGGCGTTCATTCACCTGGTAAACAAAATCTGCTTCCAGCACATGGCTGCGCTGACGTGGGCCAAGCAATTGGTTTTGTGCGTTGACCTGTTGTGCGCCCGGCAGGTCTTCAAGATAGGTATACCTGAAAAGTGCATTCAGGCGATCACTGTCCACCGGACGATAGGCCCAGCCTATTGAGCCCTCAATGTAATCACCATCCAAAATAGTATCCTGATCAGACTCGGACAGAACCGCATCAATACTGGCAATAAAGCGCCAGTCATCATTATGCAAATGCCCGTACTGACCACTCAAGAGGTAGGTATTGCGATCCCGAATGGCCGCATTCTGACCTTCCTCAAATCTGGCTTCGAAACGAAGCGATGCATTTTTAACCTCATCACGCAGGGATACGCCTGTTGATACTGCAATACGATCAAAGTCACCGTTGACTTCATCAAAGATTTCACCAGCCTCAAAGCCTGCATTCACTGTCCATACCGCATCTGGCGTATACGTCACACCATAGGTATGTGTGAGGGATCTTTGTGTTCCGGAGAAATCATAATTCTCTTCAAAAAAGGCAGAAACCTTGTCATTGATTTTACGGTTTGCACCATAGACGATTGAACCAAGGTCACGGCCAAATGGATCATATCCGTTCAAGTCACCTGCAGTTGTATCAGGATCAATGCGATACCCAACGTAATATTTGTCATCTACATTCGGTGTATAAACAAGTCCGGCAAGACCACCAAAGCCCAGCGTTCCGTAAGAGACCTCTGCTTCAGCAGAAAGCCTGTCGGTTATCTGGCGCTCAAAACCGATACCAACACGATCATTGCGTTCTCTTGTTTTGTCTCGTGATACAGTTGCCTGGCCGAAAATCCACGCCTTGTTTTTCTCATCCAGTGTCCGTGTAAGCCTTGCGCCCACATCTGTTCTTTCCCCAAAGCCGGTACCGGTTCCGACACGAGAGGCGAAATCAGAATGGGTTATGCCAATGCTTCCCGTATATTCATCGTTGAAACGACGCTCAACCTCGGCAGAAATTTCACGGCGATTGTCACCATCAGCACGGTTCACTTCATCATATTTTGCACGAAGGGTTGTGTCTTCGTCGAGTTTGATATCTGCAAATACACCCGACAGCCGCTCATCAACAGTTGTGTAACGTCCTGGCGCATTAAAGCCTGCCTCGCGGCTTTCATAATAACCACCAACAGTGCCTTCCAGCTGCCCATCACTCAATTCGCCCAAATCAAGTGAAAGCTTTGCTCGATATGCGTCAGCTGTACCATTTGCAGGACCTGCGCCAGAAACAGGATTGAAAATAAACCCGCCATCTGTGGAAGTAACAACTCCAAAGGTACTACCTTCAGATTGCGCCCATTCGAGTTCGAAATAGCTCTTTGGCGATATGCGCAAGTGAGCATCCAGACCATACAGTCTTTGGTCTGCAAACCCGGTATCTTCCAGATAGCCGGTTGCACCAATTCTAAGATTATCGGTAATCCAGACCTGCCCGCGTCCACCATAGGTGTAGCCATCAAGGTCAGTAAGTGTTGGTGTATATTCATATACCGCCACTAGGAAGATTTCCTGATCCCCCGTCACACCTTGGCGAACTGCGCTCGTTGTACCCCCTTGGGATTGCAGAGGGCGCCTTAACAGTACCACGCCTTGAATGTAATCAATCTGGTAATCTTCATCCGCACGCAAAACAGTACGCTCAACCACTTCACCTGTAACACGGTCCCTGCGCTCAATCGTAATTTGCTCGGAACCCCGATTGATATCCTGACGCCTCAGGAAATAAGCCGAGCCACCAGTACCACGCAATTCATCGCGTTGCGGCAGTGTTCCAGGCTCTGCACCAAATGCCTCAAGCTCTGCAACCGGCTGGCCATGACTGGTTACATAATCCGACTCAAGATGAACCTTTGCGCCGTAGAGACCACGCTCGTAACGGGCAAGCTCTGTGCCATCAATACGGGTTTTGAAGTCACCCCAAAGAACATGGCTTTTGCCTTTTTCCAGACGGACATAAAACTTGCCTGAAGTAGGTGCATCATCAACGGTTGTGCTGTCATCACCAAACACTGGGTAAAAGTCGTCCGGATCAAGATTGCGCAAAAGACGTCTGGGATCCTTGCGGTCCAGATTATCGAAAATTTCGTCGAGTTCTTCCTCGGTTGTATCAAAGGCAGCAGTCAAAAGCGTGGAACCCTTGATCTTGCCTTTCACATAAAACGCAAGGCGGCCGCGTCGGAAGGTGGTATCCGAAAATTCGTTCGGGTGCACATCAACCAGCATTTGGGCATCTTCACCCAAGCGTTTTCCAAGCGTTATGTCTGCAAGACCAACATAGAACCACTCGCTATCAGGAATGTTGATGTCACGCTCAAACTGAAGCCCGGAATCCTTGCCAAGCCCGGATACCGAAACATCCACCGCATGATCACCCGGCGGCAATATACGGCTAGTTACAAAACGCTGGCCATTATCAACCGGAATTTCCTGGCCTAAAACCTCAACCGTATAGCCCGGAGGCACATGACGGCCATAAACTGTGACTGATCCACCATAAAGCGGTATATTGGAGACACCTGTACGATCATCCGCTTCACCAACTGCAACCGCAGGTTCCTTGCCCAGATTTTTGTCAATGTAGAGAGGCTCCTCTTCACTGATGACCAGGTGTAGTGGCAATGTCTCATCAAACCGTCCCTTGTCATCATATACACGCAAGACGTAGGAAAAATCGCCTCCGTTCAGGCTTGGGTCACTCACATCCGAGAAACTTTTCCACTCGACCTTGCCGGAGTTTTCTCCACGCGTTGGCATGGCAATAATTTCTACAGGATGGGCAACCGTTTGCGCATTCGGCTTGTCTATGCTTCGATAGATATGAATTTCCGCACGGTCTATCCAATCGGGATAATTCCACGATCCCCTGAAAGCAATAACCTCACCAGGCTTGTAGGAATTGCGCAACTCTGGTGTTGCAACATTAAGTCTGCGGGTAACATCCAGTCCGTCAAACTTTATCTGGATATCAACAGCCTCCAGATCGCGATCTGTGCGGATAATGGTATCTTCTGGTGTCGGGTTACCCAAAACCGTCTCACCATCAACCGAGATTGATATACCGGAATTTGTTGGCGCTGGTTTTGTATGCGATATTTTTTGTGGTGCAGCAACAGCTGCATCTTCTGCCTGCAACAAGATATCAAGATCATTGGCATGAGCCACAGACAAGGAGGTCAACATCATGAACGGCGCTGCGGCAGCAGAAAGCATCAACTTCCTAAAGCGCATTTTGCCTGTATCAAAAGAAGTTCCCCTGACACGGCGGGTTATGAATAATCTGTTACCAAACATGGTTAACAATCTATGACCCACCAATGGTTACCCATGGGTTAACCATGGGTGATTTTTCTATTAAAAACGCTTACTCGGAACTATTTAACGTCAGTTTCTATATCCAGCTTGTAAGGACGCTTGCGCGACTTCCAGGCTTTGTTGATCAGGGCTTTTACTGACTCTACGCGTGACCGCTGCAACCGCGATCTTTTGCCCTGTGATTGATAATTCAGATTGAGAACCGAGCGCTCTTCTTCCAGCAGCGGCAAGACCTTGCCGATGTCTACAAGTGCTGAGCGTTTCAGGCTCTTTGTGGATCCCTTGAATGAGCTGTCATCCAGATCAATATTGATGGTACGCAGTCTTGAAGCTGCGAAATTTATCTTGGCAAGTTTGCCTTGTGTCACCCGCACAACACGCGGATTTTCACTCGTCACCGTATAGCCGGTAGGCAGGGTTCTGTTATCCAGCTTGAGAATATAGTTTGAGCCAATACGGTCAGCCGGAATGACATCACAGGCAACATGATAGCGGCCAAATTCATCGGTTGTAATCAACAGGCCGTTGACCGAGACAACACGCACACCACCCAAACCAGGCTCACCTTCATCATAGTAACCATCCGCATCCAGGTCATCAAAGACGCGGCCAATAATGTGGCTACACTGGAAGGCGGATTCTATTTCAAGTCTGATGACAGCAGTTGCCCGGTTTGATACATCCGAACTATCACGCGGATCGCGCGCTACCGTTGTGTTGATAAACTCTTTCCCGGTAATTCCTGCACCCACAACCAACGAGAATGAGATCGTAATGCGCTGACCTGGAGCAATGCTCTGATTGGCCCATACCAAATTCCAATCAACTAGCACCGGATCGATCTGCGTTCCATTCACCAGTGCCGAACCTTCAACATAGGAGAAGCCGTGTGGCATGAGGTCAACAAGATCAACACCGTTGACAGGTGAGTTTGAAGTATTCTCAAACGTAATCGTATAAGGAACCACGCCGCCGATGGGAGCTGCATCCACAGGTGTCGTCTTCGTTGCAACAATGCCGTCAGGTATGCCGCGCAGGATATCGACACTAATGCTGGTTGTTGTCTCGGGGATTGGCGCGCCTGTGCGTCCATCTGAACCGCCTGCAGTTACCGTATTGGTATAGCCGCCATGCGGTGCATCGATGTTCACACGCAAGAGAATTGAAACTCTTTCATTTGGCTCAAGCGTGCCACCAGTTGTCAGCAAGTCAATTGCATTTACCCCGTTAAAGCCATTTTGGACAGTAGCGCCAAATCCTGTTGGAGCCTGTTCTATGGAAACGTTGGAAACCGTAAAGTTACCGGCACCAAATGCATTCGCAAGATTGTCTTGCAGGGTCACATTATCAATGCGCTGTGTACCGGTATTCTCGGCAGCAAGTCGGTATGTGATGTCTGATGTACCATCCGCCTGTAGGGAAGGTCCGCTTGCAATACCCTTTTCAGCAGTGATTTCCGCAACACCGCAAAGACCCAGAGGGATATTGTTATTGAAGACAGACGGATCGCCTGCATTGATCACAAACTCGGTATAAAACGGATTGGCTGCAACGCTGAAATCGTTCAACACGCCTGTATTACGAACTTCACCACTACCCAGAATACCCGGGTTGGCAGGAAGTAGAGAGGTTACATCAAGAGTGCCGGATGAAAGATGATCGGTGCTTGCAACTGAATCAGGTGGCAGTGTTACAACAAGGCGGTAGGTTCCAGGTGCTGTTACATAGAACTGGTATGATCCATCACTACCATCACGGATGATATTGATGTCATTGCTGCTGCCGACACCTATTTGCGACCCGCCAGTAAAGACATTGACCACGGCAATGCGACCACCTGTTACAATGGTACCGTCTGCTTCACAATAGAAGTAGCCAGTAGGGTCATAATCTGCCTGGTCGGAAACGCCATCATTATCACGGTCACCATTGGGCGACTCATTAGCATCAGGCGCGCCGTCACCATCCAGATCAGCACTATTGAACAAGGTTGGATCTATATCACTGGTTGGATCATCCGGGTTGTCAGATGGCGTTGTACCTGGAATTTGTGTTGTAGTTGCTATGGCAACATTTCGGGTAACAAGCGATTGCGCACGTCGGTCAATCCGCACCTGAATGCGAACCTGCCCGACAGCCCCGGCAGCCAGTTGAACATCGCCATTGAATAGCTGGTTATTTCCAATACCATCATAGGCAGCATTGATTGTGCCGCTTCCGGTAAAGCCCGAAAACACTGTTACAGAACCCTGCCCGACAATTTGTGCTGGCGCGGATACTGCACTGGCCAAGTCATCTTCCAGGGTCAAATTGGTAAGAGGTACAGATCCGGTATTTGACAGTTCAAGAAGATACTCGACCTCAACCACATTCGGAAGAACTTCAACCGCAGAGGCAACCGTCTTGTTCACATCAAGTGAGATGTTTGTATCAGTTGGGGTAGATGTTGAATTATTGTTTTCAGAATTGTCTTCAACAACTGGTGTAACACCATCAGATGCCGTTGCAGACGATGTAGCGGTATTATCAACTGAACCGTTGGTCACATCACTAACCTGAACGGTGTAGACAGCCACACAGTCAAGAGACTGACCAACATTCAAAAGATCAATGTCTCCATCATTGTCACCATCGTTGGAGCAAAGGATCGTTGTTAGTCCAGGGAGTTCGTCATTAACAGACAGATTTGTGAGAGGACGCGGTCCCGTGTTTGTAAATCTGAAGGTATAATTGATGTCCTCACCAGGATCCCCAAGACCATCACTGTCACCATCGTTGAGGGTTGCAATTTTTACCATGGTGAAAGAGTCATTGGGCGGCGCAAGCACCTGGATGTCATTGTCACTTTCAGGCCCGGTTTGATCCGTCGTAACCGTGGCAGTATTCACCAGATTGTTACCATCGGAGATATTAGCCGCGCTCAGTGTATGGATAACCCTGTAAGACCAGGTTTCAGCCGGGTTCAGAATACCGTCATTATTAGTGTCACCACTAACCAGTGTCGGTGTCAGAGCGACCGTACTGCCGTTTTGCGTCAAGCTATCACCAACCGTGACATTGGTCAGATCATTTGAACCGTCATTTTCAACAGTGATGGTATATTCAACCGTATCACCGGCAGTAATGCCCGGGTTGCCGTCATCATCATTGAGCACACCACTTTTGGTAACCTGAAGTGAGACACCAGAGCTGATGTCTACTTCATTGCTTGCAGTCTCAGTCGCCGTTTGGTCAGAATTTGCAGTAACCGTATTGTCAATATCACCATCACCACCACCATTTGTAGAAATGTCTGTCGCGGTCAAAGTATAGACGCCGGTATAAATCCACACTTCACCCATATCGAGTTCAGTATTGTTGTTGGCATCTCCAGACTGAAAAGATAGCGCAACAAGAGGATCGTCCACGGTTACATTCGTAAGCGGAACAGTTCCCGGATTGGAAACCTCAATGGTATAATCAATCGTGTCACCAGCTGATACACCCAAAGTGCCATCATCATCATTCAGCATGCCAGACTTGCTAACATCGAGATCAACGATACGATCAACTGGTGTTGAAGTGGAATTGTCATTTGCAGTGTCATCTTCCAGAACCGGGGTAATCATATCGTTTTCGGTTGCACTTGAAGTAGCAGTATTCTCAACAGACCCGCTCGCTGCATCTGAATTCTGGATGATATAACTTGCCGTACAATCGAGCGAACTAGCGGGGTTCAAGGAATCGATATCATTGTCATTATCCAGATCCCCGGCACAGGAAATTTCAGACAATCCCGGCAATAAATCATTTACGGCAAGGTTGGTGAGAATGCGGTTTCCGGTATTGGTAAAGCGGAATGTGTAATTGATCGTCTCACCAGCATCACCAAGACCATCGCCATCGCCATCAACAAGACTTGCAATCTTCTGCATTGTATAACTGTTTACAGCGCCAGGGATGACCTGCGTATCGCTGGCCTCTCTTGGACCAATTTCATCTGTTGTTACAGAAACCGTATTGACCAGGTCATTGCCATTACTGATATTCGCAGGCGTAAGCGTATAGGTGAGCGTGTACGTCCAGATTTCACCCGCATCGATTTCAGTATTGTTGTTTGTATCACCACCCGAGAAAGTCGGTACAAGCTGAGTGGAGGTAGCCCCCTGAACCTGCGTGTCATCAAGATTGATGTTGGTCAGCGAGGCAACTCCGGTGTTTTCAACGCGAATGACATAGTCAATCGTATCTCCTGCACTGACGCCATTAATGCTGTCATTGTCATTGAGTGTACCCTCTTTACTGACAAGAAGCGCAACATCCGGATTGATTGGAGTTTGTTGTGTGGCAGATTCCGGTGGGGTTTCATTGCTGTCTACCGTAACCGTATTGTCAATATCACCATCGCCACCACCATTGGTCGCCAGATCAAAACCGGTAATTGTATAATCACCTGTATAAATCCAGGTTTCATCAGCATCCAGTCGGAAATCATTATCAAGGTCCCCAGACTGCAAAACCAGCGTCACAAGCGGGTCTGTGACCGTTATGCCTGTTAGGGAGACATTTCCAGGATTTGTCACTGTAACCGTGTAAGAAATCGTGTCCCCTGCACTCAGCCCCGGCGTACCGTCATCATCATTGAGGACGCCTGCCTTGGTTACTGCGATGTCAGGATTGGGCGGAATAACGGGGACAGATTGTGAACTGATAGAGGTTGTGATGGCAGACCCGTTAAAAACCCCGACAGCACGTGCATCATTATCAATTGCTGCAAGGGATGCATGCACCTGCGCCATAAAAAATACAAATGCCATAAAGGCCTGGAACGCGGAACGAATTCCGCGCTTCAGCCAGTTTGGCTTGCTTGTTTTATGAGGGCGCAAATGCTTCATTATATGAGCTTCTAAAGAGGTTTCTCTGTATTAGCCGTCATCCACTTCGTCTTGTGTTACAGTGAGCGTTACTGTGAAGGTCGCAGTTGCTCCAGCCTCAAGCGTGTCAATCACACCGTCGTCAGAAACACCAATATCAGAGGGTCCTAATGGGCCTTCAGTTGTGATGGCTTCACCTGCAGGCAGGTTCGCGCCTGTCAGCAAGGTTCCCTCGTGCGTATCCTGAATACCAACATTTGTCAGAGCGACATTGCCTGAGTTGGTAACGGTGTAGGTATAAGTGATGGTCTCGCCAGCTTCTGCCAGATTATCAGCATTTATCTCATCATTGAGTACCGCGACCTTGACAATATCAAGCGCAGGTACGGCTGGAATTTCAGTTAGTGCTGGCGGTGAAGGCGGCGAATTCGGAATATCATCCGAAGTTGCTGTTGCAACGTTTGAAACACCATCGGTAACACCGGCAGCATTCAGCACATCAAGTTGTGCAAGGGTATAGGTTGCCTCGAAAACAACCGTCTCACCAGGAGCAAGCGTTGCGGCATCCCCTGTGCCCGCACCAGCGCCAGTTACCTCTGTAAAGGCACCCAGTGAACCGGCACCATTCGCGCCATTGAATGTTGGACCTGGATCGTTCGGTGCAACATTGTTTTCAGTGACCGAACCATTGTTGGTAATTGTATAGCGGTAAACGATTTCATCACCAGCGTCCGTATTGGCGGCATCACCACCCAAAGCGGTAGAAGGTGCTGTAAAGACTGACTTGGCAATACTGAGATCACGGTTTTGAAGAACCGGAACACTGGCCGTATCCGGGGCAGAGGTTGTATCATCTGCTGCGTTAAACGTACCGACCGCAACAGCGGAGTTATCAATCGCAGAATAAGTAGGCGTCACGGCACCTACGGCTGTGAGTAGTGCCAGAGAAGAGATGCCAAGTCCCTTGAGACCCGAAATTCTTGTAAAGTGTGTATTTTTCATTTCAGCTTTCCCCATTGAAAAAAGTTTCATTTCTGTGAAAAGAAAGCGAAAATGTTGCTATAATAAATGTTCAATTTATCCCCGCCTCTTTGTTAGTTCAGTGTATCCACGTCCGTTTGAGTTACTGTGTAAGTCGCACTGAAACGGACAGTGTCGCCTGGTGCCAGACTTTCCCAGACACCGTCTTGAGCGGTATCTGTTGAATCCAGCAATGTTCCGTTGTCGAGTAAGATCACTTCATTCGAAGGCACAACAGGACCGTTTGTTGCGTTCGTCGTGTCATTCACAACGACATTGGTAATCGTGACATTCCCGCTATTGGTCACATCGAATGTGTAAGTGATTGTTTCTCCAGCTTCAGCAAAGTTGTCGCTGGTGATCTCGTCATTGAGGATGGCTGTTTTGACGATGGTCAATTCGTTGATTGCATCAACGACATCTACCTGCTCATCATCCGTGGCCGTGACATCATTGCTACCGTTAGGAGATGAACCCGTTACGGTAACAGTATTGTTGATTGTTGCATGCGCCATGCCTGCAAGACCGAATGAAAAAATGACACAAGGAATTAGCGTCGCAAACCGCAACGCTTTATAATCAGCGTAACCATTTTGTTGCCAATAATTTCGTCTCATAAACAATCCTCTCCCTAAGGAATGCAATGAGTCGGGTTAATTATGCGTTAACCATGATTTAGCAAAACTGAATGAGGCGGCTGGAGGCGGATTTCGCGCAAGAAAAAACCCGCACCAATTTTCAAATTAATGCGGGTCTTGAACTTTTTAGGCAAAAACCTCGCTAAAGGTCTTTGTTATCAAGTGTCTTACTGAAGATTATCAACGTCATCCTGAGTAACGGTGTATGTGCCTGTGAACTCAACGGAATCACCTACACCAAGAACATCAAAGCTCTCATCTGCAGCATCATCGCTGGAGTCTCCTGTTGGGGCAACATCGTTCAATGACAAATCATCCAGAATTGGTGTTGGATCTCCACCCGTACCTGCTGTAACCGAGTCAGCAAGTGAAATTGCTGAGATTGGAACGTTACCATCATTGGTTACGGTGTAGGTGTAGGTAATCACATCACCAACAGCAACATTGGCTGCATCAGGGTTGGCCAGCGGGTTGCCATTGACCAGTGTTGCAAGCTTGTCGACATTCAAGGATGGTGCCGCATCTTCAAGATCAACGGATTCATCAACAGTCAGATCTGCCGGATCAATCGAGCCTGCTGCAGGTGTTGCAGAGAAGGTAACGGTGTTATCGAGGTCATTATCACCACCACCATTGTCATCGATATCAGCCTGCGTGACGGTGTAAGTCGAGGTAAGGGTAATCAAATCACCTGGTGCAAGGGAGTCCCAGACACCATTTTGCGGTGAGGGAATTGCATCAATTGAGCTGTCCGTACTGTCACCCGTAGTGCCATTGTCCGTCAAAACCTCATTGTCATTTTGAGTGAGTGTACCATTGCCATCATGAACGTCGGTAAGACTGATATTGGTAATGGTAACATTGCCATCATTCAAAAATGTATATTCATAGGTAATGACATCGCCTACGCCAACATTGGCTGTATCAGGGTCAAAAGCGACCCCATTCAGCAAAGTTGCAGTTTTGGTAGTAACAACTTGCGGATCCGCATCTTCAACATCCACGTTTTCAGTGTCCGTTGCTGTAATATCATCTGTATTGCCAGGTGAAGAACCAGTTGCCGTAACAGTGTTGTCAATTGTCGCCCAGGCCGGTACTACTGGAGCAAGTGCAGTCATCAATGCAATAGCCGATACAGCCGCCCTGCTAGAAACAAGCCTTGAAAATGTATTGCTGCCGTTTGATTCCTGCCCGGTTTTCATGAAATTCATATTAGTCCCCGTGATTGAATTTCTAATTGGAAATAAATTTCCGCCAAAATTTGTCGTACGCAACACTGACTCTAAGAGACTGTTTCAGCCCTGAATTGTTGGTCTTCATATCCAACATATGCCTTCCAGAATGTGTGATTTACCGCCACATAAAAGTCTCATACTGCGAATCGCTAACTGATTCGTAGTGTTATTGTCACCTTTCAAAATGAATATTGTTAAAATTAATAAAGACGGTTAAGTCGTTCTTGGTACAGGAAAGACCCAATAATATCGGTGCAAGGATATACAAAAACACTCATTTTGATAGACTGAACACATGTCCGGATCACAAAATATCACTCCTGAATTTTCTGCTGATTATGTAATCATAGGCTCTGGCTCTGCGGGTTCTGCCATGGCATCACGCCTGTCTGAAGACGGCAGGCATTCAGTAATCGTCATTGAATATGGCGGGTCGGACATCGGCCCTTTGATCCAAATGCCAGCCGCGCTCTCCTTTCCTATGAACATGCCAATGTATGATTGGGAATATCAAACAGACCCGGAACCCCATCTGAACGGGCGCAGACTTGCAGCACCGCGTGGCAAGGTGATTGGCGGTTCATCCTCCATCAACGGCATGGTTTATGTGCGTGGTCATGCCGAAGATTTCAATCACTGGGAAGCACAAGGTGCCAAGGGCTGGTCTTACGCTGACGTGCTACCGTACTTCAAACGCATGGAAACCTCGCAGCACGCTTTAGAAAGCGGTGAAGAAGGTGCGCGCGGCACAGACGGCCCCATGCATGTCACGCGTGGTGAAATGACCAGACCGCTTTTTGAAGCCTTCATCGAGGCAGGCAAACAGGCAGGTTTTGGCTTTACCGAAGATTACAACGGATTAAAACAAGAAGGCTTTAGCGCCATGGAGCGCACGGTCTATAAAGGCCGTCGGTGGTCTACTGCAAATGCTTATCTCAAACCGGCACTGAAACGCCAGAACCTGACAATCGTTCACGGCCTTGCAGAAAAAGTGCGTATTGAAAACAAACGCGCAACAGGCGTTGAGATCGCGCGTGGTGGCTCAACGCAATTTATTAAAGCACACAAAGAAGTTGTGATTGCCGCTTCCGCCTTCAACTCGCCCAAGCTTTTAATGTTGTCAGGTATTGGCCCAGCAAAGCATTTGAAAGAACATGGCATCGATGTCGTAGCGGATCGCCCGGGCGTTGGCTCAAACCTGATGGATCATCTGGAGCTTTACATCCAGCAGGAATGCACACAGCCTGTTTCGCTTTATTCAAGACTTAATCTTTTCCAAAAAGGTCTGATTGGCCTTGAGTGGCTACTGTTCAAAACCGGGGACGGCGCAACCAATCATTTTGAGGCTTCAGCCTTTGTACGTTCAAAAGCAGGCATCAAGTACCCGGACATTCAGTATCACTTCCTGCCCGTTGCCATTCGTTATGACGGCAAGGCAGCCGCACCGACCCATGGCTTTCAAGCCCACGTTGGGCCAATGCGATCCAAGTCACGCGGGA
>CALDZZ010000038.1 GCA_937944075.1 uncultured Rhizobiaceae group bacterium
CGTCTTGCCAGCAGGTAGACATGAAGGGACAACATGTCGAAACGCCCCATAACCGTGTCCGGCACGGCAAAATCAGTAAAAAACTCGGGAGACCTCGCATGGGTCATAACACTGCCATAAAGCTGTTGTGGAGCTGTTTGAGAGTTTGATTTTTTGAATAAAGAAGAAAACATGGAGATTGATTTCGAATGATGAACAATGAATTTGTTTTCAACCTTGAGTGAACCATCTATCCAAGAGTTGAAAACTGCTTCATACTCATATAATCAATCAATTGAAAATATCGAGCTTTATGTGTGTCGGATTTGGTTATTAGGGTTGGAAAACAGTGACTAGAAAATACAAATTCAAAACAATTGCGGCTTGTGTCGTTTGTTTGCCTCTCATTGCCGGTTGCGTTGAGCAAAAAGTCATCAACAATGGCGCTGTAATCACGCAGGACCAGCTGGACCTTATACCGATTGGCTCCAGCCAGGATCAGGTGATCCTGGCCCTCGGATCGCCATCCACAACAGGGCAGTTCGGCAACGAAGTTTATTATTATATCTCCCAAAAGCGGGCAAAAACATATGAATTTGAAAAACTCAAACTCATAGACCAAAAAGTGCTTTCGGTTTATTTTGATGAAGATCAAACAGTCAACCGCATCGCAAATTACGGTGTTCAGGATGGCCGAGTATTTGATTTCATTACACGCACCACGCCAACAAGCGGGGAAGAGTTTACGTTCCTAAAACAAATCCTGACAGGACGAGCCAGCCCGGCTTCTTCTACACCTCAGGGTCAGCGTCCACCATCCGTACTTGAAGGCGGTGGTTTCTAGGCCTCTTGCAAGAGACCGGCTTAGGCAAGTTTTGCTTGCCTGGCTTCCCTCAACTTAAGCCACAAAAGTGAAACCAGAGCCATTCCCGATACTGGAAAGATGATCCAGTTCAGGAAGTCCCAACCATATGCGTTGAGCGTATGGCCTGACATCAAGGAAGCAAAAGCCACGCTGCCAAAGATGATAAAATCATTTGCGCCCTGCGCCTTGTTTTTTTCCTGAGGTTCATAGGTGTCAGTTAACATTGCGGTTGCGCCAATGAAACCGAAGTTCCAGCCAAGGCCAAGCAATATCAAAGATCCCCAGAAATGCATCAAGTCCAAACCAGAAAGCGCCACGACACCGCATGCCATCAGGATCAACAAACCAATCGCAACAATTGTTTCCTTGCCAAATCGTGCAATCAAGTGCCCTGTAATAAAACTTGGGGCAAACATTGCCATGACATGCCATTGAATTCCCAAGGTGGAATGCTCCACGGAATGTCCGTGCTGAACCATCGCAAGTGGTGCGCCCGTCATTACAAATGACATCAATCCGTAGGCGCTGGTTCCGCAAAATGCAGCAATCAGAAACCTCGGTTGCATCACAATGCTAGATGTTGCTCTGCCAGTATAGGGCGCGTCACTATCCTGCTTGTTTCCAAGGTTGGATGGATTGAGAAGCATCAAGGCGAAAAAACTAAGTATGAACAAAGCGGTTGCCATATAAAAGGCACTTGAGAATGGGGCTTCCATTCCACTTGCAAAGATTACGATCTGCGGACCAATAATGGCTGCTGCTACCCCACCTATCATAATGGTTGAAATTGCCTTCGGTTTATACTCGGCCGTGCCACGGTCAGCAGCGGCAAACCTGTATTGTTGAACAAACCCACTCGCAATGCCGTTGATAGCGAGTGCTGCAGTAAACAACCAGAAGTGGGCAATCGAGATGGTCAGACCTGTAATTACCAACCCCAATACCCCGATAACAGAGCCAAGCATGAAACCCAGCTTACGCCCTATGCGCTTCATGATGAAATTTGCTATCAAAGCACCAATGGCAACGCCAACGTTGTAGGAGGTAACCGGAGCTGTAGCGAGGGATTTATCTTCTCCCAAAAGCTGGCTGCCGACCAATCCTCCAAGAGCTATGTTAATCGGAGCGGAAGATGCGCCAAGCGCCTGGCACAATAAATAGAGGCGAACATTTTTACCAGCTACCAGATTTTCTTCTTCATCAGAAAGAGCCTGGGTTTTATGCGAATGGGTCAGCTTCTTTCTCCGGAATGGTCATAGCTTTTGTTCTTAAACTCCATGACTTCTCCCTTTGTGTCAAACACCTTGACGCCTTCGCCTTCAACAATTTCTCCAACTTGTGAAATGTTGAAATCCCAACTGCTACAACTCGCCAATATCTCATTGCTATTATCGGCGTTTGCGGTGAACAAGATTTCGTAATCATCTCCGCCACTTAAGGCCGTTTCCAGAGCATTTGATTCAAGCCTGACTGCTGCACTCACTGCGTCTGACAAGGGTATGTCGGCAAGATTGACAACAGCAGATACCCCGGATGCATCACAAAGCTTTTCCAGATCACCCACGAAACCATCCGAGATATCCATAGATGATGTTGCAAATTTTCTAATTAGCCTTGCCAGTTCCATTCTTGGCCTTGGCAGCAAATAACGATCGAGCAACACTTCAAGTGACGTTTCATCAAGATCTTTCAAACCTCCAAGCCTTGCCTTCAATCCCAATGCAGCATCCCCGATCGAACCGGTTACAAAGATAGCATCTGCAGGCTTGGCACCTATTCTTGACACATATTGGTTTTTGGGTATCTCGCCAATTTTGGTTATTGAAATAATAAAGCCGCTACCGGTTGAGAATGTATCACCGCCTGTCAGTTCGACGCCGAATCTTGTGCAATCTTCCTGCAAGCCTTTTGCAAATGCAGCAATCCATTCCTCGTTCCATTCTGTGCCCAGCCCCAACGCCAGAGAAATATATTTGGGTTCACCACCCTTTGCAGCAATGTCTGACAGGTTCACACGCAAGGCTTTTCTTGCGATTTGATCTGGCGGGTCTTCAGCAAAAAAATGGATGCCTTCTGCAATGGCATCCTGGGTGATTACATAGTCGGTATCTGGTACAGGACTTAATCTGGCAGCATCGTCTTTCAGATTGAAGGCGCCCTTATTGGCAAAAGGGGCAAAGTATTTTCTTATCAGCTGTGCTTCACTGATCCTTGCTTCACTTTGCTTGGAATTCATCTTCTCGCAACTCCCGGGCAATCCGGTTCAGCACACCATTTACAAGTCTTGGTTCATCTTCTTCAAAAAAGGCATTAGCGACGTCAAGGTATTCATTTATGACTACTTTCGCAGGAACGTCCTTTCTTTTCATCAACTCAAATACACCGGAACGCATAACGGAGCGCAACAGGATATCTATTCGTGAGAGTGGCCAATCGGCTGGCAAGGCATCATTGATTTTCGGGTCCAGTTCTTTTTGCAGATCAACCACTCCAGAAACTATTCCTCTGAACCAGCCCAAATCCGCATCCAGGTAAGTGTTACCATCAACTTCCTGACCAATGCGCATAATTTCGTATTCGCTGATGATTTCCTTCACGGATGCGCCGGACAGATCCATCTGGTATAGCGCCTGAACGGCTGATAGTCGTGCTGAGCCGCGTTTATTTGCCGGACGAATTTCCTGATCGGTTAATTCCTTGCCACTCATTATGAAAAACTTTTCTTGAGTTTGATCATTTCCAGTGCAGCCTTTGCTGCTCCTCCACCCTTGTTTTTTTCTGACACTTTTGCCCTTGCCCATGCCTGAGCTTCGTTTTCAACGGTCTGAATGCCATTTCCAAGCGCCAGATTATGGTTGACGCTCAAATCCATAATTGCGCGTGCAGATTCGTTGGAAACGATTTCATAATGTGTTGTTTCACCCCTAATCACACAACCAATCAGAACATAGCCATCGTAATGCTTGCTTGAGCCTATTGCCATTGAAATGGCCGCAGGTATTTCCAGCACGCCAGGAACTGTTACATAATCATGAGTTGCCCCTTCAGCCTCAAGTTCCTGCATGACACCTTCCATGAGGCTTTCGGAAATACGGGTGTAATAAGGGGCATCTATTACTAAAAGGTGCGGGCTGTCTGACATAAAGAGCTCCTGCTTCAAACTGCTGTCAGAACAGGTCAAAACATGGCTGGCCTGACTTAGCAAGCTCAAATTGCAAGTAGCTAGATATGGAAGTCTACTGGGCTACCAGTTGATTGGCATTGGTTGAAGGCAGAGGCTTTTCAATTTGTGAAATAACTCTCTGATGTACTTTGGGGTGATTGGCCAACGCAATGTGACTTGCCTTGTACTTGAATTTCGAGAACTGCGTCTTTTTATTTCCCCATGCGAGTTTGGACGATGTCCTGAAACAGGTCAGATCTGTACAACTGAAATTGTCTGCCAGTCTGACATTTGTATAAATCGGCGCCATCGCCGGTCCTTCCAGTGTTGCAAGGTAATTCACGGGAATTTTCTTGCGATGCAAATCCTGTGCAATCCAGGTAACAATATTCGCGCCAAAGCTTATGCCAATCAGATTGATTTCAATCTTGGGATTCTTTTTGTAGGCATTAATGATTTCTCTGGTTACCTGCGATCGAATAACTGTCGAGCTTTCCACAAAAGAGGCATAACTATGCAAGGTTGCACCCGGAATTTTCCTTGATAGATTTTTAAATCCATAACCGATGGCAGAAACATTACTGGCGAGCCCATTTATAAGAATAGTCTTTTTTATCCGCGGCGATGGTGGTGGCGGTAAAACAGGGCGTGGTTCAGGTAAAATGCTATTTTCAATCTGCAACTCTTCAGAAGCAAAGGATACGCTTGGCGCTTTTGCAATGGTTACCTGGTTTGTACCAATAGATCCAACATGTTCAGGGGTGAAACTGTTTGGTGAAGATGGAGAAAGGTTTTTTGCAGCAAAGGTATTGGCATTCTGGTCTGTCTCTATTGCAGATTGCAGAACCTGATCATTACCACCTGATACACAAGCACCAAGTAACATCGAAAATGACACCGCTAATATAGTTTTCAAATCCATACCCAATCGCACCAGCCATGTTGCAGTTTGGAAAAATTATAGGAACACTTTGGTTAATGTTTAGCAAATTCTAATGAAATTTAAGGCTATTCAGTGACCTTCTCAGCCAGCCGAGCGGCATATCTTGCCATGGTATCAATCTCAAGGTTCAGTTTATCACCCTGTTTGCGCTCCCCCCAAGTTGTCACCTCAAGCGTATGTTTAATCAATAATACATCAAACCTGACGCCATCAACCTTGTTGACCGTTAGCGAAGTGCCATCAAGTGCTACAGAACCTTTTGTGGCTATAAAATGCGCAAGCTCTGCTGGTGCTTTCAGGGTGAAACGAACAGCATCCCCCTCTTCCTCAACCATGACTACTTCTGCTGTACCATCCACATGGCCTGAAACCAGATGTCCACCCAGTTCATCTCCGATTTTCAGTGACCGCTCAAGATTTACAGGTGAGCCAGCTTCCAGACCGTCAAGCGTCGTCAGTCTTAAGGCCTCTTCCCATGCCTCAACGTCATACCAGTTATCCCCTTTTTCCACTACGGTAAGGCAAACACCCGAGTGCGCGATGGAGGCGCCAATATCAATTGTATTTATGTCATGAACAGTCTCAACCCTGAAGCGTTTGCCCTTGGGCAAATCACTAACCGAGATTATCTTTCCAACATCGGTAACGATACCAGTAAACATCAGGCAATCTTCCTGTATCTTTGAGAGATATCTTCACCGAAGTTCAACGTCTGAACAAGTTCAAATCCGTCAGGCATCGTCGTTGGTGTAAAAGGTGCGTAGACAGCATCTTCCGGCTTGCCAGGTTGTTCTGCAATTCCGCCTATATGGATTAAAATCTGATCAACCAGTTCATCGTTTATAAACCCCTCGGCGATACCTGCACCGCCTTCAACCATGATGGATTGTATGCCTCTTGCTGCAAGATCATCCATTAACTCAGGTAGGGCAATTCTGCCACCTTCCATTTCGCAAGCCTGATGTTGGACACCGTTTTGGGCTAGCATCTGCCGATATTCCTGAGGTGCGGACATGGGCGCAACAATAATTGTTGGCACTTTCAATGCAGTTTTTATTACGGTTGCATTTTCGTCCAGACGCGCTTTTTCATCCAGTATGATGCGGGTTGGCGATCTGGATTCAAGGCCTGGTAACCGACAATCAAGACTTGGGTCATCGTGATAG
>CALDZZ010000039.1 GCA_937944075.1 uncultured Rhizobiaceae group bacterium
ATCGGGAGGCCTATTTCAAGGTCGGTTAGCGAGCGTGGCGCCGATATCCGCAAGCGACCCTTGTGGCCCGTGCCGGCTTCTCGCACCTTGTCCTGCAAGTCACCAACCTTTTGCAGAATTTCAAGGGCAGATTTGTGAAAAACCTCTCCGGCTTCAGTCAGGGAGAATTGCCTTGTGGTTCGGTTCAAAAGCAAAATTCCAAGTTCGTCTTCAAGTTCGCGGACATATTTGGACATGAGTGCCTTTGATCTGCCGACCTTTCTGGCAGCGGCAGAAAACCCCTGTTGTTCAACAATGTCTACGAAGGCTTGCATTCTTGTGAGCGTGTCCAAGAGAATACCTCAACTGGTTAGTCTGCGGCTTGTCAAATGCCGGATTGGCCATCGCTTGCAACAAATGCGATGCGTAACATGTTTGTAGCCCCGGGTGTTCCAAGCGGAACGCCTGCTGAAATGATAATCCGGTCACCAGGTTTTGCAAACCGCTCTGTTGCTGCAATGCGGCAGGCGCGGTCAACCATGTCATCAAGATTGCTTGCATCTTCGGTTACAACACAATGCAGGCCCCAAACGATTGAAAGCCTTCTTGCTGTTCTTGCTACCGGAGAGAGGGCGATAATGGGTGTTTCGGGACGTTCTCGTGCAGCTCTTATTCCGGTCGTGCCCGAGCCTGTATAACAAACAATGGCCGACAGACTGAGTGTTTCCGCGATTTGTCTCGCAGCAAGGGAAATTGCATCCGCACTGGTTGGTTCCGGCTCGGAACGTTGTGCATCAATGATGCCTTTATAGTTTTGATCCTGTTCAATCTGGCTGGCAATTTTATCCATCATGGCAACCGCCTCTATAGGATAATCGCCAACGGCTGATTCTGCTGAAAGCATGATTGCATCTGCGCCTTCGAAAACTGCTGTGCCCACATCGGAAACTTCAGCTCTGGTTGGCATGGGTGCCGTTATCATGGATTCCAGCATTTGTGTTGCCACAATAACGGGTTTTCCAGCCTGTCTGCAGGCTCTGGTCATTTGCTTTTGCAGGCCAGGGACCTGCTCGATAGGTACTTCAACGCCAAGATCACCACGCGCAACCATGATTGCATCAGACAATTCGATAATGTCATCCAGCCTTGTAAGGGCTTGTGGTTTTTCTATTTTTGAGAGTATCCCGGCACGCCCCTTTGCAATTTTGCGAACCTCGGCCACGTCTTCGGGGCGCTGAACAAACGAGATTGCAATCCAGTCGACTTCAGCCTCCAGTGCAGCGTCAAGATCCTTGTAGTCTTTAGGCGTTAGCGAGCTGACACCCAACTCCGTATCGGGCAGGCTGACGCCTTTTCGGCTAGAGAGTTTCGTGCCGCTAACCACTTCTGCTACGGCCTTTTTCTTGGTGCTTTCAAGTACCTTGAGTGTAACCTTGCCGTCATCAACCAGAATACGGTGGCCAGCTTCCAGCCCTTCTATGATTTCAGGATGCGGCACATAAATGCGTGTCTGGGTACCGGGTTTGTCCTGTAGGTCGAGGGTGATCTTGTCGCCTGGCTTGACCGTGATCTTGTCATCCTTGAAATCCCCCAAGCGAAGTTTTGGGCCTTGCAAGTCTGCCAGGATACCTATGGGTCTTCCCATTTTGCTTTCAACATCACGGATCATGTTGACGAGTTCGTTTAACAACTCATGAGAGGAGTGGCTCATGTTGATGCGAAAAACATCTGCACCTGCCTCGAACAATTCGGTGATTTTTTCTGGCGAACTTGATGCAGGACCAAGTGTTGCAAGGATTTTGGTTCGGCGATTACGGTGCATGCTTGCAGCTTTACTGTTGGGGTTGTTGTGGCTGGGATTGCGATTGCTCTGTCAAACGTACCATCCAGTTGGCGCGATTGCCGGTATCAATTTCGAAGAAGCCGGTTTTGATATGGCCACGGGCAAAACAGTCTTCGACGCCCTCTATTTTAAACTCGCGTTCATTCGTGCAAAGGAACACATCTCCGCGCCATTGTCCGCCCTTGTCAGCGTCTTCTGCGTAAATGTAGTAGAACCGTGAATTCAGATCGCCTTCTATCAGGGAGCTGCAGGTTTCTGCAGGCACTTGAAACCAGCCTTCCGAAAGCCATTTTTCATTTTCCTTGTACCCAAGTGCTGCGCCCACCAAACTTTTGGTGTCGTTGCAAATTCTGAAGTCTGCCCTGGCTTCGCTGACGCCTGCCACTGACATTGTGGTGGTGATGCAAGTTACGCAAAAGACGAACATCAAACTGTTGCAGAGTTGGGTTTTAAAGGATTGAAACTTATGAAACGGGGCGTTCAACATTTTATTATCGAAATTTCCTTTTATTCGATTCATTATAACCATTTGTTACTTACCCTTGATTCCATGTCAACATGATGACTGAAAGCAAACAGTCTTACTCATTTTTGTTCTTGTGGGCGTATCTTGTTGGGTCGTGATATCCATATCCCTGAGAGGATAAGTACACACCCCAATATTTGCAGTGCGTCGAGTGTTTCATCAAACAATAACCAGCCAAAAAAAGCAGCAGCGATGGCTTCAATAAAAATTACCAGAGAGGAAAATGCTGCCGTTAGTGCTGCGATTGCGATGGTTAAAAGCCCCTGACCACCTGCATGGGTGAAAATGCCAAGTGATGCGAGCGCCAGCCAGCCATTTCCTGTATCAGGGAAAAACTGACCGCCCATCATGAGCGCAACCACCAATAGTATTAGCGTGGTTACGATCGTCGAGGCAGTGAACAAGGCGCCATTGTCCATTTCGCGTGTCCCCGTACGTATTGCAATGATGTAAAAGCCCAGAAAGAAGGAGGTTATTACGCCGTAAAAATCTCCTATCAGGTGTTCGGGGTTGAGGCGAAGGCTTGCATTAATCAAGAGCCCCATGCCTAAAAGACAGATAACTATTCCCAGCAGGGCATTTCGAGGTGGCTTTTCTTTCAAGAGAAGATTGGAAAACAGGATAACCCATACCGGCGCAAGGCCTGTTAAAAATGTTGCATTTGCAAGTGTCGTATTGAGTATCGACAAGTGCCAGAAACTGAGATCACCCGCAAACATGATACCGGCCATAATGGCAGGTATTGTGAATTGTAACCGGAAAATCCTGCCGCTGCGTTTTGCGGACCAGAAGACCCAGGCCAACAAAACGGGTAGCGCAAACATCACGCGCCAGAACGCACTTGCTATTGCGCCAACTTCAGCCTCGCGAACAAAGACAGGCGAGAAGCCCATAATAACCCCGCCCAGCAATAGCGCCCCGAAAGCTGCGGGAAAGGAAAGTGGGTCTTTAACAAGGGGTGTGGAAATCGGAGTGACTTTCAGGAAAAATACGTGGTCAAATATATTTGCTACTTGAAACTTGCGGGTAGATAACCTTTGTAAGAAGCAGATGAATGCAGTATCAAATAAAGGCTGTTTTTCACAAGAGTGCAAGGAGAATGAACATGGATGATGCAACAAGAACCGAACTTGAAGCTGCTGTATTCCGCAGGTTAATCAGCCATTTTCAGGAGCGTACTGATGTCCAAAACATAGACCTGATGAATTTGTCCGGGTTTTGCAGAAACTGTCTTTCGCGCTGGTATCAGGAAGCTGCCAACGAAAAAGGCATTGAGATGGACAAGCCACAGGCGCGTGAAATCATTTATGGTATGCCGTTTGAAGAGTGGAAAGAAAAATACCAGACAGAGGCAAATGCCGAGCAACAGGCAGCCTTTAAAGAAAGCCACAAACACTAGTTAAAGACAGCCATCAGGCTTGCGAGGAGAGTTTCATGTCATCAGATCCAATGGTAGCGCGCGAACAGTTGAAATCTGTTGTTGAGCGAATTGAACGTCTTGAAGAAGAAAAGAAGGCAATTGCGGATGACATTCGTGATGTCTATGCCGAAGCCAAGGCCAATGGCTTCGACACGAAGGTGCTTAGACAGGTCGTGTCACTTCGCAAGAAGGACCTGACTGAACGACAGGAAGAAGAAGCTGTTCGTGATTTGTATCTGCAGGCTTTGGGTATGTTGCCGGATTTCGAAGCGCAGGCTAATGCACCAGCACCTGACCAATCAACGCCAAGCGAAGAATAATATCTGATATTATTTTACTGTCGATTTCAAGCATTGGGTATGCTTCAACATACCCATGGCATGGCAGCGCTTTGCTGTTAGACGAGTGTCTTATTCAAAGTTTTTGAATTCCAGGAATTCCATCGAGCTTCCGGCAAATCCGGTTGTTCTTTCACCAATCTGATTTTGCGAGAAACCACTTGAAAGTACCGATGAGGGACGTTCGCGAAGGATGCTTCTGCCGTATGCCGGTGGGCGGATATCAGCGATATTCTTGATGGAAGTGTTGTTTTCCAAAGCCCATTTGCCTGTCAGGCGCTCATCAAGATTGGCTGTTTTAAACTCCTGAATGCTAAGAGTTCCCGTTTTCTTTTTGGAGGCGGCTGTCTCTATCGGATCAGAACTTGATGGTTTGGGCGCTGCAACAGGCTCCACGATTGGCTCGGCTTTTGCCAATTGCCGCTTCGAACGAATGGCAGGCTTTGGCACGGGAATACCGTTTTCAAGGTTGGTGTTGGTCTCAACTGATGAAGGCGCTTTCTGCGTTTGTGTACCTGCAACCGGAGACTGTGTTGGCACGATAATGCCGTTTTGTTTTCTCAAATCCGGTTCAACCGGGAGAAGGGCAGTCACCAACTGCGGAGAGGTTGTCTGGGATCCGTTGTTCGCCGTGCCGGTTGAAGCTGATCCATTTGTGTTCAACTGCTCAGAAATGGCCGACGAAGCAGACTGGATGAGGCTTGGTACATCACTTGTTTCCAGCTTCGTGGGTGGCTGAAACGGAACCTGCTCGGCAAGCTGGACAGGCGCCTGAGTGTTGGCCTGTGTTGCCGGTTTGAACGGAATGGCTTCAGGTGGTGTTGGCTGGCTGCTTTCAAGCGTTGCATATACCTGCTGTCGCAAATCGGAAATCTCGTTTGCGGAAAGGGCTGCAACTTCGGTTGCCTGTCTTGCAGCAGGAGTTGGCTGTGCAAGGGCAAGTTCTGAAGTTGGTTGTGGTGTCACTTCCAGTGCAGGTCTACGAACCGGGACCGGAACTGCGACGGCAACTTGTTCAAGCGCCTCTGCGTTTGCAGGAAGATCCTCATCTGCTGTGCCTTCTTCAAGGCTTGCAACCTGTGTCTCAGCAACTTCAGGGACCGGCACCACTTCAGGCGTTGGTACTGGCTCTGGTGCAGGTTCCGGTGGTTTTGCAACGGCAATGCGTGGTGCAAGAACCGGAACCGGTATCTGGCTTGGTGCAAGGGATGCAATAACGGCTTCTGGCGTTGGGGCTAGCTCTGGTTCAGGCTTTGCAGGTACTGGCTCAGGTGTGACAATTGCAGGTTCTGGTGTCTTGGGCGTTGGCGCCGGTTTTGGAGGTGTAACCTTTTTGGCCTTGACCGGCTTTGGTACTCTCGAAGCGCCAGAGATGCCTGCATCCTCGTCATTATCCCGTGAGAACAGTTTTGCAAAAAGACTTGGCTTTTTTTCAATCTCCGAAGCGCTTGGCACTTTAATGCCCTTGATGGCCCTTTGGTACTTGGCTTTTGCAATGTCATAACCCGGCAATGGTTTTCCGTCACTTGGTACGTGAAGTGTTTTTCCTCGCGGGAAAACCTTGACCAGTTGCTTGCGGCTCATTCTTGGCCAATGTCTTACGCGACCTGTGTCCATGTGTACAAAAGGTGAGCCGGACTTTGGATAGTAACCAACGCCACCCAGCCCTTTTTTCAAGCCGATGTCGCGAAGTTTTCTCAGACTCACACCTGGAATGAAGAAATCAAGGGCATTGCCGAGCGTGTGCTGGCTTTTTCTGGCAACACCACGACCGCGTTTTCTCAGCAGGCTGTTGGTTGCCGGTGAACGGTAGCCTGAAATAACGTGTATGTGTTTTCTGGAACGGGTTTCCTTGTAGACTTCCCAGATCAGGTCCAGCAGACGCGGGTTCATCTTGGTCGGTTCATTGCGGCGCCAGTCACGCAGGAAATGATTGATTTTTTTCAAACCGCTTTTGACGTAACGACCATTACGCTTGAAAGTAATTTCTGCTTTCTCGCCAGTATGCAGATAATAAAGCTTCAAAGTGCGTGTTTCAGCCTTGGCTGAATCAGCCGGAAACGCAAAAAAGGCAAGCATGATCACAGTCAAACACATCATCATGTTTGATCTTGTCAGCAATCCGGATGCACCCGCGAAAAATGTAGTCAACTTGTCCAAGCTCTAAACTCTTCCCAGTTCAAAAGACTGATAAATTATTTATACCAGATTACTGTTATGGTTAACAGATGTTAAAAAACTCTATAGATATAAAAATTAATCGAAAAACTGGATAAAAGCTGAATCCGGCAAGACCAAGGCGTCCTGCCGGAGAAATCTAAAGCTTGGTAAATGAAATCTTAATCACAAGCGCCATCTGGCGCCTGTGGATTATGGCAATCAAAGCCTATGAAACGTGAGAATCATCTGTGGTTTCGTCCTGCTCTTCCAGACCATACTCACGCAATTTTCTATAAAGCGTTGAGCGTCCAATCCCCAGCTGACGCGCTATCTTGGACATGCTTCCATCGTATTTCTCGATTGCATATTTGATGATTTGGCATTCAGCGTCTTCAAGCGTGATTATTTCGTCACCTTCACCGATCAGGCTCAGCATGCTTTGTGCGTTTGCTTGTGTCATGACTTGAACAGGCTGCGATTCAACCGCTGGCACTGCAACGTCCACAGGTTCGGCAGTGCTTTTTGCTTCAGGAACAGGGGTTTCCATTGCCGGTGCTGTTACAAGTGGCAGCTGATAATCCATTTGAGTGGCAATCTGCGGAAACTCGTTAAGGGTCAATTCATCGCCTTCGCACAGGACCACAGCGCGGAATACTGCATTTTCCAGCTGGCGAATGTTGCCAGGCCAATGGTATTCGCAAAGCATATCGATGGTTTCACGTTCAACGCCGCGGATGTTGCTACGGCCTTCCTCTGCCGCAATACGCGCTACAAAGTGCCTTAACAGTTCTGGAATATCCTCCCGTCTTTCACGCAAGGGTGGCACGGTGAGGGGGAGTACGCTCAAACGATAGTAAAGATCTTCCCTGAAGTTTCCTTCACGTACTTCCTCTTCAAGGTTTCTGTTGGTTGCAGAAACAAGACGGAAATCGACTTTTACCGGCTTTGATGAACCGACCGGGTCAATTTCACCTTCCTGAATGGCGCGTAGCAGTTTTACCTGCATGTCCAATGTAAGTTCGCCAACCTCGTCGAGAAACAATGTTCCGCCGTTTGCTTCCTGAAACTTGCCGAGGTGTTTTTCCGATGCACCGGTAAAGGCCCCTTTTTCATGGCCAAATAGAATGCTTTCGACAAGGTTTTCCGGCAAGGCACCGCAGTTTACGGTCACAAAGCTTTTTGAAGCGCGTTCGCTCATGCCTTGAATTGCGCGAGAAATCATTTCCTTACCAACACCGGATTCGCCTTCAACAAGCACCGGAATGTTTGATTTTGCAGCCTTTTGCGCAATTGCCTTGACGCTGTCCATGCTCGGACTTGCGGAAATAATCTCGTCAATCGTCAGATTGCCTGTGGATTTCTTGCTGATGCGCTTAATTTCACCTTCCAGTGCGCCCAGTTTCAGGGCGTTTTGGATTGAAACCTTCAAACGCTCGGGAGAGGCTGGTTTAACAACAAAATCAACTGCACCTGCGCGCATGGCATTTACAGCGGTTTCAACACCGCCTTGGGCCGTTTGTACGATCACGGGCGGACTTGTTTTCAAGCCCGACATTGCTTCCATGACTTCCATACCACTCATGTCCGGCATGACCAGATCAAGAATGATGGCAGAAACCCTGGAACCCAGTTTTCCGTTGAGTGTATTGAGGGCAGCAGTGCCGCCATCTGCACATACTGTCTTGTAGCCCAGCTTTTCAACCAGACCTTGCATCAGTCTGCGTTGCACCGGTTCGTCATCAACAATAAGAATTAAGTCAGCCATGTTTCTTCTTTTCCATTCGAATTATGGCATGTGATCCCACTCGCATACCGTCCCATTTTGAAGCAATTTAACACCCATGACTAAATACGCGTTTAAGAGAGTTGGTTAAGGAGTCGACGTTTAATTCGATAAAATTTTATTGAACTTACCAGCCTGTTTTTACTGGCATTTGTAGGCTTGCTTGGGTACTTATCGGTATACAAATCGAGGAAGTTGATATGAATTCTGATGTCGTCTTAGCGCCCGCTCAACAAGGCAACCAGGCTGCTGATTTGGGCGAATTGCCTGAGTGGAACCTGAAAGACCTGTATCCATCCATGGACAGTCCTGAATTTGTGGAGGATTTGAGACTTTGCAAATCGGATGCTGCCGACTTTGAGAAACGGTTTTCCGGCAAGTTGCAGGAGACATTACGTCAAAACCCTCGTGATCTTGCCATGGCAATAGCAGAATACGAACAGATTGAAGAGCGCATGGGGCGCGTCATGTCATATGCAGGGCTGTTGTATTCGGGAGATACCAGTAATCCTGAAAATGCAAAATTTTATGGTGATGCACAGGAAAAGATGACTGAGGCAGGTTCCCACCTCTTGTTCTTTACGCTTGAGTTGAACCGGATTGAGGATGGTGAAATCAGCAAGGGGCTTGGGGAAGATGCTTCACTTGTCTATTATGAACCCTGGTTGACCGACTTGCGAAAAGACAAGCCTTTTCAACTGGATGATAATATTGAACAGCTTTTGCACGAAAAATCCGTTACCGGGCGTGCTGCATGGAACCGTCTGTTTGATGAAACAATGTCATCCCTGCGGTTTACGATTGCAGGTGAAGAACATCCTGTCGCGACAGCGCTTAATTTTCTGCAGGATACTGACCGTGAAAAACGCAAGGAAGCCGCTGGTGAGGTCTCGCGTGTTTTGAATGAAAACATCAGAACGTTTTCCCTCATTACGAATACATTGGCGAAAGACAAGGAAATTGCTGACCGTTGGCGCGGATTTGAAGACATTGCCGATGGCAGACATTTGGCAAACCGTGTGGAGCGGGAGGTTGTCAACGCGCTGGTTGATG
>CALDZZ010000040.1 GCA_937944075.1 uncultured Rhizobiaceae group bacterium
TTTGAAAGCTGAATTATAGCTTAGAAGGCGATCTTCCTGATCATATATTACAAAACCATCTTCAAGGCCTTCAATTAATTCATTGAAGGATGTTTTCAGGTTTTCAAGTTCTGTCTGAGCGTTGTTTAACTCACTTTTCAGCGAATCAAGCATTTGCGCAGATAGTTTTTTGATGGAACTGCCCTTAGTCCCTTGATTTTTATCAGAATTTTGGCTCTTGTCCCAGCTCATGAAACGAATTGCCCCTTATTTGTTAATCGCCTAGCAAAACTCAATATTCAAATTAGTAATTGGTTATTGATAATAAATGGTTTATTTTTCAGTCTGGTTGGCAAAGGCAAGGGGGAGTAATATCAAATGGTAATTGTCGATAAACTAAAAGGATGGATCAATCAGGGTAAATCAGTGCGCATGGTTGCTGATGATCTGCAACTTACGGGTGAGTTGATCCTCTTGGTGCGGATGATGTTTGCGGATGGTGAATTAAAACCTGCCGAGCTCGATAATTTCAAGCGGATTTGCAAGATTGCCTTTGATATTCCGGAAGAGGATGTCCCCGAGGTCGTGGAATACCTTCAGGACTTTGGCTATGAAACCAATGTTGATGATGCAACAGCTGTTTTTGAGGGAATGCCCTGGGAGCGCAAGAAAACCCTGCTGGTTCATCTGCTCTCGATTGCGAAGGCTGATGATGTCATACACGCAGATGAGGTTGAACTCATACGAAAAGTTTCAAGCCTCATGGGGCTGGATGCATCTGAAATTGCGAAAATGCGTTCATAATAAGCCTTCAAGTAACAGGTTGTAACAAAGCTGTCGTATTTTCTGTCAATCGTGGCGGTAAAGCGTTTGACCTGCTCCGGCCTTGGTCTTATGGTCTTTTCAAATTGATGATGCCTGTTTAGGGGCTGAGAAAAATTCTGGTGAAGCTGACCCACTTCGGGGGCTAAAACAGAAATCATCCTGATGATGACGCGAGATGGTTTCATTCGTGTTTTTTCTTTCCCAAATTTGTATCAATAAAACTGTTACAGGAGAGTTTCATGCTACGTTGTCTTGGCTTGTTTTCAGCATTTTTTGTCATGCCAGCATCTGCACATGCCCATCTTGGACATGTGGGTGAGTTGGCAGGCCATGCACACTGGATAGGACTGGGTGCAACGGTGGTTGCAGGCGCTATTGCCATTGCGGTGGGCAGTCTTGCTGACAAGGAAACTGAAGATGAGACTGATGAAGACAGCATTGCGGGTGAAGAGGCTTCTGCCGAGGGATAGATTACATGACTGAGAAACTTGGTATCATGGTGTGTGGCCATGGCAGCAGGAACCAGAATGCAGCCAAGGAAT
Source organism: uncultured Rhizobiaceae group bacterium (assembly GCA_937944075.1). Taxonomy (GTDB): domain Bacteria; phylum Pseudomonadota; class Alphaproteobacteria; order Rhizobiales; family Rhizobiaceae; genus JAALLB01. Next base: position 1,347 of record CALDZZ010000040.1, read on the forward strand.
TTTCCAAGGTTGCAACCGGGTTAAAGGAGCTGTTTCCCACAACGCCAGTTGAATATGGCTATCTGGAATTTTGTAATCCTGTGATCCATGCCGGTCTTGATAGTCTGCGTGAGCAGGGTGTTACAAAGGTGCTAGCCGTGCCAGGCATGCTGTTTGCCGCCGGTCACGCCAAGAATGACATTCCGTCTGTGCTCAATACCTATGCTGCACAAAATCCTGGCATGAGTGTTGAATATGGCCGTGAGCTGGGCGTAGATCTTAAAATGATCCGTGCAGCAGCTGCGCGAATTCAGGAATCAATTGATGCCTGCGAAACGGAAGTGGCGCCAGAGGAAACACTCCTTATGGTTGTGGGTAGAGGGTCTTCTGATCCTGATGCCAACTCCAATGTGTCAAAAGTCATGCGCATGGTTTGGGAAGGCATGGGGTTTGGATGGGGGGAGACCTGTTATTCGGGTGTGACATTCCCGCTTGTTGAACCTGGTCTTGAGCATGCTGCAAAGCTTGGCTACAAGCGCATTATTGTTTTTCCATATTTCCTGTTCACAGGTGTTTTGATTAAACGGATTTACTCCTATACGGACCAGGTTGCCGAGCGTCATCCTGATATAGAATTCGTAAAGGCCGGTTATCTCAACGATCACCCACTGGTCCTTCAGACGTTCCGCGATCGCGTTAATGAGATTGTTGAAGGCACAGCGGTTATGAACTGCCAGATGTGCAAATACCGCGATCAGGTTCTTGGGTTTGAAGATCAGGTTGGCCTTGCTCAGGAAAGCCATCACCATCACGTTGAAGGTATTGGCGGTGGTCTTGAAAACTGTCCCTGCAAGGGCGACTGCGATGCTTCCTGCCGTGACGAGGAATTCTGCAAAAAGCACGACCTGCCATGGACACCGCTTCATACGCATGACCACAGTCATGACCATTCCCATGACCACAATCATGACCACGGGCACAGTCATGCGCATGATCATGGTCATCACCATCATCCGTATCCGCATGCTGACCATCCCCATGGTCCAAACAGTATGAAAAAGAAATAGGCAGACACCGTGCCGCTTTTTGACAGATATCTGATTGTCGACTGGTCGGCTGCGAATACTCCCAAAACAGGCCAGGATTCGATTTGGATTTGTTTGTGCGGTGATGGTTGTGAAACGGTTTTGAAAAATATCAGTACCCGTGAAAGCGCCATGCAGTTTGTGGTGGAGACATTCGAAGTCTGTCTTTCGAGAGGTGAACGGATTTTTGCAGGATTTGATTTTGGCTTTGGCTTTCCTAGGGGGATGGCAAAACGGTTTGCGGGAAAAGCAAGCTGGAAATCTGTATGGTCAAAGATTGCCGAAGGGATTACCGATAGTGCCACAAATAAATCCAATCGTTTTGAGTTTGCAGACAGAATAAACCGGGATGTATTTCCAGATGTTGATGGGCCATTTTGGGGACACCCTCATCAGCATGCCGGAAGATATCAATTCCTGAATCCCAAAAGGCCCAATTACTCGACTTTTCCTGAAAAACGGTTTGTGGAACAGCAGATAAAATCTGCCCAGCCTGTCTGGAAGCTTGCCTATACCGGATCGGTTGGAAGTCAGACCCTTCTGGGAATTGCCCATCTTGAAGCTTTACGAAAAGCTTTTCAGCACCGATTATCCATCTGGCCGTTTGAAACACGATTTTCCGATGATCTTGATAAGCCTTTAACGGTTGCAGAAGTTTATCCATCCTTGTTTCCCGTCAGTGTTAAAGCAGGAGAGGTTAAGGATGCAGCGCAGGTAAGAACGCTTGCCCTCAAGTTTGAGTTGCTTGATCAGGAAAACAACTTTCACCAGTTGCTTTCAGCGCCTGCTGACATGTCTGCCGGGGATAAGGATATAGTCTTGAATGAAGAAGGCTGGATTGTTGGTGCGGGTCATCACAACCAAGAGGTCACGTCATGACTGCCTTCGACTATATTCGAGACCCTCAGGAAATTTATCGCCAATCCTTTGCAACGGTTGAACGTGAGGCGGAACTCTCCCGCTTGCCGGATGCCGTACGAACGATTGCAACGCGTTTGGTTCATTCCTGCGGCATGGTGGATGTTCTGGATGATCTTGAATTTTCGCAAAACGCAATCGAAGCGGGCAAGGCTGCACTTGAGGCAGGTTGTACTATTTATTGCGATGTCGAGATGGTAAAATCCGGCATTATCGAAAAGTTTTTGCCCGCCAATATCAAACTGGCCTGTACGTTGAATGACGGGCGTGTTCCGGAACATGCCAAGGCGATTGGCAATACACGCTCTGCAGCGGCTGTTGATTTTTGGGACGAATTGGAAGGGGCCATCGTCTTGGTCGGCAATGCGCCAACGGCTCTTTTCCGGCTTTTGGAGCGGGTTGGCGAAGGCACTTCAAAACCTGCACTTGTGATTGGCATTCCGGTTGGTTTTATCGGTGCAGTGGAATCCAAACAGGCACTGTCTGGCAATCAGTTCGGACTTGAGTTCATAACAGTGCATGGTCGACGTGGTGGCTCTGCCATGGCAAGCTCTGTGATCAATGCGCTGGCAGGAGGATTGGGCTAATGGGTGAACGACCAAAACTATCATTCAAAATGTTGCTAAATGCCTGGTATGGCATGTCGTTTGGCGTTGCGATCGGAATTTTAATGCGGATGCCGGGGCCTGATGCCGTCATCCCGGCTTTTGCGATTAATCTTTGTGTCATGGCCGCTCTATGGCTTGGAATTGCGATTGGCGACCCGCAAGAAAAGAAGCGTGCCTATGCTGATATTTTTGCAGCCACATTTACCTTTGTGCTGGCAGCCGTCGCGCTTCGCACATATCCTGAAATTCTTGTGGCCGGGTTTTTCTTTCAGACCTGGTGGAGTCTCCAGCATCGCTCTGACGGGTTTGGTGTAATCGGGCCTATCTGGTTCTTGCTGTTTGCTTCCATGGCAAACCTTGCCTTCGGTCTTGTTTATCTTGCTTTGTTGCAGTGGTTCGTATGAGTGCCTGGCTTGACATTATTGGTATTGGTGAAGACGGGGTCGATGGTTTATCTGCTCAGGCGCATGAGGCCTTGTCAAAGGCGGAAGTGATTGTTGGCGGAGACCGCCATCACACACTTGCACCAAATCAGGATGCAAGGCGGATAGCCTGGCCTTCACCCTTTAATGCCATGATTGACGAAATCATATCGCACAAGGGCAAGCAGATTGTCATTCTGGTGACAGGTGACCCGCTTTGGTATTCAGTTGGTGCGCGAATTCTTAAGGCTATTCCCAAGGATGAAGTGCGTTTTTTCCCTCAACTCTCAGCCTTTCAATGGGCGTCTGCCCGTATGGGATGGAGCCTTGCTGATCTTGAAACACTGACCATACATGGACGTGCAGACAGCCAGATTTTACCTCGTCTTGCTCCTGGTGTGCGCATGCTGGTTCTAACCCAAAATGCCGACAGCCCTGCTGCCGTTGCCAGGCTTTTGAGAGAGCGTGGATTTGGCGAAAGCAAAATGACTGTACTGGCTGCAATGGGAGGTAAACGCGAAGAGCGGTTTGATGGATTGGCGAAAGACTGGTCTTTTAAAGTGCCCGATTTTCATACGCTGGCTATTCAATGTGTGGCAGGCAAACAGGCCAAATGGTATCCACGCACGGGTGGGTTGCCGGATGATGCCTTTGTGCATGACGGGCAAATGACCAAACGCATGGTACGTTCTACCACGCTTTCGGCCTTGTCACCTTATCCTGATGCACTGCTTTGGGATGTTGGTGCAGGCTGTGGGTCAATTGCCATTGAATGGATGCGGGCAGCACGAGGTGCAAATGCGATTGCCATTGAACCCAACGAAAAGCGTATAGAAATGATCCGTGAAAATGCGCTTCATCTGGGTGTTGAAAAAATCAATATCATTCAGGGCAAGGCACCTGATGCGCTTGAGGGCCTGCACCAACCGGATGCAGTTTTCATTGGTGGCGGGCTAACCGGCAAGAATACATTTGAAACGTGTTGGGATGCGTTGCGTGTTGGTGGCCGATTGGTTGCCAATGCTGTGACTGTGGAAAGTGAAATGAAGTTGTTTGAACTTTACGAAAAACATGGTGGTGATCTCTCTCGCATTACCGTGCAACAGGCTGAACCCGTTGGGCGGTTCAAGGGGTGGAAACCCTTTATGCCTGTAACGCAATGGATGGTCGTCAAATGAGTGGCAAATTATATGGCATTGGAGTAGGGCCGGGTGACCCGGAACTGATTACACTAAAAGCCCATCGTATCCTGCAATCCTGTTCGGTTGTTGCATATCCGGCGCCTGATGACGGGAAAAGTTTTGCCCGTTCCATTGTGGCTGAATATCTGTCTTCTCAACAAAAGGAAATTCCGATTGTTATCCCCATGCGGGTTGAGCGCTTTCCTGCTGCAAGCGTGTATGATGAAAAAGCGCAGGAGATTGCCGAGCATCTCAAGGCTGGTGAAGATGTTGCTGTGCTGTGTGAAGGGGATCCGTTTTTCTATGGTTCCTTCATGTATCTGTTTGAGCGTTTGTCCGGTGAGTTTACGTGTGAAATCATCCCGG
>CALDZZ010000041.1 GCA_937944075.1 uncultured Rhizobiaceae group bacterium
TGGAGAACATTGAGTGAAGGTCTACCATTTGATCAGGGTCGTTCTAAAGATGACAATGTCAATCTGAAGTTCATCATCCTGCTGACAGATGGTAACAACTTCTACTCCACCGATGGTGATTCAACACCAAACCAGTCAGCTTATGGTGCATGGGGTTATGCAAGGGATCGTAATCACCCTCTTAAACATGCTGTAAATGAAAGTGTTTCTTATCATAACAGAATGGTTGATGGTTTGAGTGCATCTGATCTCTCAGGCACAATATACGCAGGAAGATCCTTTGATCTAACGCCGGAAAGTAACAGTGACTTCGAGCTGATCATGAATGCGCATACTGCCCAGGCATGTGAAAACATCAAGAAAGACGGCATATCAATCTACACGATTGCCTACGACTTGAGTGGCACGTCTCAATCAAACCCAACCAAGCAACTTATGGAAGCTTGCTCAGGTACTGGTGTTAAAGAAGGACGTGATGTTATCTCCGGTGTTCAATTCTACCATGATGCCGATGGCGCTAATCTGCAGGATACATTCGATGAAATTGCATCATCAATCTCTGCAATGCGAATTAGCCGATAAGTCAGAACAGTAAATCAAGGAAAAAGCCCACTCTTCGAAGTGGGCTTTTTTGTTTCATCCATATTTGGTTGAAACTGCAACGCTACCCACCACAATCAGACTGCCAATGATTTGAGTGGCATTCATGGCTTCGCCAAACAAGGCCCATGTCATGGCAAAAGCGACGACCGGCACCAGAAAAAAAAGTGAGGCAACAGAAGTACTGTCCCCCTCCTTGATGAGATACATCAACAAGGCAACTGCTCCGATGGAAAGCACACAAACAAGCCAGGCCAAAGAGAGTACGGTATTGAGTGTCCATACAACAACTTGTTCTTCCGTCATCAGCGACAAAAACAACATCAATATCCCTGCCCCCAGAAATTGCGCACTGGTTCCAACCCACAAATTGAGACTTGTTACACGATACTTCTGATAAACCGACCCAATGCTGATACCCAAAGTTGCTACAAGCCCTGAAACAAGCGTTTCAAACGTTACACCAGGTATGGCAGTTGCAATGTCAAAATCGGGAAACAGAACAATGTAAATTCCAAAAAGCGAAGTTGCGAAAAAGACAGCCCTCAAGAAACTCAACCGTTCCCCCAAAACCAGCCAGGCAATAAAGGCTGTAAAAAATGGTTGCAAGGCAACGATCAACGCAGAAATCCCGGCTGGCATCCCCCTGGAGACCGCATAAAAAACGCCTCCCAGGTAAAGACCGTGCATCAAGACACCTACTATCATCGAATGGCCAAATTGCTTCCAGTCCGTATTCCTGGGCCTGACAAAAGCCAGAACAATCAAACTGAGTAAAATGAGGGCAATTGCAAACCGTAATCCCAGAAAGGTAAATGGCTCTGCATCTGTCGTACCAAACCGGGCAGCGGGAAATCCCGTCGCCCAAAGAAATACAAATATGATCGGCGACAATCGTATCAGTAGCTTTTTGGATTGCGCCATGGTTTTAACTTTCAAGAGTTTATCACGAGTATAAAGGGTAAATGACGTGTGTATTTCATAAAATGGCATATGGAAGATACGCACAGCTTTCGATATACCTTTATCCTAGTGAAAAACACGGATTAAAGATATGTCTGAAGACGCCCAAAGAACAGAACGAATACAGCAAGCCATAGACATAAAGACAAAGCCACCGGGATCCCTGGGAGCAATTGAAAAACTGGCGTTGCAAATGGCTGTTGCACAAAAGACGGACGAACCGGTAGCAGACCCTGCCCGCCTTTTATTGTTTGCAGGAGACCATGGACTGGTTGAAGAAGGGGTTTCCGCCTGGCCCAGCGAAGTTACGGCACAAATGGTATTGAACTTTTTGGCTGGTGGCGCTGCAGCCAATGTGTTTGCAAAGTCAAACAACATCGGTATTTCGGTCGTGGATGCGGGTGTGATGTCTGATCTGCCTGACCACCCTGATCTCTTCCGAGCGAATATCCGTAAAGGGACACGAAATGCCCTGAAGGAAAACGCCCTGACACTGGAAGAAGTGAGCGCTGCACTCGTCTTTGGAGAAGAACTAGCAAGCGATGAGGTTTCCGTGGGAACAAAGGTCGTGGCACTTGGCGAAATGGGCATCGGCAACACTTCATCTGCTGCACTGCTTGCACATGCAATTGAGGGAATTTCCCTAGACTTGCTTACCGGACCTGGCGCAGGTCTTGATGGGGATGGCGTAAATCGCAAACTCGATATTCTAAGGAAAACCGCTGAACGTCGGCCAGGAAAACTGGAACCCATGGATGCCCTGTGTGCCTTTGGCGGTTTGGAAATTGCCTGCATGGCAGGTGCGCTTATTGGTGCTGCCCAGTCCAATGCCGTGGTACTGGTAGACGGTTTCATTGCAACCTCAGCAGCCCTGTGCGCCTTGAGAATGCATCCCGAGCTTGAAGGCAATGTGGTTTATGCACACAAGTCCAAGGAGCCAGGTCACAAGGCAATGCTGGAGGCGCTGAACGCCTCGCCATTGCTCGATCTGGAATTACGCCTTGGAGAGGGCTCAGGTGCACTGCTTGCCTTCCCGCTTTTGCGCAATGCATGTGCCATGCTCAATGAGATGGCAACCTTTGAAAGTGCAGCCGTATCAGGCAAGCAAGAGTAACCTCATTGGAAAAACACCTCACAAATCTCGCCCTCACGATTGCATTCCTGACGCGTGTTCCATTGCCAAAGCGCCTTGGAGACAAGATTTCTCATGATGCAAGTCTGGCTGAGGCTGCCGGTCTTTTTCCAGTTACAGGTTTTTTGATTGCAATACCGATTGCGCTTTTATGGTTTTGTACTTCCCTCATCTTGCCTGCAACTGTTGCAGCTGGCCTTGCGCTTGCGTTAAGCGTTTTGCTGACAGGTGGCTTGCATGAAGACGGGCTTGCTGATTGTGCCGATGGATTGGGGGCAACGCCAAAGCGTGAACGTGCCCTGGAAATCATGCGCGACAGCCGCATCGGAACCTACGGTGCCATTGCTCTCGTATTTAGCATTGGATTACGCTGGGCAGCTCTGGCATCCTTTGCTCCCTTCGCAGGCGTACTGGCAATTTTGATTACAATGACTGCTTCGAGATCAGCAATGACAATAGCCATGCGATACTCATCCTATGCAAGAGAAGATGGCTTGGGCAAGCAGGCCAGCAACATGCCCTCTTCACAATTTTTGCTGGCTATGGGAATTGCAGTTCTTGTTGCAGCAGTTCTGGGTTGGCATTGGGGGCTTGCCGCGCTTGCACTTGGGTTATCATCTTCCTGGCTCTTCCTCAAATATCTTGAAAAAAGACTGGGCGGCTACACGGGCGATGGTCTTGGGGCAATGGAACAAATAACTGGAACTGTGATTTTGATTACCCTTGCAGGAGCCTGGTCATGATATTCTTACGCCACCCCACGCCTGATGTTCCAACCGGCACCTGCTATGGTCAAACAGATCTCGACATTGCAGATATTGGCCATTCTCAAATTGAAAACGCAATCAAGGTAACACCCGAGGTCAAGCGTGTTATCGCAAGTCCTGCCCTTAGATGTCGCAAGCTTGCAATCTCGATTGCCGCGCGTCACAACCTGGAACCAACCTATGATGAAAGATTATGGGAGATGCACATGGGGGAGTTTGAAGGCAAGCTTTGGGCAGAAATAGATCGTGAGAAATCTGAAAAATGGCTCGAAGACCCCATGAACAACGCCACGCCGGGCGGTGAAAGTTTTGCGCAAGTTCAGGCGCGTGTTCTTGAAGCCTTAAAGGAAGCAGACATGGATACTGCCATCGTGTGTCATGCAGGTGTTATCCGCGCCACACAAATGGCCTGGGAAGGTTTGACATTCAAAGAGGTTTTTGCCGCCATGCCTGCCTATGCCGAGCCAGTCAGAATAATACCGCCAGAACACCAGTGACAAACCATAACGAAAAACAAGAGAGTGCAAAAACGCGCAAGCTTATATCAATGTCTTCTGCGCTCAAATCGGATTTACCAGAGCTATTGAGATAGGCTTGTTGAACAATTTCATCAGGATAAACACGAGGGCCGCCAAGTGCGATATTTGTTCCCCCAGCCATTGCAGCTTCTGGCCAGCCCGCATTGGGGGAGCGATGAAGACCGGAATCCTGCAATGCAGTTACAAGTGAGGCCTTGAAGGCATTCACGCCGTTTAACATGCCTGCACCTGCTGCAATCAAAACAGAAGAAATTCTTGCCGGTACCCAGTTTGCAAGATCATCAACTTGCGCTGCAACCCTACCAAACCACAAATACTTCTCATTGCGATAGGCAATCATGGAGTCTGCTGTATTGATAATCTTGTAAACAAATATACCAGGCAGTCCAAAAACCATATACCAGAAGGCTGGCGCTACGACGCCATCTGAAAAATTCTCTGCAAGACTTTCAATTGCCGCCCGACTCACACCCGCTTCATCGAGACTTCCCGGATCACGCCCAACAATCATGGAAACCGCGTTTCGTCCGCCTTCAAGCCCATCGCGTTTCAGACCTTTTGAAACCGCATCAACATGATCCGCCAGGCTTTTTTGCGCCAGTAACACAAAGACCAGAAACAGCTCGACCCCCAAACCAAGCCAACCCAGATTATCAATGAGAGCCTCAGTCAGAAATGCAGCAATAAGACTGGTAAGCAAAAGCAGGACAACGGCAAACGCCCCTTTTCGATATTGCGTGTCTTCGCTGTCGCCAGATCGGTTCAACCGTTTGTCTGCAAATGAAACAGCCTTGCCAAACAGCACAATTGGATGCGGCAAACGCGACCACAGGAACTCTGGTTCACCAAAATACCAATCCAGAACAAGCGCTATCAAAAGAATATAAATCATATCAGAAATGCTGCCTACAAACGGATTTATTCATGCAAATTTTTTCAAGGCAAATGCCAGGCGTTCGAGCGCATCCATATCCTTGCAAAGGCCAAAGCGCAAACGATTACGCCTTTTGGGAAAAGAGCGAACCAATATCTGTTGCTGTAACAAACCCTGATGGATAGCAGCGCTGCTTGAACTTTCAAATTCCATGAAAAGCCCGGCATTTCCGACTTGTTTCAACCCGCAAACCTCAAGCACTTCAGCCTGGCTTTTGGAATGTTGTTCAATCTCCATACGGGTTTTTCTAATCCAGTCACCATCTTTCATGGCAATCGCACCAATTTGCAGCGCGGGGCCTGAAACACGCCACGGCCCCAACTTTTCTTTCAGAATTTGTGCAATGCCACGGTTGCAAACCGCAAAGCCAAGCCGTAATCCGGCAAGGCCAAAAAATTTTCCAAATGATCGTAATATGATGATGTTATCGGTCATTTCCGGAACCAGGGAAAGCTCTGGCATGACATCGCAAAATGCCTCATCAACAATTAAAAAACCTGATTTTTTAGCCAGCGCATCTGCTGCTTTAAGCAGTTCTTCGGGATGGTGACGAAACCCAGTCGGATTATTGGGGTTAACAACGACGACTATCTCTGCCAGCTTTACAGCCTTTGAAAGCGTATCAGATCTAGATACCTGCCTTGATGCCTTCTCCCAACTATGCGCATGCTCTTCATAGGAAGGGGAAACGACAGCAATCGTTTTATGCGCCAAAACATCCGGTAAAAGTTGAATGAATGCTTGTGTGCCATTCCCGGCGACAACATGCCTTTCAGATTGAACGTTATAATATTGTCTTGAAGCCGCTTCCAGCGCTTGTTCCGCAGACTCATCGGGCAGTCTTTCCCAGCATTCAGGCGGCAACTCAGGCACCAGATACGGGTTCGGGTTAATACCGGTTGAAAGGTCAAGCCATTCCTCTCGGAGACCGCCATATTCGGCCATGGCTGCATCGAGCCGCCCACCATGTAAAATATTGGTCATGATTAACGTCCGTCAATCACATGCATGTAGGAACCCATGATATTGCCATCACGAAGTCCGGCATTGCCTAAATCCTCACCCAGCGCATCCTTTACCGTGAAAAGAGGCTCGCCTTCTTCCTTGAGAGCGCTTGTATAATGGAACTCATGTCCGTTCAGTTCCTCACCAAGTACAAACCCTTCGCCACTGATGGAACGGTATCCAAGATGCAGTTTTTTCTGCTCAAAGCTTGTTTCAAGTTTTAACAGACCAGCCATTGCATGGGATTTGCCCTCAGCATCAACGATGCCCTCTCCCAGTACCATATAGCCGCCACACTCACCGTAGATGAGCGTTTCCCGGTCACGGGCGATTGCCATGGCAAACTTGAAATCTTCAGCTGCTGCAAGTTTCCCGGCATAGAGTTCAGGATATCCCCCAGGCAGATAAATCGCACTAACCCCGGTTTGTGGCGCCTGATTGGCCAAGGGAGAGAAAAACGAAATGGTGGCACCCTGCTGGCGCCAGTCTTCTAACAAGTGGGGATAAATAAAGGAAAATGCCTCGTCCTGCGCAATCGCAATGCTTTGCCCAAGTGGTGGGAGCATGGAGCCTTGGCGTTTTCTTTCCTTTACGGGAACAAAGCACGCTGCCACTGCATCCAGATCACAGGTTTTGCTCAAGGTAACAGCAGCCTGTTTGATAAAAGCCTCGATATCCTGTGTTTCACCAGCCTGAACAAGACCCAGATGACGCTCAGGCAATAGAAAACTCTCATCGCGCGGGATTACACCCAATACATTGACGTTGATTGCTTCCAGCGCATTAACCAGCATGTTCTTGTGTCGTGCACTTCCAACCTTGTTGAGAATGACACCAGCAAGTTTTACCTTTTCATCATGATCCCGAAATCCCCTGACCAGCGCAGCAATGGAGTGCGATTGTTTTGCAGCATCAACAATCAGGATAACAGGAACACCAAGAGCCTTTGAAAGTTCGGCGGCAGAACCGGAACCATCCACTGCGCCGTCATAAAGGCCCATCATTCCCTCAACCAGCAAATGCGTTCCCTCCTGCCTTTGGGCAAGGGCTGAAAACCTGGGAGGGGTCATTGCCCACGGATCAAGATTGACCGAGGCATATCCGCTGGCGATTGCATGAAAGGCAGGATCAATATAGTCGGGACCGGCTTTTGCAGAGGCGATATCCACTCCCCTGTCCTTTAAAGCTCTCAATAACGCCAGGGTAAGCACAGTTTTGCCACTGCCTGATGCAGGCGCTGCTATCAATAGCCCTTGTTTAGATTGTTTGCTCATCCAACTTCTTGGGTAATATTTCTGCCGAGTGGGTCTTTTTCAAGTATCTTACCATCCAGTGCGCCTAACCAGTCAAGCGCAGAACGCAATCTGACAGCTTCCCCAACCACAACAATTGCAGGTGGCTTGATATCCGTCTTGGCCAAATCCTCAAGCGAGGAACCAATCGTTGTCTCAAGAACACGCTGGCGATCGGTTGTTGCCTCACAAACAAAAGCCATGGGCTGATGGGGAGAGCGTCCTGCAGCGAGAAACCGGTCGCGAATATTCGCCCAATGCTTCATCGCCATATACATGACCACAACAGGAGACCCCTTTGAAACACTTTCCCAATCAACCGAATCCGGCACCACGCCAGAAGCATCATGACCCGTTAAGAATGTAACGGAGTGATTGATATCACGGTGCGTGACCGGAATACCGGCATATGCCAAGCCACCAATACCCGCAGAAATGCCTGGAACAATCCGAAACGGCACTTCATATTCAACAAGTGTCAGCGCTTCTTCACCACCCCGTCCAAATACAAACGGATCACCACCCTTGAGACGAAGTACGCGTTTGTTCTGTCTGGCAAAGTCCACCAGCTTCAGAGATATATCACGTTGTTTGGGGGACGGCTTCCCCCCGCGTTTGCCCGCATAATGCAAAACCACGGTCTCGCTTGCCAGATCCAGTATGGCATCATTGACCAGTGCATCATAAACAATCACATCAGCCTGACGTATGGCATTTGCAGCATGTAAAGTGAGCAATCCGGGATCTCCCGGCCCTGCTCCCACAAGCCAAACATGCCCTTTTTCAAAGGCTGGCAGTTCAGACATGAAATCACGCTTTTTCATTCTATCAATTTCACCTATAACAGTTCCATGAGCAAGGTCAGTCGCACACAAAAACCAGACAATAAACAAGCTACTTCCCTGAAACGGGGATGGACCACCGGAGCTTGCGCAACAGCAGCCACGAAGTCTGCACTTCATGCCTTGATTAAATCTGATTTTATCGATCCTGTCACCATATCTTTGCCTAAAGGCGACACCCCTTCCTTTGCTCTCGCCCATGAGAAATCAGGCAAGGGATTTGCAGAAGCCGGCATCATAAAGGATGCAGGCGATGACCCTGATGTTACCCATGGAGCCATGATCATTTCACGGGTTGAAAAAGGCGCCGAAAACAGCGGCATAGTCTTTTTCTCCGGAGAAGGCGTTGGCACGGTTACCAAGGATGGTCTTCCCATTCAAAAAGGTGAAGCTGCAATTAATCCGGTGCCACGAAAACTGATGACAGAAGTCGTTGAAACGCTGTGTAAAGAAGCAGGCATTCCAACAGATATCCGCATAACAATTTCCGTTCCCGATGGCGAACGCATTGCCGAGAGAACCTGGAACCCGCGCCTTGGAATTTTGGGCGGCATATCAATTCTTGGTACAACTGGTGTTGTCCATCCCTTCTCCTGTTCTGCATGGATACACTCAATTCATCGCGGCATCGATGTAGCGCGTGCACAAGGTTTGAAACATGTTCTGGGGGCAACCGGATCAACATCGGAAACGGCAGCATGCGAACTTCATGAGTTCGAGGAAATAGCAATGCTGGACATGGGTGACTTTGTGGGTGGCTTGTTGAAATATTTGCGTTCAAACCCTGTGGATAAAATCACCCTTGCAGGCGGCTTTGCAAAATTCAGCAAACTGGCACAAGGCGCAATGGACTTGCATTCCGGCAGAAGCCAGGTGGACCATGATTGGCTGGCAACAACACCCGTTCCGAACTTGAATCAAAACTTGAAGCAGAAGATTCAATCTGCAAACACGGCAATGGAAGTGCTTGAATTGACTCAAAAAAACGGGATTGATCTTGCAATGCCCATCGCACTTCTGGCTCAGGCTTCAGCGCTTGAAATATTACGCGGAGCACCTGTAGCTGTAGAAGTAATGATCTTTGCACGAGACGGAAAACTGCTTGCAAGAACGGATTTTTCATCATGAGAATTCTAATTCTTGGTGGCATAAGAGAAGCATCGACCCTTGCAACGAAACTGGTTCAGGAGGGACACGATGTAACGACATCCCTTGCTGGCAGAACCAAGGAACCCAAGCCTTTGAAAGGCAAGGTTCGTACTGGCGGTTTTGGTGGTATTGAAGGTCTTGCAAACTACCTTGAAGAACATACAGTCGACCTGCTTATTGACTGCACTCACCCCTTTGCAAAACAGATTTCGGCCAATGCTCTTGAGGCTTCAAGGCGTAGCGGCATAAAACTGGAAATACACACACGCAAGCCATGGAAACATCAACAAGGCGACCAATGGAAAGAAGTCAGTTCACTTGAACAGGCAAGGGATGAAATCCCGAAAAACGCCCGCGTGCTTTTGGCATTGGGAAGCCAGTATATTGATCTTTTCAAAACCCGTGAGGATGTCTTTTATCTGGTTCGAATGGTGGATGCTCCCGAGAAGGAATTACCGCTCCCACACCACAGCCTGCTCTTGGGAAAACCCTTTGCAAACTGGCAGGATGAAATGGAAGTTTTGAAAGCAAACAAGATCACTCATATCGTTTGTAGAAATTCCGGTGGCAAAGGTGCCTATGCAAAGATCGAGGCCGCGCGACACCTTGAACTGCCCATCATCATGGTAAGCCAATGACGTCCATCAAAAACAAACCCAGGATTATGATTGCAGGCGCAGGAAGCATTGGCTTTTTCATTGGCGGATTATTGCACCATGCAGGTCACCAAACCGGTTTTCTTGCCCGTTCCAAAATGGTCGAACACATCCGGAACCATAGGTCTTTAACACTCACGGATCTTCACGGCTTTAAACTTGATATCAATCCCAGCGAACTAGACCTTTTCACTTCGCCAGATTGTCTGACCAGTTACGACATTATTCTGGTGACCGTAAAAAGCGCTGCAACGCACGAAATGGCAAAACTTATCAGCAAGTATGCAAAAAGCACCGCAACCATCATTAGCCTGCAAAACGGATTGGCAAACCACAAAACCCTGAAGAAGACGCTACCCAATCATCAGGTTCTGGCTGGCATGGTACCGTTTAATGTTGCTCAAATGGATGGGGCAAGGTTCCACCGCGGCACAAGCGGCAACATTGTCATTGAAGCATCCCCTGAAAACCTGCACAGACAATTAACCTCACCGAACATGCCTTTCGAGGCGGCAGGTGACATGGCCAGTATTCAGTCAGGCAAGCTATTGCTTAATCTGAACAATGCGCTGAATGCGCTTTCCGGGCTTCCTTTGCTTGAACAGCTTCATAATCGGGAATGGCGCAAACTGATGGCCTCACAAATTGATGAGGCGCTCGGTGTGATGAACCGCTCCAGCATGAAGCCCAAACCACCATCTCCTGTTCCGGCAAAGCTTATTCCCCATATTTTACGACTGCCGACCCCCCTCTTCAAAATCATTGCAAAGCGCATGCTGACCATAGATCCGCTTGCGCGCTCCTCCATGTGGGAAGACCTGCAAAAAGGGCGCAAGACAGAAATTGATGAATTTCAGGGCGAGATAGTGCGTATGGCAAATGAATTGGGAACAAGCGCACCAGTTAATGCCAGTATCTTGGCCAAGATAAAAACAGCGGAAGCACTGGAAAAAGGCTCCCCAAAACTGAACCCTGAAGATATTTGAAATCGCGAATCCTCAGCGTCTTTGCGCAAAGAAAGAAGCAAATCCGGAAGTTACCAATACAGCCAGTCCTATCCATGTCCAGTGGTCGGGATATTCACCAAAGAACAGAATTCCAAATAGTGTTGCATAGACAAGTTGCATGTAGATCAAAGGGGCAATTCGGCTACCATCCACCAGTGAAGAGGACAAAACAATCGCCATGTTTCCTACAGCGGAGGCAGCAGCACTCCAAAGGACGAGTTTTGAAAGTTCAAAATCCATATTTGGAATATGACCAATTCCCCAAGGGGTCAGCATCAAGGTTCCCATAATCATGTTTGTAATCAACAACAGTCTCGGCGAAGCCACATCACTTAACCAGCGCGTAGATACCAGAAAAGCCGCATAAAACAGACCGCCAAGCAAAGCATATCCCAAACCGGGAGACATCCCGAAACCTGGCCTCACAACAATTAAAACACCCAAAAATGCAACAATCAGACTGATTGTGCGAAACCACGTGATTTTTTCCTTTAAAAGCAGGGCAGCGCCAAAATATGCGAATATTGGTCCGACGAAAAAGGCGGCAAAGGCATTCGCAAGCGGTTCGGTGGCAATGGAATTCAAAATCAGCACGATTGAAGCTGTTACAAACACAGAGCGCATCCACATGCGCCAGTCCCTGAACAATCCAAAGTGAAATCCACGCCCTGCAAACGCAAGCCAAACCAGAATAATGCCAAGTCCATATCTGCTCCAGGCAATAAAGAGCGGGTCAATATCACCGCGCAATAACATCATTTTTCCGGCTGTATCCCCAAACGGGATTCCAACGATGCCAATACCCATGATCAGCGCAGCCAGTGTAAAGGGTGATATGGAAGGCATTTTTGACATAAAGGTTCATACCCTGTTGAGCATAAGAGCAACAAATCCTGTATAAAGCCTGTCACCCTTGAAACAAGCTATCTAATCACAACTGAAAAGCCTAGGGTTACGTTTCCCAACCGGAGACAAAAACCAATGGCTAAATTCTGCCAATTTGAAAAAACCACTTCAGACCGAAAATTTCACGTTAATGCAAATGAAATCATGATGGTCAGTTATGGTGAAGACAACGATTCAACAACACTTGAACTAACGGGCCAGAGATCGATTTTAATAAAGGGCAATGTTCAGGCAACCATGGACCTTATCAAGGCCGCTGAATAGACATTTCGCGAAAAGCAAAGACAATCTAGGCCTTTGCTTTTTTCTTTCCCTTGTTTCGAAGCACGTGGGAATAATCCGCATTATACAAGTCACTGTCGCGGAAATTGACTTCTCCCAATACTGGCCCGACCAGAATTAACGCTGTACGCGTAATCTTGTTTTTACGCACTTCCTCTTTCATTCCGGCCAAGGTTGTGCGGATGTATAATTCATCCGGCCAGGTAGCACGATAGGCAATGACGACAGGACAATCCTCACCATAATAGGGTTCAAGCGCTTCACGAATGTAAACCAGATTTCGTATAGACAAGTGAATGGCAAGCGTGGCACCTGACTTACCCAATACTTCCAGTTGTTCACCCTTGGGCATGGAAGAAGCCTTCATGCCGGTTCGCGTAACAATCACGGTTTGAGCTATCTCTGGCAAGGTGAGTTCTGTTTTCAAGGCAGCCGCAGCGCCTGCAAAGGCCGGCACTCCAGGCACCACTTCATATTCAATAGCAAGCTTGTCGAGCCTGCGCATTTGTTCTGCAGTTGCACCATATATTGCCGGATCACCAGAATGCACACGGGCAACATCCTGACCTTTTTCATCAGCAACACGGATCATCTCTATGATCTCATCCAGATTGAGCGGCGCTGTGTCGGTTACCTCAGCATCTTCTGGTGCTGCTGCTACGATTTCCTCGGGTACAAGCGATCCCGCAAACATGCAAACAGGGCATCGTTCAATCAACTTTAGTCCACGCACGGTAATCAAGTCAGGTGCCCCGGGACCTGCTCCAATAAAATAAACAGTCATGATTTAATCCCTGTTCCCTCTTTTGCAGAATAACCACGCGGCGTATAAACCCAGGTTTTGCCATCGCCCGTATCTACTGTTGTTGTTTCAGATGATCCCACAATGACTACCGTCAGCATATCAACATCATTGATATCGAGTTCAGCCAAAGGCACAATCCGCACCTGCTCACCTTCACGCCCCAGATTTGTTGCCAATATGACAGGCGTATTTTCTGGTCGATGATCAAGCAGAACACCTTTTGCATACTCAAGTTGTGTGCGTCGACGTTTGGATACCGGATTGTAAAAGGCAATCACAAAATCACCTTCCGCAGCAGCCTTGACCCGCATCTTGATTGCGTCCCACGGCGTCAGCAAATCCGATAATGAAATTGTACAAAAATCATGCCCAAGTGGCGCTCCGGCTCTTGCCGCTGCAGCTTGCAGGGCAGAAATTCCTGGCGATACTTCAATGGCAATGCGTGAAGCCGCATCTGACAATCCACCATCTGCCAACAATTCAAAAACAAGCGTTGCCATTGCGTAAATGCCGGCATCCCCTGAACAGACAAGCGCCACATCCTTGCCCTCACCAGCAAGCTCCATGGCATGGCGCACACGATCTTCTTCCTTGCCCAAATCAAAATCATGACGGGTCTTGCCCTGTGAAATCGGATCAATGATATCCAGATAAAGCGAATATCCCACAAGGTCACTAGCCTCTTGCACCATGCGCGTTACTTCAGGCGAACGCCATGCTTCCTGGCCAGGGCCAATCCCGACCACAAACAACCGTCCCTGGCTTCGTCCAACTTCACTCATGTCAACTATCTCCTGAGCACGTGCGATCGCAACCGTAGCCCTCTTTGATTTTACCTTGGGGACAATCAATTCCCCTTCATTACCGACGCTCGCAAGAGCTGCTCCCTCACTTACTCCATGACAGCCTACTTCCGCGAAAACAACATCTGAAGGATTGACCAGTCGAGGCGTTTCCTCTTCCAAAACCGCCGCAGGGAAATAGCGCACTGGTACATTCAACTTACTGGCAACCGCATGAATGGCTGCCTCATCAGCTTTCAGGTCAATCGAGGCAATGCCCGCAACACAGGACTTGGGAATGGCATGATCCGACAAGGTGTTTTCAACCAGCTCAATAACTTCATCAGTACTCGTATCGCGCTCACACCCAATGCCTATGACATGACGCTTGGGGTGAAACATCAGTTCCAGCGGCAGATACTCCCGCTCAACTTCCGAGATGCTGAGCACGCATTCTCCATCATCATCAAGCGGCAGATTGCTTTCCATCAGCCATTTGGCAGCATTGAGATAACGCCCCTGCAGGCGCACTTCCTCACCCCCCAATATTGCTGCCATCACCTGCTTTGCATTCTCGGGGTTTACCAGTTCCCAGCCTTTCGGCGGATTATCAAGCGCAAGACCAAAACGCAAGTCGCCTGCGGTTGTGATTGCAGCATGAGAAGAAAGGGCATCTGCTATTTGTTGGGCCAGCGCATTGGCTCCGTGATGCCCGCCCAAAAGCGGCACAACGGAAGAGCTGTCTTCGGCAACGGCCAATACAGGCGGCTCAGAATATTTGTCTGCCAATTGATCTGCCAAAAGGCGAATGATTGCACCTGAAGCCATGACAGCAACAATCGGCTCACCCCCTCTAAAGCAGGATTTCATGTGCTGCCGCACATCACCAAAGCTTGAATCAGCCTGCGAGCAACGCCCTTCAAGTCCTTGAATTGTACCACCAATTTCCTGTTTGATGCTGGCGGCAACCGGATAGGCGTGATCAGAGAGTATGATGATGTTCGGTGTCATGATCTGCCTTCATGGTTTGGCATTTCCAGACCCTTTATCCAGTCTTCTGCGCCTTTGTATATAAGGATGATGGAAAAATAAGGCGCCTTGTCATCCCCAACCTCAGACAGCGGCATAACCTTCTGGTTATCCAGTGAAACCCGCTCCAGATAACCTGCACGATGTAACAGGCCAGCTTCCTCAATTAGCATTCTGATACGCGAAAAATGGCGCCCTATCTTGATAATCGCAATGGCATCACCAGAGGCAAGGCGTTCGCGCAAGACATCATCCGGCAAGGGTGCAGGCGTTATCGTCAAAACATCATTACGCGCAGCCAACGGGCGTTGCAGCGTGGCAGCAGAAGCCATGAGCGACGAAATGCCCGGGATGATTTCACAAGTAAACTCACCAGACAAACGCTCAAAAAGATACATGAAGGAACCATAGAAAAACGGATC
>CALDZZ010000042.1 GCA_937944075.1 uncultured Rhizobiaceae group bacterium
GGCAGAATTGTACTGGCAGTACCTGGTTCCCCGCTTGATCCTCGCAGCGAGGGTACCAATGGCTTGATCAAGCAAGGTGCCACGCTGGTAACCACATCGGATGACATACTTGAAGCGCTCTTACCCCTTGATGAAGATACGAGTGACTTTGTTTATGATATCAGTGAAGAAAAAGATGAGCTGCCGTTTGAAGAAAATGGCCAGCGAGCAGACCAAACAGATGATGCGCTTAGAAGCGCAATCATATCCGCGCTTGGCCCCTCACCGGTTGAGATTGACGATATCGTACGATTTACCGAGGCAAATATTTCACAGGTACAACTCGTGCTGATGGAGCTTGATTTGGCCGGAAGGCTGGAACGTCATATTGGAAACAGGGTTTCGCTGGTCGAATAGATTAGCTGGAATGATTTTCTGTTTGCATGTTTGCAATATCAAATTGTAGCTGGGCTTCCATCATGGCGATTTCCAAAAGACGGGCGAGAGTATGTTCTCCCAGTCCCAATGCCATTTCCCTTAATTGAGGCAACATATCACTTAAATATTCGAGTTCAGATGCGCGCCTCATACTGAGCGTATGCAAGGTATTTTGGTCTAAAACGTTTGAATGCTTAATCATTGATAACCAATCAGTTCACAGCCCCGCCAACTTTCATAGTCTGTCATATAGTGAGCCAAGTAACTATCATTAGTTGTTCAATGTGTCAAATATCAACTTTTGGTTGCAATTATGGTTTTTATTCCTTCCATTGACATTTTAGACTTGACGATTGGGGGTGCAATCGCCAATTCAAAGGCCTTTGTTACATTTATTCATCCAGAATTGGAAACGGTAAGCTTATGACGCATAGTCTTGTAATTGTTGAATCCCCTGCGAAAGCCAAGACAATCAACAAATATCTGGGTAAGGATTTTACGGTTTTGGCCTCTTATGGTCACGTGCGCGATTTGCCACCCAAGGATGGCTCTGTGTTGCCGGATGAAGATTTTGCCATGTCTTGGACAACGGATGCTCGTTCCAAGCCGCGCATGACCGACATAACCAAAGCGATGCGCAGTTCGGATAAACTGATACTCGCAACCGACCCCGACCGTGAGGGTGAAGCAATTTCCTGGCATGTGCTTCAAATGCTGCAGGACAAAAAGGTCATCAAGGACAAACCGGTTGAGCGCGTCGTGTTTAACGCCATTACCAAGAAGTCTGTTCTCGAAGCAATGGACAACCCGCGCGAGATTGATGCGCCACTGGTAGAAGCTTATCTGGCGCGCCGCGCACTTGATTATCTGGTGGGTTTCACACTCTCCCCTGTACTATGGCGCAAACTGCCAGGTGCGCGTTCTGCCGGGCGTGTTCAATCCGTGGCTCTTCGTCTGATTTGTGACAGGGAAGCTGAAATAGAACGCTTCGTACCGGTTGAATACTGGTCAATCCTTGCAAGCCTGAAGAATTCTGCGGGCACCGCCTTCGAAGCGCGTATTGCTGAATATGACGGACAGAAATTACAACGCCATGACATTCCCAATGAAGCCATGGCGATGGAAATCAAATCGGCTCTTGAAGCAGGCAATCTCAAGGTTCAATCGATTGAGGCGAAACCAACCAAACGAAACCCCTATGCGCCTTTCACAACCTCTACGATGCAAATGGATGCTTCCCGGCGTTTGAGTTTTACGGCCAAACAAACCATGCAGGTTGCACAAAAGCTGTATGAAGGTGTCGATATTGGTGGCGGCGAAACGGTTGGCCTGATTACCTATATGCGTACCGATGGTGTGCAGATTGCACCAGAGGCTGTAGCACCTATCCGCGAGCAAATCGCCTCGACCTTCTCGCCCAAACATGTGCCGGATGCACCTCGTGTTTACAATTCCAAGGCCAAGAATGCGCAGGAAGCACACGAAGCCATTCGCCCAACAGAGATTTCGCGTCACCCCAAGGAGATGAAGCAATTTCTCAGTGATGAAATGTTCAAACTTTATGACCTGATCTGGAAGCGGACAATTGCCTCTCAAATGGCATCAGCAGATATAGAACGCACAGCTGTTGATATCGTGACAACCAGCGGCAAGGTAACCAGACTGCGTGCCAATGGCTCGGTAGTCGTTTTTGACGGTTTTCTGGCAGCTTACGATGAAGCCAAGGGCGAAGACGCAGATGAGGATGACAAGCGTCTACCGGCGCTAAAGGAAGGTGAAGAGATTGTTCGCGACAAGATCGAAGCCAAGCAGCACTTCACGGATCCACCTGCCAGATATTCCGAAGCCTCGCTTATTCGTAAAATGGAAGACCTCGGCATTGGTCGCCCTTCAACCTATGCTTCTGTTCTTTCCACCCTTCAGGACCGCGATTATGTCATTCTTGAAAAGCGACGCTTTACGCCTGATTCCAAGGGGCGTGTTGTTACCAGCTTCCTGGAAAGCTTCTTCAACCGCTATGTCGAATATGACTTCACAGCCAACCTTGAAGAGCAACTCGATCAAATTTCTGCCGGTGATCTGCAATGGAAAGATGTTTTGCGCGATTTCTGGAAACAGTTTTCTGCAAGTGTTGACGAAACAAAAGATCTGCGTGTCTCCGAGGTATTGGACAAACTCAATATAGAACTGGCGCCGCTTGCCTTCCCGCCAAGAGAAGATGGTGGCGAACCGCGCGAGTGTCCAACTTGCAAGGAAGGTGAATTGAGCCTCAAGGTTGGCAAGTTTGGCGCCTTTGTAGGTTGTTCCAACTATCCTGAATGCAAATACACACGCCAACTTGGACAAAGCGATCAGGAAGCGGCTGCACAAGCGCTGGCTGATGGACCAAAGGTTCTCGGCATTGATCCTGACTCCAGTGAAGAGGTTACGCTCAGAACAGGACGTTTTGGCCCTTACATTCAGCGTGGGGAAGGAACTCCGAAAGAAGTCAAGCGTGCCGGTATTCCAAAAGGCTGGGACCCGCTTGAAGTAGACTTTGAAAAGGCTCTCAAGCTTCTTTCCCTGCCACGCGATGTAGGCCCTCACCCAGAAACAGGCAAAATGATTACATCTGGCCTTGGAAGATACGGTCCATTCGTGCTGCATGATGGGCTATATGCCAACATGGAGTCAGTCGATGACGCCTTTACGATCGGTCTTAATCACGCAGTGACCCTGCTGGCTGAAAAAGCAGCCAAGGGCCCGGGACGCAGAGGCGCAGCAGCCGCCCTTAAGGACCTTGGGGACCATCCCGATGGGGAAAGTGGCAAGATGACCGTTCATGACGGACGTTACGGCCCTTATGTCAAATGTGGCAAGGTCAATGCCACCCTGCCTAAAGATACAGATCCGCAAAGCGTTACACCTGAACAGGCTGTTGCACTCATTGCAGAAAAGGTTGCCAAGACAGGAAAAACACCGACGGGAAAAAAGAAGGCGCCAGCCAAGAAGAAACCTGCTACCAAGAAAAAGACTGCTGCAAAAAAAACCACAGCGAAAAAAGAGTAACAGATTAATTGGCGAAAAAGCTCCCTCCCAAGAAGAACAAGGCCAGAGCCGCGAAACGCGCGGCTGCCAAGATACCCTCGGCCGAACAAATCTTGAAGTTTGTTGCCGAGAACCCGCAAAAAAACTCAAAACGTGATATCTCCAAGGCCTTCAACATCAAGGGTGCTGACAAGATACATCTCAAGGCAATCTTGAGAGAGTTGATCGAAGAAGGCAAACTGGAACGCAGGGGAAAACGCCTGTCAGAAGCCGGACAACTGCCACCTGTGACGCTGGTTGATGTTGTTACGCGCGATCGCAATGGCGGCTTGTTGGGAAAGCCGGTTGAATGGAACGAAGCTGCCAACGGAAAAGCTCCGGTCATCGAGGTGTCAACACGCGCTTCAGGCAAGGAAAAGGTTGCAGGCATCGGAAACCGTGTTCTGGCCAAAGTTTTCCGTATCGGTTCATC
Source organism: uncultured Rhizobiaceae group bacterium (assembly GCA_937944075.1). GTDB lineage: Bacteria > Pseudomonadota > Alphaproteobacteria > Rhizobiales > Rhizobiaceae > JAALLB01. The sequence continues at coordinate 3,917 of CALDZZ010000042.1, forward strand.
TGACAGGTACACAGCCAAAGTTATCAAGATACTACCCAAAAAAGAAGCTCAAATGTTGGGAGTTATCCGGATTGGAGACAATGGCATTCGTCTTGAACCTGCCACACGCAGACAGGATGAAATGGAAATCCCCTCTGACTTGTTGGGGGATGCACAAGATGGCGATCTGGTTGAAGTGGAAACCATACGTGGCCCCAAATACGGATTGAAACGGGCAAAGGTAACAAACGTTATCGGTTCCTTCAAAACAGAAAAAGCCGTTTCTACCATCGCCATTCATGCCAATGAAATTCCGCATGTCTTTCCGGAAGCTGTTCTCCGGGAAGCAGAACAGACCGAACCCGCCAAACAGGGAAAGCGTGAAGACTGGCGCAACATTCCACTCATCACAATAGATCCGGCAGATGCCAAGGACCATGATGATGCCATCCAGGCGCAAGCTGATCCTGATGTGAGTGGCGGGCATATTGTTCGGGTCGCCATTGCTGATGTCTCCGCCTATATCAAATCCGGATCGGCAATGGACCGTGAAGCGCTTTTACGGGGAAACTCTGTTTACTTTCCGGACCGTGTTGTGCCGATGTTGCCGGAACGGATTTCAAACAATCTCTGTTCCTTGAGAGAAGGCGAAGACCGCCCTGCTCTTGCCGTGCAAATGCATTTTGATGCTGAAGGTCGCAAAACAAAGCATACGTTTCATCGTATCCTCATGCGCAACCATGCCAATCTGGCCTACCCAAGATATCAGGCAGCCATTGATGGCAATCCGGATGATAAAACCGCTCCTTTGATGAAGGAAGTGCTTGAACCCTTGTATGAGGCTTACAAGTGCATGACACGCGGGCGGAACCATCGCCAACCCCTGGAACTGGATTTGCCTGAGCGCAAAATACTCTTGAAGGAAGATGGCACGGTTGACCGAGTGCTTGTGCCGGAGCGTCTGGATGCACATAAACTGGTTGAAGAATGCATGATTCAGGCGAATGTCTGTGCAGCTGAAACGCTCGAGCGCAAGAAGCAATCCCTGATTTACCGCGTGCATGAGCCGCCTTCCCTCGACAAGATGGAGAAGCTGCGGGAGTTCCTGACCTCACTTGACATGGCGCTTGCCAAACCGGGCAATTTGCGCGCCATGCATTTCAACCAGATATTGGGTCAGGTTAAAGGCACAGATAATGAGGAACTGGTAAGTCAGGTGGTTTTGCGCTCGCAAAGCCAAGCTGTCTATTCGGCAGATAACCAGGGGCACTTCGGCTTGCAGCTTGCACGCTATGCACATTTCACCTCACCGATCAGACGTTATGCTGATCTGATCGTTCACCGTGCCCTCGTCGGCTCCCTAGGTTTGGGAGAAGGCGGTATAACACGTGAGGAAGAAGCTACACTTGAAGATATCGCAGCCAGTATTTCACTGACTGAACGCCGCGCCATGCAGGCAGAACGCGAAACCATCGACCGTCTCATTGCAGGCTATCTTTCAGAAAAAATAGGCTCCAGTTTTCATGGTCGCATCAACGGCGTCACAAAGGCAGGACTGTTTGTCACGCTTGATGATACTGGCGCTGACGGCTTTATCCCGATATCTATGCTTGGTGATGAATACTTCATATTTGATGATACCATTCATGCTGTTATTGGTGAGCAAACCGGCCAACAGTATCAAATGGGTCAAAATGTAGAAGTAAAACTTGTCGAAGCAGCACCAGTTGCAGGTGCGCTCCGGTTTGAGATGATCAGTGAAGGCATCGAAGGCCAACGCCTTCCGCGTTCTCACAATACAAATAAAAGAACAGGCCATCGTGGCAGACAAAGACCAGGCTCATTTAGAGGCAAGGGTCGCAGAAAAAGGCATTAATGCAATGAGTTCAAATGAATTTTTGTCTGAAACCGAAGCTTTGGAAGAACGTGCAAACTGGCCAGCCATGATGAAAGGACTTCGTGGCAGATGTCCTTCTTGTGGCGAAACAGCCCTTTTTACAAAAGGCCTCAAGGTTCAGGATCAATGTTCGGTATGTGATGAGGAATTCCATCACCATCGCGCAGATGATCTTCCGGCCTATCTCAACATTTTTGTTGTCGGTCACGTTGTTGTTGCCTTGATCATGATTGCGCTAAAATGGGATATTGTCAGCATGTGGACTGGCATGTTTATTACCATTGCCATTGCAATACTGGTTTCTGTGTTGATGATGAGACCCTTGAAGGGAATGGTTGTCGGCGCTCAATGGGCAATGCGCATGCATGGATTTGGCGGAAATGAAGACTGATCAAAATGGCTGACAAGTTTCAAGAAAGCAAGGCGAGCCTCGACAAGGAAGTTACGCGACTGCAAGGCATGATCAACTCGGATCAGGCGCGTGAGCACCGTCAAAAGGCACGCGACACACACGGTTACATCAAGCCCAAAAACGCTTCAACCATGATCCTTGTTGATGGCCCCCAAAACGACCCTGTCATTTTGATGGGCAAGCGTAACAAGAAATTGAAATTCATGCCGGGGGCACTTGTTTTTCCTGGCGGTTCGGTCGATCAATATGACGGCTCTGTTCCCGTTGCAGAAGAACTCTCTGAAAGAACCCAATCACGATTGTTGACTGCCATGCGTGGAAGGCCCACGAAACGTGGCGCCCGCGCTTTGGGCGTTGCTGCAATTCGCGAAGTTGCAGAAGAAAGCGGCTTGTTACTCGGCAAATCCGGTACGTTCAATACCGACCACGAAGACTGGAAGGATTTTTGCAACAAGGGGCTTGTCCCCTCCCTTTCTGCGCTGCGGCTGTTTTCGCGTGCCATAACGCCACCTGGTAATTCAAGACGCTTTGACACCTGGTTTTTTGTAGCGCGTGCTTCAGAAGTCGGATTTGCTCCTGAAGGGGGTTTTGACCCTGATGGTGAATTGGAAGAACTGCAATGGATCCGACCCAAGGATGCGATTACACAAGACACACGAGAAATTACCCGCGTCATGCTGGTTGAACTCATAAACCGGCTGGAACGTGATCCTGATCTGAGCGATGATTACCCCGCACCCCATTATCAAACGGTTGGAAACCACTTTCGCAAAACACTTATCTAGGATAAGCCTGAAGTATAATCATCAGGTATGTGAATGAACCAGCCCACCTCCTATTTCCATCGTATCTTTGAAGGTAGTGACCATCGCGGCATCATTGCGTCCATTGCCAGCATCTCTGTGGTGGGAATGGGAATTGGCTTGTCTTTTCCCCTGCTAAGTCTTTTGATGGAGCAACGTGGCATTGCTTCGTCAATCATTGGTGCAAATACCGCTGTAGCCGGTATTGCTGCCATGATCGTGGTTCCATTTGTTACGCCCCTTGCCAGAAGAATTGGTGTGGTGAACACCATGCTTTCGGCAATGTTAGTCTTTGTTATGTGCATGGCAGGATTTTATCTGACGGATAATTTGCCTGTCTGGTTTGTTCTCAGGTTTATAGCAAGTGCATGTGTTACCAGCGCATTCATATTGAGTGAGTTCTGGATCAATTCTGCTACTGTAGAAAGAAACCGCGGCATGATCCTGGGGATTTATGGCAGCGTATTGAGTATAGGCTTTGCAGTCGGGCCTGGTATTCTTTCACTGGTGGGTACTGTCGGCTTCTTACCCTTTGCAATCGGAATTGGCATCATATTGAGTGCCATGATGCCCATTTTGTATGGTCGCGACAATGAACCCAAAATGGAAAAAACCGGAAAAACGCCTTCGGTTTTGCCATATCTATTCATGGTGCCATTGGCGACCATGGCTGGCCTTGTCTTTGGCGCTGCCGAGCAAATTGAGTTGGCCCTGTTACCCGTTTTTGCTGTCAAATCTAGCTATGAGGTGCAAACAGCCGCCCTCTTTTTGACTGTTGTTGGACTGGGAAATGTTTTGCTCCAAATTCCGCTTGGTATTTTGAGTGATCGTGTGAACGATCGCAGAACTGTTCTTTTGGGTTGCACCCTTGTGGGGTTGATTGGGGCGATACTCATTCCCTTGCTTGCGAATATCAGCTGGATGCTTGCAATCATTCTTTTTGTTTATGGTGGTATAATTTCGGGAATGTATACGGTCGGACTTGCTCACCTTGGCAGTCGGCTTTCCGGCACTGATCTGGCTCAAGCCAACGCGGCCTTTGTTTTATGTTATGGCTTTGGCATGACCCTGGGTCCCCAGATTGCAGGGATTGCGATGGACCTCATTGGACCGGCCGGATTTGGCGCCACACTATTCATGTTTTTTGCACTTTATCTGGCTGTTTATATTTTCAGGTATATCCAGAACAAGTAAACAGGCGCCCGTTATCATCAATGGTTATCGGTTCAATGCCTTTTCGGCGGCGCCTTTCAAGACCTCTGCCAAATGATACAGACTTTCCTTTAGGGGTGAAGTATCCCGCCAGATCAAGGATATATGACGCTCAGCCTTTTTGTGATCAATCCGCTTTACCACCAATGCACTGTCACGACTTGCCTCAACCAGCGCATACAGGCTTGGCAGGATTGCTATCCCCGCTCCCATTGCCGCCATTTGCCGGATGGCATCAAGACTTGTGCCTTCATACTCCGTGCTGACATAGGCGCCCGATTGCTTGGCAAGATCATGGATTGCCAGATTGAGATGATGACCATGACCAAGGGACAAGAGCGGCATGCCTTTCAGATCTGAAAGTTTTATCTCTTCCTTGCCAGAGGCAAGATGGGAATCGGTTGGGACACATATCCACAAATGTTCCTTGAAGAGTGGCATGGATTCACATTCTGGATGATCTTCTGCAGTTGAAATGATGGTATCAAGTCTTCCGTCTCTCAGATGTTTATCAATATCAAGCGTTCTGGCTTCTATGACGCTCATACGCAAATCCGGATATTTTTCATGGAGAACCTTGGTGGCACTCGGCAGTAAATATGGCCCCACAGAAGGGATAACACCCAGTTTGACGCGGCTGGTCAATATCCCCTGCTTTTGAGCGGTAGTTGCCTTCAATTCTTCTACAGCCCTAATGATGTGCCTTGCTTGACGCACCACATTTTCACCGTCAGGCGTGAGGATGGCTCCATGTCTGCCGCGCTCAACGAGCTTGGCATTCAACTCTATCTCCATATCGGCGATCTGGGTCGAAAGACTGGGCTGGGAAACATTCATTCGACGCGCGGCATCATTGAATTTTCCTGTTTCTGCGACCGCAATCAAATATTGAAGCTGTTTGAGAGTTGGACGCATGACCCCTCACAAGTTGTATAGATAAAAACTATCGTAAATATAATTTCTTTCGATTTGTTTTATAACCAATGCAATCCATATGCAAACTGTAACAACAAGGAAAGGTACCAATGCGCTATTATTCACCAACTTCAATTCAATCCAGACTGACATCCTTGAGGAACCGTCATTTTATGACTTCCAGGAAAATTGATACGGAAAGCAAGAAACCCAATCCGGATGGATTTCTGTTGCAGGAACTTAAGCGAAGGCGCCTGAAGCTTAAAGACGAAATTACAGGGTATTCGCTTATCTGATTACCCTGAAATAGATTGGCCGCATTTGATCCCCGAGGTGCGGCCAATCATATTGGCACTTACTTATTACCAAAAAACAGGTTTTCCCTGCCAACATCATCAACCATACAAAGCCTTTGACATGGCCGAACTCATTTGCCGCCAGCATGCCTGGGCATATAATTCCCAGAGATACATCATACTGAAAAAACTGTTGAAACGAACGTTGCAGAAGCGACAAGCCGATAAAGGATGCTAAGGTTTAAACATGCTAAATAATCATAATTCAGAAAGCTTGCGCCCATAATGGAGACAGCACTCTCAACCATTCTTTCTCCAATCATTTTGTTCTTCCTGCTGGGTATGGTTTCCGCCCTGTTGCGCTCGCAAATGACTGTTCCTGAAGCCTTTGCAAAGGGCCTCGCCATATACCTAATGATGGCGATTGGTCTAAAAGGCGGTGTTGAGATGTCCAAAAATCCGCTTACCGGTGAAGTTCTCATGGTCTTTGGTGCCGGGATATTCCTTTCCTTTGTCATACCTCTGATTTCCTTTCAGCTGTTGAGGCTTACCACCAAACTCAATACGATTGATGCTGCTGCAGCGGCAGCACACTATGGTTCGATTTCGATCGTCACTTTTGTTGCTGCGACTGAAGCCATCAAGATAAGTGGCATCACAACCTCAGGGCATCTGGTCGCCCTTGCAGCCCTTATGGAAACACCTGCCATAATCAGTGCCCTTTTGCTTGCGCGCAGAAGCAACATGAGCAAACAGCCTGTTGCCGGATCGGAAGCCGGGGAATTGATGCGTGAAGTGCTTTTGAATGCTTCTGTTGTTGTTTTGATTGGGGCGCTATTGATCGGATGGGTTGTCGGTGAAACCGAGTTTGCCAAGGTCTCCCCGTTTTTCGTTACCCCGTTCCAGGGTGTGCTTTGTCTCTTCCTTCTGGACATGGGACTTTCTGCAGGACGTGGCTTGAGAAATGGTTGGCGACAGCTTGATGTCATGACGATTATGTTCGGCCTCTACATGCCGCTTGTTTCTGCGGCACTTGCGGCAGGCCTGTGCTATCTCATCGGAATGCCTGCAGGAGATGCAGCCTTGTTCATCACACTATCGGCATCCGCATCCTATATCGCCGTACCAGCAGCCATGCGCCTTGCCTTGCCAGAAGCAAAACCGTCAATTTATCTTACCCTTTCGCTTGGTGTAACCTTCCCGTTTAATGTAACCTTGGGTATTCCGATTTACATGGCCATGGCCAACTTCATCGCGTCCTAGAGAGAAAACTGTATGCCACATAACAAACAACGATTTGAACTTGTCATTGAACGCATGGCCTACAAGCGTGCTTGCCGCATTCTGATTGAGGCAGGTGTAACCGGATATACCGTGGTTCCTGCCCTGGCAGGCTATGGTAATGGCAACAAGTGGCAGCGCGACAATGATATCTCCGGCAGTAACGACATGGTTGTCATCATTTCAATCACGGATGATGAGACCCTGAAGATTATTCGCGAAAAAATGGTCAATTTGCTGGCCAGTCATATCGGTGTTGTCAGCATTTCTGCAGTCACGGTTTTGAGGCCGGAAAAGTTTTAGCCCAAAGCTCGACACAAAGCCCTCGCTTGAAGTTCAGGCAGCATTTCATCTTTTCAAGCTAATGCTTGACATTTGGCGGGCATTGAGTAATTTGCGCTTCAACAGATGGCCGCCTGCGCGGCCTGTTTTATTTTACCTTCCTGAACAGCTTTACAAGAAAGCTTACAGGCTTCAGATACAGGATTTACGTTATGGCAAAAGCCACCACTATTAAGATAAAGCTTGAGAGCACCGCAGACACTGGTTTCTTTTATGTCACCAAGAAAAACAGCCGTACAATGACCGAAAAGATGGTCAAACGCAAATACGATCCGGTTGCCAAAAAGCATGTTGAGTTCAAGGAAACCAAGATCAAGTAATCCTGATTTTCTGATACGTTTTAAATCAAGCCGCTTTTTCAAGCGGCTTTTTTGTACCTGTTTCATATTTTCCGTTTCAGCGCATGGCATGAATTTTGCTTGGTTTTACAAGCAATTGCTGAAGGAAACACATCTTGACAGTCGTACCCTCACCCTCCTCCTGGAAAAGCCAGAACCTGTCGAAAATACAATCTCGACTTGAGCCACATCTGCTGTCTGAAAAACTTGAAACCATCATTCAGGGCGATATTCAGGGCATATTCCTGCACAAGGAAAACGATGTGCTGGCAATGTATTGCTATGACAACAAATCTCATCAACTGAGCAATATCATGTCTCGAATTGATCTGGGCAACCCGCTTAACCTTTTGGGTGCTTATTCCCAGGCTGTATTCCTCACAGGTTTCTGGCAAGAAGAACCTCCGGAATCAGTCTATATTGCCGGGTTTGGCGGAGGGCGATTGGCAATGTTGTTCAATCATTACTTTAGTAACATGACGCTACATGGAAGCGATATTGATTCCAATGTTCTTGCCGTATCCAGAGACTATTTTGGTCTGGATGCAGAAATCATGAAGCAGGTCAGCGCAAGGGACAGTCGTGAGGACTTGCAGGCGCGAGACACACTTTATGACATCCTGTTTCTTGATGTTTTTGTCGGGGGTGGTGAACATGTAAACCATCTCTCCACTGTCGAGTTCTTCCGACTATGTCGTGAAAAAATGACTGACAATGGGGTTCTGGTAGCCAATCTTGTTATTATCGACCCCCTGATGCATCAAAAGATTGCTTCCATCCAGTCCGTATTCAATCAGGTTCATGTTTGGGAATATAACGGCGCGCATGTTGTTTTTGCCAGTGACAAGGTTTTTAACCAACAAGCACTTAGAGCGCGCGTCATGGACTTTCAAACCCATGAAAGCCCGGACTTTGATCTACTGGAAAAGGTCGATGCCCTTAAGGCAGTCGAACTAGACCAGAGCGTCAAACCGTTACTGGACAACGACTTGCAGTCAAAACAATCTTAAAAATTTATCTATGGAAAATAAAGGGGTCGACCGGATTTCGGGAATGGTACGAGGAGGCCATTAACTGATCCAAAATGCCGGTCGACAACCCCACGGACCCAGGAGATGCGGCGGACCTGAGCACTCCGTAGGGCAAAACTTTTAGAAGAAAACCGCCCCTTGGTTATCACTGGTGACAATTTGACTCACTTTTATACAATAATCAACCGTTTGCTAACGCTTTAGTAACCTATTTCAGGGTTATCGTTAGCATTAATGCTTAATTTTCATAGTACTTAGGGAATATTACTTAGGAATGTGTCAGCTGCCTCGCTAATATGAAGCGAAATGGCAGCAGCACAGAAAAACACCGTATTGTTTAGCGATTGTGCCTTAGGCAGCTACTGTAATAACCTGGTTGCGCCCTGCCCGTTTTGCGGCATAAAGGGCATTATCTGCACGCTTCATTAAAGCACTTGGCGTGTCACTTTCGTGGTCAATGGAGGATAGCCCCATGCTGATTGTTGTGTAAACCTGTTTTGATCCATTCTCTGCCAGTATGGGATGCTCTTCAACTTCACGGCGTATGCGCTCTGCAACCACGCTTGCATAGACGATATCTGTGTCCGGCATGATAACGATGAATTCTTCGCCGCCATATCGACATGCGATATCTACGTTTCGCACGTTTTTGCGTATCCTGTTTGCAACTTCGGCAATCACAAGATCTCCGACATCGTGCCCATGGGTATCATTCACAGACTTGAACTTGTCGATATCGCACATCATGGCGGTAACCGGCTTGTTTAGAGCAAAGGACTTCTCAAAAAGGGAAGGAAAATGCATGTCAAAATAACGCCTGTTGTGAAGACCCGTCAGCGAATCCTTTACGGCCATTTCAATGGTTTGCTGCACAGAATCACGCAGACAGTCATTGTATCGCTTGCGGGTCATTTGTGTTTTTACCCTGGCAAGCAATTCATGCATGTCAACCGGGCTCTTGATGTAATCATTCACACCGATTTCCATTGCCCTGCTTACAACGTCTTCCTGTCCTTGCACTGCAACAACCAGCAATGGCAGCAGCCTGGTTCTTTCAAGTGAGCGCAAATGCGAGCAAAGGCGAAGGCTGTCAAAGTTTTCCAGCCCAAGGGAAATAATCGCAAGATCATAATTCCCCTCAACAATACTGAACAAGGCGTCGTTCGGGTCTGTTTCAACCGTTACATTATGAGATTTTGAAAGTGCAGTGACCACTTTTTCATAGGAAGCTGACCGATCATCAACAATGATCACATTGGGACGTTCCTTTGGCGCGTTAACCTCAGCCATGACCTTGCTGTAGTTCATGGCAAGCTCATCGCCATTTGACGCTCTCAAACGCAGATCATCTGTCAGCATTTTCAAGCGAACCAGACTTTTGACCCTCGTTACAAGTGCCAGATCGTTGACCGGCTTGGTAAGAAAATCATCAGCGCCCGCTTCAAGCCCCTGTATTCGGTCTTCTGGCTGGTCAAGTGCAGTTACCATGACAACCGGTATATGCATTGTAATGGGATTGGACTTCAATCTTCTGCAAACTTCAAAACCGTTCATGCCCGGCATCATGACATCCAGCAAAACAATGTCACATTGCCCACTTTCGCACAAATCCAGTGCATCCTGTCCGTTGCAGGCTGTCAGAACCTGAAAATATTCAGCCATCAAACGCGCTTCAAGCAACTTTACATTCGTTGGGATGTCATCGACTACTAAAATACGGGCTGTCAATTTTTTGTCTCACTACGCTGAACTATTTACTAACTATCGTTTTACTGGCCGTCGCCTATATGAAGTTTGATGGTTTGCATAAAGGTTGCAACCGATATCGGCTTAGAAATATAGGCCTCACAACCGCCCTGCCTGATGCGCTCCTCGTCCCCTTTCATTGCAAAAGCTGTTACTGCAATAATCGGGATAGAAGATATAGTTTCGTCTTCCTTTATCCATTTTGTCACTTCAAGTCCGGAAACTTCCGGCAATTGAATGTCCATCAGAATGAGGTCGGGTCGGTGTTCCTTTGCCAAATCCAGTGCATGCAAACCATTACGTGTTTGAACCACTTGATACCCATTGGCTTCAAGCAAGTCATTGAAAAGCTTCATATTTAGCTCATTGTCTTCAACGATGAGAACTTTTTTAGCCATATCCAACCTTCACTTTGCACAGCCTGAAACAATAAAATACCACGTCGTAAGTGTGCATTCATTAGGGCAAAGTAAACAAAGAAAGTTGATGAATTGGTAACAAACAGGCTTTTTTTGATTTTCCACCAAATGCAGGGCATTGTTCCGTCTGCAAGAATTTTCCTGAACAAGAAGGCTGTTACACATTGAAACTTGGGTAATATCCTGCAAGATTATAAGAATAATTTCCTGAACGACAGATGGTTTCAATGACACCAGACACAGCCCAGACCATTGCGATTTCCGGCTTGCAATATATAGCAGGTGACGAGGAGCAACTATCGAGATTTATTGCGCTTACCGGCATTTCACCAGATGAAATGCGTGAGGCAGCAGGCACAGAGAGTTTTCTGATTGCCATTCTTGAGTTCTTCATGGGCGATGAACCCACGCTGCTGGCTTTTTCTGCCAGCCATAACCTCAACCCTGCTGACATACAAAAAGCACTTTATGCGCTTTCTCCGCCGGGGCTGAACTCCGGTGATGCCGGCTGGTAACATGGCATCACCTGATTTAAACAAGGCGGAAAGTCTATGCCGCGATTGTATTACCTGGCAGATTTCGCAATCGCCCTCTTCGCGCTGCAAGAAATGTGGCAGTCCCAGAATGTTATCGCATCCTGAATTGAGAAGTCTTTCAATTGCCCATCTGGATTGCGATGCCTTTTATGCCTCGGTTGAAAAACGCGACGACCCTTCCCTTGCGGATAAACCTGTTATCATTGGCGGTGGAAAACGCGGAGTTGTTTCCACGTGCTGCTATATCGCCCGCATTCGGGGTGTGCATTCTGCCATGCCAATGTTCAAGGCACTTGAAGCCTGTCCGGATGCAATCGTCATCCGGCCGAACATGTCCAAATATGCACAAGCCGGACATGCTATCAGGGAGATGATGCGCGAATTGACCCCCATGGTGGAACCGCTCTCCATCGACGAGGCCTTTCTGGACATGAACGGCACGCAGAAACTGCACGGCGCCTGTCCCGCTGAAGTGCTTGCCAGACTTGCCAAACGCATTGAAGACAAACTGGAGTTGAGCGTTTCTGTCGGCCTTTCCTATTGCAAGTTTCTGGCAAAGGTTGCCTCCGACTTTGAAAAACCGCGCGGGTTCTCTGTGATTGGAGAGGCTGAGGCTGTTTCGTTTTTAAGAAAACAACCCGTTTCCATTGTCTGGGGTGTTGGCAAGGTGACCCAAAAGATGCTGGCAAAAGATGGCATTACCGAACTCTCAACCGTTCAGGACATGGAAGAAACCGATCTTGTAAGGCGGTATGGCTCCATGGGGCAGCACCTTGCGCGCTTGTCGCGCGGTGAAGACAGCCGAACCATCAAGCCATCCAGCGCTTCTAAATCGATCAGCAAGGAAACAACCTTTGGTGATGACAAATCGACCAAGGAAGAACTTTTGCCTATCCTGCGCAAATTGTCTGAAGGGGTTTCCGCACAATTAAAGTCAAAGCATATCGCGGGCCAGACCGTTGTATTGAAGTTAAAGACTTCAGATTTTAAAACCAGAACAAGATCGCGCCAAATTCCTGATCCCACACAGTTGGAAGACAAGATATTCCGCACCGGATCAGACCTGCTCTTACCGGAGCTGGATGGCACCCGTTACCGTCTGATCGGAATTGGCGTTTCAATGCTTACGCCCGATGAGCAAGCAGACCCGGACGAC
>CALDZZ010000043.1 GCA_937944075.1 uncultured Rhizobiaceae group bacterium
AAAGACTTTCGTTGTTGGCGCTGTGAATGCGGGTGGTGTCTTGAAAGACACCTGGATCCCGGAAGTCGTAAAAGCCATCGAAGCGGGCATGGATGTGGCAAGTGGCCTGCATGTGCGTTTGCAGGAAGTGCCGGAAGTTGCAGCCGCCGCAGAAAAGCACGGCGCACAACTTCATAACCTTCGCCATTCAGATCGTGTTTATGCTACAGGCAAAGGCACACCACGCAGCGGCAAACGTCTCTTGGCCGTGGGTACGGATTGTTCTGTCGGCAAAAAATATTCAGCGCTCTGCATTGAGCGTGACATGAAGGCAGCAGGTCATTCAGCAGAATTTTGCGCAACTGGCCAAACAGGCTTACTCATCGCTGATCGTGGCGTAGCACTTGATGCAGTGGTGGCAGACTTTATCTCAGGCGCAGCAGAATTCATCACACCAGAAACGGACGAGAACAACTGGCAGATTGTCGAAGGGCAGGGGTCGCTGTTCCACCCGTCATTCTCAGGCGTAACGCTGGGCCTTTTGCACGGTTCACAACCGGATGCATTTGTGGTTTGCCACGAGCCAACAAGAACAACCATGCGCGGAGTCTCAACACCGCTACCAACAATCCAGCAAGTGATTGAAGCAACAACGCTGATGGGAAAACTCACCAATCCGGACATCCGTTGTGTCGGAATATGTGTAAACACTATGGCGCTATCAGAAGACGAAGCAAAAGCCTACCTGGCAAAAACAGGCGAAGAGCATGGCTTGCCATGTGTCGACCCACTAAGATTTGGTGCGGAGGAAATCGTTGCCGAAGTTGAAAAGCAGTTTGGGTAAGTAGGGAAACTGAATGGTTTGATTATTAATGTATAATTTGTTTATGGCCAGAGTTTCTCTATCCATTCTTTTTCAATAATCATATCTTTTTCAACTTTCTTAATCCACTCTTCCGTAAAACTTTGCCTGAACTCCAGTTCAAGCTTCTCGTTGTTTTTAGCAAGTAGTTTTGATAAATCCATAATTGATTTTTTTTGATCTTCCCATTGGGAGTCGAAAAAGCTTTTTTGCCCAAGACGAATTAAATCTTTTTGAAGATTTTGAGAATGCTTGACGGCTTTCAAGGTATCTGATTTTGCATTAACACAGGTTTTCAACCAGTGTTCTTTTGCTCTGGTTTCATCCGTTGAAGAAACATGTTTGGCAAGAACCTGCAAAGTCATTGGGTAGGTGTTTTGTCCTTTGTAGTAAGGCATTGTAACCAGAATGGGAATCAAGGCGAATGGATTTTTCATTGCTTCGGGGTTACATGCGAAAAGGCTAAGTCTGGAAGCTAAAAGTGCATGGTCATATGCTGTCAGGCCTTGTGCATCTTTTGCATCAATTTTATCTCGAATCTTTTCATGACTCAAAAGCGCGCTTAGCATAAAAACATAACCACTACTGCTAGCTTGATGTAGAGGGGTTCTTTGCTTCTCATCCGTAAGTGTAAGACTGCTCGGATTTTTTGCGATTATGGTGTTTAGTTTAGAAAGAGTCTCAACTTCAAGAGCGTTCCATTTTTCAGAGCTTCCACCATCTTTTTCTGCCATCACATAAATACTATTGCTAAACCAGCCAATTAATTCTGAAATTGTTTCGAGCTCTTTCTCTTCAGCAAACAGAGAATTAACCAGAGTAGAAGATGAAATGACAATTGAAATGAATATAGCTTTGAATGTTTTCATTTCATTAATTTAACATTCACGTATTTTAGTTCAAGTCAGAATTATTTCAAATAATTCATTTAATTACTTGTCTTGAGTAATAAAAAATTGGGTGCTCGTCATTTTATCTAAATCATTAGCTCTCAATCTACTTGAGGCTATTGGTCATTTCTATCCACCATATTATCCTTCTCAGTTCAGTTTTGCCCTGAAGAACTTAAAAGTATTTATCTTTTTGACGTGTATTAAATTGCAGACTTAAGGTATCAAAACCGTCTGCCCAGTCGTTTTACGACCTTCCAAATCCCTATGCGCTGAAGCGACTTTTGCAAGCGGATAAGTCTGATTGACCTGTATCTCAATTTTGCCATCAGCGATCATCTTGAATAGTTGCTTGGCGCGTTTTTGGAGTTCGTCGCCTGCAATGTAATGAAACAGCGTTGGGCGGGTCATGAAGAGTGAGCCATGCGCTGAGAGATGCGCCATTTGAAAATCGGTGGCTGGACCAGAAGACTGACCGAAGGCGACAAACATGCCAAAGTTTTGCAAAACTTCCAGTGAACCGGGATATGTATCCTTGCCAACGGAATCGTAAACTGCTGCCACGCCTTCTTTCTTGGTGAGGCGCATGGTCTTGGCGACGAAATCATCTTTCTTGTAATCAATCACGCTTGCATAGCCTGCCTTTTTGGCAAGTTTGCATTTGGCGCTGCCGCCAGCCGTGCCAATCGCATTCACGCCTTTGTCCTTGAGCCATTGCCCCACGATCAAGCCAACGCCACCTGCTGCTGCATGAACCAAAACCGTGTCGTCTTTCTTCGGCTTGTAGCAATCATGGATCAGATAATGCGCGGTGAGTCCTTTCAGGATTGCCGCTGCTGCCACTTCATCGGAAACACCATTTGGGATTTTAACGAGACGGTCCGCAGCAATGATGCGATGCGTACAATATCCGCCACCGGGAACTGTCCATGCAACACGGTCTCCTACTTTGACGCTCTTGACGCCAGCGCCAACGGCTTCCACAACGCCAGCGCCCTCGCAACCCAGAATACACGGGTAGCCACCTGGTGCAGGGTAGAGACCAGAGCGCTGGTAAATATCGATGAAGTTGATGCCAATAGCCGTATGCTTGATCAGTGCTTCACCTTTTTTGGGTTTTGCAAGTTCAATTTCCTGTTTCTTGAAAACGCCAGCAGCACCTGCCTTGTCAGCTATCATTGCATAAGCCATCTAATTTTCCCTCCCGGAATCAAATTTCTCTAAACTTTAAATGCATCATCTACAGGAACTTGCAGTGCCGTGACAAGGTGGTTGGTTTTTCCTGCCATCCCGATGATGGAAACAAGTTCGCTATGCTGTGCCTCACTCATGCCTTTGGCCTTCGCTGCTGCCGTATGGGAGTGAATGCAATAAGAGCACCCGTTGGCAACCGAAACGGCAATGTAAATCATTTCCTTTGTAATCGGATCAATGGTGCCTGGCCCCATAACAAGCTTCAATTCGCCCCAAATGGCCTTGAGTTGCCGGGGGTCATGCGCCAGTGCTCTCCAGAAATTATTGATAAAATCAGATCCACGCGTTTTGCGGATATCTTCAAAAACCGCCAGCACTTCAGGAGATGCTTCCTCGTCTGTTATCAGGCTCCTTGTAGACATGATAAACCTTTCCTTATATTCGTTGTATTGGATCAATAAAACCACGGCCAGCCAAGACAAACCAGTCAGAACAAGCATGGCTGTGCCACATTGTTAATACAAGAGGAAATAGCAAATGAGCATGTTGCCAAACAGACAAATCTGGACCTGGTTTGAAGGAGAGTGGCACGAAGGCAACCTGCCCATTATGGGTGCTGCAGATCATGGCACCTGGCTGGGGACAATGGTTTTTGATGGCGCACGATACTTCAATGGCAAGATGCCTGATCTTGATCTTCATTGTGAACGGGTAAACGCTTCCACCCGTGCGATGGGGATGAATGTTTGTATGGAAACTTCAAAAATTGTTAAACTCGCACAGGAAGGCGTGACGAAGTTTTCAGGTGATGTCCCGCTCTACATTCGTCCGATGTGCTGGTCGACCCTGGGCAGTGAAGTCGCAGTTGATGCAGATCCTAACTCGACAGCCTTTGCCCTGTGCATAGAAGAAGCTTCCATGGCGCCCTTTATCGGTACAACCCTGACTACGACCTCTTTCACTAGGCCAACACTTTCTTCAGCAGTTGTGAATGCCAAGGCAGCCTGTCTCTATCCAAACAATGCCCGGATGCTTCAGGAGGCAAAAGCAAAAGGATATGGAAACGCTATTGTTTGTGACGCACTTGGTAATGTTGCAGAAACAGCAACCGCAAATATTTTCATGGTCAAGGCCGGTGAAGTGTTTACACCAATACCCAACGGTACTTTCCTGGCTGGTATAACAAGAGCGCGCATTATCACCTTGTTGAGAGAGGCTGGTATTGTGGTTCATGAAGCAGTTCTGAAAATCGAGGATTTCCATACGGCGGAAGAAATCTTTCTCACTGGAAATTATTCGAAGGTAACTCCGGGTATCAAGTTTGAGAACCGAGAACTTGGCATTGGGCCAATCACCACAAAGGCTCGTGATTTATACTTTGAGTGGGCAGATAATTCTTGAGTTTGGAATAAAGTCCGGATTGGCGAAAAGCGATAGGGGTTTAAGGATCCAGCGCTTCCAAAAGTTCGGATATCTTTGCCAAACCAATTTTGAGCACTTCAGTATTATTGGCAAAGCCGATGCGTACATAACCTTCCATGTCGAAGGCGTCTCCCGGCATCAGCAGTACGCCTTTATCCTGGATAAGTTTAAGACAAAACTCTCGGGCACTCATGGGCAGCTCTATCTTTAGCATGGCGGTCGTGCCTGCGCGTGGTTTAACCCAGTCAACCCGTTTTTCGGAGTGAACCCAATCATCCAGAATTTTGAGATTGCGCCTTGTTATGGTGTGACTACGCTCAAGAACAGCCTCCTTGTTTTCAAGAGCCATGGCGGAGAGATGATCGTTGATCATACCAACAGAAATAGTGTCGTAATCACGCTGGATCATGATTGCTTCATGAAGCTCCTTAGGTGCTGCAATCCAGCCAAGACGCAACCCGGCAAGTGAGAAGGCCTTTGACATGCTTGCCGTGCTGATACCTTTCTCATAAATATCTGCGATCGAAGAAGACATTCCATTTCCATCTTGAGCTGTTCCACGATAAACCTCATCACAAAGAATCCAGGCATTGGATGCACGCGCAATACTCGCTATTTCTTCAAGCATTGGTCGGTCAATTAAAGCACCTGTAGGATTATTAGGGTTGGTAAGCGCAATCATCCTGGTTTTTTCGGTGACCATGCTTCGCAGCTTATTCAGATCGGGCAGAAAGCCGTCCTCAGCTTTTAATTGAAGGAGTTCGACGTCCGCACCAATGCTTTGCGGAATTGAGTAATGCTGCTGATATGTGGGCACTATCGAAACGACATGGTCATCCCTTGATACAAGGGTTCGATGAACAAGCATGTTGGCCCCGATGGTGCCATGAGTGATTGTAATATTTTCTGCTTCCTGACCTTCGTAGAGTTCACAAACGGCCTGTCTTAACCGCATGGAGCCTTCGATATCCCCATAAGTCATTTTCATGGGCAAGAGTTCAGCCAAGGATGTGTCATTGCGACCGGACAGTTTAAGCAACTCATCAACAGTAATGCTTTCGACACAGGTCTCTGCAAGGTTATGATCGCACTGTGTCTCCCACTCGTTCATCCATATTTCGACCTTGAATGGTTCAATGTGCATAAATCTGTTCCCTTGATTGTTATGGCAAAAGGTTGTGGGCACTTGTAAACCATAATCAGTTTTCAGGCTTTGTCGATGATTGATCAAAGACTAATTGCCAATGCCGTTTAAATCAAACATGATGATGATATGAACATAAAAACCCGTTCCATTCTTATACTTGTCATTGCGCAAGTTTCGGCACTCTCGCTCTGGTTTATCTCTTCAGCAGTCTTGCCGGATATGTTGCGGGATTTTCCGATTAGCGCCGGACGGCAGGCTGCCTTGAACAGTGCTGTGCCGGCAGGTTTCGTAGTCGGGGCTCTAGCCTCTGCCTTGCTTGGGCTATCGGACCGGTTTGATCCGCGTCGTCTGTTTTTTCTGTGTGCCTGCATTGCCTCGCTCTCGGGTTATGCACTTCTGGTTTTTGAGCCGGGTGGTAACGCTTCAATTTTCATGAGGTTTGTTACAGGCGCCATGCTCGCAGGTGTTTACCCGGTAGGCATGAAAATAGCAGTTGGTTGGGGCAAGGAGGATAGGGGGTTGCTGGTTGGTCTTCTTGTTGGTGCACTAACCTTTGGGTCTGCTTCACCGCATCTGGTCGCATGGATGGGTGAGGCTGATTGGCAAACGACCATCAAGATCGTCTCTTCATTTACATTGCTTTCTGCCTTACTGATTCTGTTTTCAAGCCTTGGTCCGCATCACGCAAAATCGCCTGCATTCGAGATGTCTTCAGTTACACAAGCCTGGACAAACAAACGTGTGCGATATGCTTATCTGGGCTACTTCGGGCACATGTGGGAACTCTATGCCATGTGGGCATGGATAGGGGTTGCCTGTTACGCTTCTTATTCCTTGTCGATGAGCGAATCAGATGCCATTTCCTTTTCCAAGATAACCGCTTTTCTGGCAATCGGTCTTGGCGGTATCGCCTGTTTTTTTGGTGGTTATTGGGCCGATATCATTGGCAAGGCACGCATCACTATTATTGCGATGGCCTTCAGCTTTACAGGCGCTATTTTAACAGCTTTGACCTTTGGCGGCCCGCCCTGGATTACATTTGTGGCAGTGGTCATCTGGGGCATTGCCATTATCCCGGATAGCCCCCAATTTTCTGCCCTTGTTGCCGACGGCTCTCCACCTGAAATTGCAGGTTCTTTAATGACCTTTCAGACAGCAATTGGTTTTGCCCTGACGATTTTCACAGTGCAAATCACACCATATGTCGTGCAATGGACCAGCTGGCCAACTGTCATGATTATCATGGCAATTGGCCCACTGTTTGGCATTTATTTCATGCGAAAACTGGAACAGTTGGACGAGATTGGTAACTAGCGGTTCTTTTTCAATTGATCTGCAAAGACCGCAATTGTTTTCTGGTAATTGTCAGAACGGTTCCATTCCTGAATCAGACGATAATTCGACGTACCCGGCAGGTAGCCACCACCCCGTTGCCACCCGCGCTTCTTGAACCAGTTGGCAGTTGTTGCAAGGGCATCGGGTGCTGAACGATAAACGTCCACGCCGCCACCATCCCAGTCAGCGTAGCCAAGCAAAAAGCGGGTTGCCAGAAGTTGTGTTTGGCCGATTTCACCTGCCCAGGCACCTTTTCGCTTTGAAAGATCAAGAAGACCGCGATCCATGATTTTCATCGCAGCCATGAGTTCAGGGAAAAACAGGCTTTCTGAACGGCGGCAGTCATAAGCTAGCGTTGCTATGGATTGCAGAATGTTCTTATTTCCCTGATAGCGACCAAAGGCTGTTTCCAATACCCAAATGGAAAGAAGCACTTCAGGCTGAACACCATATTTTTTTTCAAGACCAGCAAAAAGCTTGGGGTTGTTTTTCCATTTTTTCAGGGTAACACCCAGCGCACCCTTGGTGCGTCTTTTGTAAAAGCTGTCAAATGAACCCTTGAAGCTTTTCTTGTTGTTACGGTCTGACTTGATGATGCCGCTGTCATATTTGACGCCATCAAGCTTGGCCAGTGTGGATTTCTTGAAAGTGCCTGAATACTCACTTTTGAAAGCAGTTTTCCACTCATTAAACCGCTTGCCGTCATTTGAACAAAACACTTTGGCTTGCGCATTTTGAACACCGGAAACAGGGCTGTTCATTGGGGCAAAGGTAATGCCCACAGCCATGGCTGTTGCGCTTAAAACTGTTTTTGAAAACTTCATTATGATCTCTCCCATAAGCAATCATGCAAATCAGTATTTATGAGAGGTTATGCCACAAGTTAACCCAAGGACAAATATCATTTATTGCCACTATTGCGCCTGGCTCATCATAAATCCGTTATAAATGAGATAAGCTCCAAAACTTGCCAGCAATAAGGCATTGAAATAATTAATGTAACGCAAGGATATGCGCGCTCCTGCACGCCCAATCATACCCCAGAAATATACTCCAAAAAGAAATACCGGAATCCCGCTAAAATAAAAGAAGGCAATATTGGTTGCCATGTTGTCCGTAAGCTTTGCAGACAGGAAACCAACCGGTAGCAAAATGTATACCTTGGGATTTAGATAGGTTACCAGGCACATGTTTTTCCAGTTGAAGTCAAAGGACTGCCCGGTAACAATCTTTGCATATAACACCTTGTAGGCAAGATAGATAACGTATCCTCCACCAAGGATGTGCATGGCAATCTGGATAGAGAAATCAGTGCCGGTTACAAAGCCTGATACCAATGAGGTAAATAGCAAAACGGGAAGCCAGCCAAAAACCAGATAGAGCATATAGTCTGAGTAAAGTTTCTGGAATGTGGTGTCTGGCGAAGCGGCCATTGTGGCAATCCAGAAAGGACCGGCTGAAAACACAAAGGTAGCCCAGAATAAAAAAGTCGCGCCAATGGTTTCCTGCATCATTAAGATCCGGAGTGTTTGATCAAATATATAAATCTTTGAAACCGAACATACCCGACTTGTCCTTCGATTGCTTCACAAAAAGAAAAAGCCCGCAGAACATGCGGGCTTTTGCAAAAGTTGAATAAAGTTTCGAAACGATTTAGCGTTTTGAGAACTGGAACGAACGGCGAGCTTTTGCACGACCATATTTTTTACGTTCAACAACACGGCTGTCGCGTGTCAGGAAGCCACCTTTTTTGAGAACAGGGCGAAGCTCTGGCTCATAGTTGGTTAGCGCCTTTGAAATACCATGACGTACCGCACCAGCCTGGCCTGAAAGCCCGCCGCCGGAAACAGTTGCGACCACATCGTAGGCACCTTCACGAGCTGCTGCAACGATTGGTTGCTGGATTACCATTTGTAGAACAGGACGTGCAAAATATTCTGAATGATCCTTGCCCTTTATGATGATTTTGCCGGTACCAGGCTTGATCCAAACGCGGGCAACAGCGTCTTTACGCTTGCCGGTTGCGTAGGCTCTGCCTTGTGCGTCCAGTTTTTGAACATATACAGGAGCAGCTTCTTGTGTTCCTTCGGTTGAGCCAGCTTCAGCAGCAACGCCTTCAATTGCGCCACCAAGCTCTTCAAGTGAATTGAGTTCAGCCATTATGATGCAATCCTTTTATTCTTGGCATTCATGGAAGCGACATCCACAGCGATTGGAGATTGTGCCTCATGAGGGTGCTCGGCACCTGCATATACGCGCAGGTTTTTCATTTGTTGGCGTGAAAGCGGGCCACCTGGCATCATGCGTTCAACTGCTTTTTGAACAACACGCTCCGGGAAACGACCTTCAATAATTGCACGAGCTGTACGCTCCTTGATGCCGCCAGGATAACCTGTGTGCCAGTAATATTTCTTGTTTTCATATTTCTTGCCGGTAAGTTTTACCTTTTCAGCATTGATAACGATGACATTGTAGCCATCAT
>CALDZZ010000044.1 GCA_937944075.1 uncultured Rhizobiaceae group bacterium
GCCTTGAACGGCAATGGACGACAAAGGTCAATGGCGGCAATGCCTATTCTGGTCGCCATGATGCCATTTACCGTGCCCTCACCCACTTTGCGTGACAAGGTTCCGGCCAACCCCTTGCCCAATACTTGCTGAAGAATGGTATCGGATACGGCAAGACCACCGGTTACAGCCAGATGCGTTGCCACCATTCGCACCAGTTTCATCGCCGCAAAAAACGCCGGCCTGCCTCCATATAAAGCCATCAGCTTTCTCAACATGCTGATGACCTGATATCCAACAAAGATAATATCCAGAACCGCAGAGGGATTTAGTGCCGTAATGACGGAAACCCGTTTAGCGGTACTTGCGATGATTTGTTTTGCCTCTGTATCAAGCGGTGTCATCAAAGACGTCTCGGCAAGCAGTATCTTGTCTTGATCATCCATCACCTCATCGCGGTAGGATTGCATTTCATCAAGATGCCAATGCATGTCTTTTCTGGATGAATAGAGCGAGAACAGTTTCTTCAAAACCGGCGTAGCATCAGAATTGTGCAACAGGACTTGTTCTGCATCCTGCCGCAGGTTTCCAATCTTGCGGAGGGACCGAATGGCAAGAAACTCGCGCAATAAAAGCGCAAGCAAGGCCAGACCAAAGAGCACACTCAACCCTAGCGACACCCAACCCAAAACAGGGTTTCGTGCAAAAAAGGCTTCAACCAGCTCTACAGTCCAGAGTGAAAAACTGATTGATAAGAGCGCGACTATCGCAGCCATCATGATGCTGCCCCAACGAATGCCTTTGCTCATATCAGGCAAATGCGTGGGAACATGCTCCATGTCTTCGCGCTTCATGAAAGGTTCCTGATCAAAAGGATCATGATCCGTTTCGTCAAGCAAGGGTGCCGGCATCGTGCGAGGACTTCTGACACGTTCAGACTTGCCAGTAGCCTCATGTTTCATTTTGCTGGCCTTGGGTTTTCTTGTTTTTTTGGTGGAAGATACACGCTCCCTTGCAGGCTCTTGTTCCTGTCCTGCCAATTCTTCCTTGGTTTCAGTTTCAACTTCTGCAGTTTCTGCTTTCGTTTTTGAAAGACGAATTGCTTTGGGTTTACGGCTCATGCGAGGCGGTCTCCGAAAAGAAAGTTCATGGCCTTGTCCAGCCTTATGTGCGGAAAGCTTTCTGGCCCCGCACCCCGATCAAGCTTTTTGGCCAAGGGTGGGCGAAACTTCATAAATCCGTTTTCCTGAGGTTCCTGGCTCGGCGCTTCTTCAGCAAAAACAGCATTCGGGTTTTCAGGCAGATCGCCCGGGAAAAGGGCAATCTCTTCCTGACCATCGTAAACATCATCACCCAGCTTTTGACCACTTTCAGGAATGCCTATAATCGCAGGCAGCTCTTCGCCATCGTGCTCTATGACCTTTTCCTTGGTTGCCCGAATGGCTGAAAGTGCCACCACATCAAACATGGCACCAGAAGCATCTGAGCGATCCATCGCATCCTTCACAAGATAGCGCAGAATATTCTCCAACCTGTCATGGCTTGTATGATGCAAGTGATCAGCCTTGGTGGCGGCAAACAAAATTCGGTCTATCTTCTTGCCAAGAATGGCATTGATGAACGTCGTATTCCCCGGTCTGAAACATTTCAGAATGTCCCCTAGCGCATTCTTCAAATCCGAAACAGCTTCCGGCCCTGCATTTAATGCAGCCAGTGCATCAACCAGGACAATCTGTCTGTCAAGACGTGAAAAATGATTGATGAAGAAAGGTTTCACCACACGGCTTACATAGGAATTGTAGCGTCGTTCCATCATTGCATGCAATGAGCCACGACGCGCAGACCCGGAGACATCCAGCGGCGAAAAGGTAATGAGGGGCGAGCCGGCAAGATCTCCCGGCATGATAAACCTTCCAGGCGGTACCGTTGACAAGGCATATTCATCTTCGCGGCAATCAGTCAAATATTGCGTAAACAGTTTTGCCGCTTCCTGAACGGCCTGCTCATCTTCATCAGCATCAGCATCTAGGGTTGAAAGATAATCAAGCCACGGTTTCGCAATCACATCACGCGGCGCTTTTTGAGTAGCCAGAAGAGCCTGTTGCGACCATTCCTGATAAGTAAGGTCAAGCAGCGGCAAGTCCAGTAACCATTCACCGGGATAGTCAACAATATCAATGTTGAAAACACCGCTCGACAAGTTCCGCGCAAGAAAGCCTTCAGGCTCATATTCTATCGTGAGCCGCAACTGTGAAATCCGATTGGTAGAGGAAGGCCAGTGACGACCATCTTTGCCCAACAAGGCTTCAAGATGTTGTTCATAGGAAAAACGTGGAACATCATCATCCGGCTGCGGTTGCAGAAATGCTTTCTTGATGCGCTTGTTGGCCAATGGAGCAAACATTGGCAACTTGCCACCGTTTACAAGATTATGGACCAGTGACGTGATGAAAACGGTTTTTCCTGCCCGAGACAGCCCTGTCACGCCCAAACGCAAGGTCGGGTTGATCATGTCTGAGGCGTAATCTGTAAGTCCGGTTAAAGCGATATAAGCCTCATCCGTTAACGATGTAAATTTCACTCACCACACTCCAGATTATTCTTTACGCAACACACGGCATTAAAGTTACCTAACGTAAGATTCAGATAGTAACAAACTCTTGCAGTTTCAAGATGAACCAGCAAAACCATAAAAGTTTTATCACCCCAACAAAAAACCCGACACAAAGGCCGGGTTTTATTATACTTCATAAATCCACTCAGGGACAAAATGCCTGGAAATTAAATACCAAGACCTTCGTATTTTTTCTTGAAGCGAGCAACACGGCCACCACGGTCCATCAACTGCTGGTTTCCGCCTGTCCATGCCGGGTGCGATGTTGGGTCAATATCAAGGTTCATGACATCGCCTTCAGCACCCCATGTTGTGCGGGTTTCAAACTCTGTTCCATCAGTCATGACGACTTTGATGGTGTGATAATCCGGATGAACATCTTTTTTCATGTTATC
>CALDZZ010000045.1 GCA_937944075.1 uncultured Rhizobiaceae group bacterium
ACGTGAAGCAAAGTTCGTTCGCCTTCTTCTGCCATATCTAATTATACTGACACTCATCTTTGTTGGTGTTTTCTACCCGAAAGTCTTCCCGCTATTTGACTGGCTTGGTTTGACTGGGGCAGCAGCATTCTCCAAACCGACCATCGGTCTTTTCATGCTAGGCGCAATGCTGTTTGTGATTTTCATCGGCTTCCCGATATCCTTCACGCTCATCTTCCTTGCATTCACCTTTGGCGCATGGGGATCAGGCAGTGCCCTTACCTTCTTCCTGCAAACTTTGCAAACCAACTCAACCATGCTGGATGACCAATTGGTTGCGGTTCCATTGTTTATTCTAATGGGAATTGTGATGGAGCAAGCCGGTCTTATGGAGCGATTGTTCAATGCTGTTCAAATGATGATGTCAAAAACACGCGGTGCGCTTTATATCGCTGTATTGTTTGTATCCACCATTTTTGCAGCAGCAACCGGTATTGTGGGCGCGTCTGTAACCATTCTTGGTATCATGGCGGCAAAGACAATGAACAAGTCCGGTTATGATGTGCGCATGGCAGCAGGCACTATTACTGCTGGTGGCACATTGGGCATTCTAATCCCTCCATCCATCATGTTGATTGTGATGGGGCCTGTGTTGGAAATCCCAGTAACAGACCTGTTCCGTGCGGCGATTATTCCCGGCATTTTGCTTGCTTCGCTTTACATTATCTATTCAGTTGGTCGTTGTATGATTAACCCTTCATTGGGCCCGATACTGCCGCCTGATGAACAGCCGGAAACCTCACCTTACTATTTCATTGAAGTTGTTCTGGTAATGGCTGCCCTTGTTGCTTTCGTATGGTTGATTACCATTGGTGCTGCAAGCGGATTTGGCCTCTTCCCGCTTGACGGGTTTCTGGTACCGATAATCTGGCTTGGCATAATGTTCGCAGTCTACAAGTGGACGCGATCTGCTGAGCCTGGTGGCTTCTACTTCTCGGATCTGTGGTATGAATTCTTCATGGGGCTAGTCCCGCCAACCGTCTTGATTGCCTTTGCACTAGGGTCAATTCTTGCGGGTTGGGCAACCCCTGCTGAAGCAGCTGCCTGTGGTGCATTTGGTGCCATTCTGCTGTCATTGGCTTACGGACGCTTCAAGTTCTCAGGCTTTTATGGCGCCTTGATCAAGACACTGGAAATTTCGGTTTTGATCATGTTCCTTGTAGCGGCATCAAACTTCTTTGGTGCAGTTTTCTCAAACCTTGGCACTCCGAAGTTCTTGACCGAACTTCTGCTATCCTTCGACCTTTCTACAGCAGCCATGCTGATCCTTGTGATGGCATTGGTGTTCCTGCTGGGCTGGCCACTGGAATGGGTTCCAATCGTTTTGATCATCGTTCCAATTCTGGTGCCTTTATTGGTACAACTGGATGTTAATCTTACCTGGTTTGCAATCCTTGTAGCCGTGAACCTTCAGACCGCATGGCTCAGTCCGCCAGTCGCGCTCTCAGCCTACTTCCTCAAGGGGGTTGTGCCTGAGTGGGACCTGAAAGACATTTACTTCGGCATGATGCAATTCATGGTTATCCAGGTCATTGGCCTCATCCTGATCTTCATGTTCCCGGGCTTTGCGCTCTGGCTGCCAGACTTCCTGTCAGCGAACGGTTCTCCAGGCTTCTTCAGTTATGAAGGCTTTCCTTCAGCCCCATAATACTGGACAAGACGCTTTAATCCCTCGCAGCAGCAACCAGATGCCTGCGGGGGATTTCCATTTCAAGGAAATGAATTATGAAATCGATTTTCTCTCTTGAAGGCAAAACAGCCCTTATAACGGGTGGTGGTTCCGGCATAGGCAAGGCCATTGCTCATGCCTATTCAGATCATGGTGCATCCATCATCCTTGTAGGGAGACGCGAGAGCCTCCTGGAAGAAGCTCTCGGTGAGCGCGATGGCTTTACCATCGCAACAGACCTTATGGCAGAGGATGCAAGCCAAACCATATTCAACGCCTGTAAAACATTGAACGCCCTTCCCGACATCATCGTTAGCGCAGCTGGTTTGAACCCGCGCAAACATGCTGATGAGATTGATCCAGAGACCTGGAACAAAACCATTCACCTAAATCTTTCAGTGCCTTTCTTTCTGGCACAAGTATTTGCGCCTAACATGAAGACCAACAATTGGGGTCGTATCATCAATATTGCATCCCTGCAGTCTTCGCGAGCGTTTACAAATGGTATTTCCTACGGCGCATCGAAGGGCGGCATCAGCCAGCTCACTCGTGCCATGGCAGAAGCCTGGTCGAAAGACGGCATCACCGCAAACGCAATTGCACCAGGCTTTTTTCCAACCGAATTAACCGCAGCAGTCTTTGGCGATGACAAAATGTCAGCGCATCACGCCAGCATGACCTGTATCGGGCGCAATGGAGAACTCTCAGATCTAGCTGGTCCTGCGATCTTTCTTGCCTCAGACGCTTCAAGCTATGTAACCGGGCAGATACTGCCAGTTGATGGAGGATATACCGCAAAATGAAAGCGCTCGTTTATACCGATACCATGAAAACCGAATTCCGCGAGGAAACTGATCCGGTTGCTCGTGAAGGCGAAGTTGTTGTTGATCTGACACATTGCGGAATCTGCGGTTCGGACATGCATGCCTGGCATGGTCATGACGCAAGACGCGTTCCTCCTCTGATTTTGGGACATGAAGCTGTTGGTGTCCCTCGTTCAGGGAAATTTGAAGGCAAGCGCGTTGCCATCAATCCGTTGATGACTTGTGGAACCTGTTCGGCTTGTACGAATGGCAATGAACACCTATGCGCAGAACGTGAACTGATCGGCATGAAAGTGCCTGGTGCATTTGCTCAGGCAGTCGCGATCAAGGAAGAAAACATATTTGAAATCCCGGATCACCTGGCCTTTGATGAAGCGGCCCTGGCAGAGCCTCTTGCGGTATGTGTCCACGCCGCACACATTGGCCTTGAGCGGTTAAAAGGCCCTGTGAGTGAGCAATCAGCTATTATACTGGGCGGCGGCGCCATCGGTCTGTTGTGTGCCATGGTACTTGAAAACCAGGGCATGGAAAATCTTTGGATTGGTGAGACAAATGCCATGAGGCGTGAAATGCTCACTGAAGTTCTAAAAGCCACGCCCTACGACCCTATTAACGAGAAGCCCGGCACGGAACAGGCAGACCTCATTCTGGATTGCGTTGGCTCAGGCCATACCAGAAGAGCAGCATCGGAACTTGCCATACCCGGTGGTACAATCGTGCATGTCGGTCTTCAAGACAGTAATGAGGGTCTAGATACCAGGCGCATTACCTTGCAGGAAATAGCTTTTATCGGAACCTATTGTTATACGAACAAGGATTTTCAGGAGGCAATCGATCTCTTGGCTCAAGAAAAAATAAGTCGCAAAGGCTGGTCAGAACTGCGCTCTCTTGAACAAGGCGTAAAAGGGTTTGAGGATATCCATAATGGCACTGCACCACCCAAAATCATTCTGGAAATATAACTTCTTCGATAGCAAGACAAATTACAGCACCTATTGTGACCGTGTTCAGTCACTTTTTGTGACTTGGTAAGTTAATAACTTATCAATAAATTTTACTAAATGTACATTTTCATCACTTAAGTTGAGCATGATTTCAACATTGAGATGATTATAATGTTCAGCACTTCAATCCATAGAAAGCTGACTGTGCTGCTGGTATTATTATTGGCGCCTATCCTTGCATCTGTATTTCTTGGACATCAATACATTGAAATGGAGCTCAACAAGGTTGACTCGTCAAAGGCAGGTCTGAGCTTTATCGAAACTGTTTGGGGTAAAACGGAAACGATAAACAATAAGAGTAATGACCGTACCAACGAATATGAATTTGGGCCTGAAGACTATTCTAAAGTCGTCGTGCTTGATGAGCACCAGCGCACAAAAATTGAAAAACTCTGGCAAACACTGAATGATACAGAGCAATCGACGACAAAACGACTGTTGGCAGGAAAACGGCTAATCCTCGACATCACCAAGACATCAAGCTTGATGGAGTTCGTCGCCAAAGACAGCCCTGAACTCACTATTGTAAATTACGATCGTCTGCCAGAACTGTCCTACAAACTGGAAAAGATAGCCAGACTGGCAGAGCGCCTTACAACGAAAGAACGACTTAACACGGCAGATACCATCGCGTTTTTGGTCAATGCAGGTCAGTTCAAAACTGTTGCTGACTATATCTCACGCAATTCAAGACAGGAGCTCTTGCAATATCCAAGCGATACGCAGCAAAAAATGAAAGACGTAGGTCAAACATTTCGAAAGCAAAACGGTAAGTTTCAAGGAGCTGCTTTAAAAACCACAAAATCACTGCTGAATGCAGAGAGCGGGTCACAAATTACCATTGCCAAAATGATTGAAAATGAAAAAGCCCTGGATGCCGTCATCTCCCAATATTGGCGGGAAACGGAAAATCTGTTTCGCATTAACCTGCAAAATGCTGAATCAAAACTTGAAGCAATATGCATTAACGTGGGAATAGGCCTTTCTTTCTTCGCGTTGATGTTGGCATCCATAATCTGGTTTTTGCTGAAATCCATTTTGGGGCAAGCAAAAAAACTTGAAGAGACACTCGCCTGTACAGAGAAGCAAAACATCATACTGACGGAACGCGAGGAAGAACTGAAACAGGCTACCTTAAAGGCTGAAAGTGGTGAACGTGCCAAAACAGAATTCCTGGCTAACATGTCACATGAAATACGCACACCAATGAATGGCATCATGGGAATGGCCGAGCTTTTACAAAAGACACCCCTCAATGACAAACAGCAAATGTTCTCAGATATCATTGTAAGGTCTGGTAATTCTCTGATGACCATTATCAATGATATCCTTGATTTCTCAAAAATCGATGCAGGCCAGATGGAGCTTTCCCCTGCCCCCTTTGTCCTCAAGGATGTGTTTGAAGATGTGATTTCGCTGATGTCTTCAAGTGTTGCGGAAAGGGATCTGGAAATGATCCTTCGCATTGACCCTAAGCTACCCACAGTTTTGATCGGTGATGTCGGAAGACTTCGTCAAATCATTACAAACCTGATTGGAAATGCAGTCAAATTTACTGAACAGGGTCATATTTATATCAATGTGAGATCATCTGGAAACATTTCAAGTAACTCACAAGAAGCCGAGTTGCTGGTTTCCATAGAAGATACCGGCATTGGAATAGCGAAAAGCGATTGCGAGAATATTTTCAAGCAGTTCATTCAGGCGGATGGCTCAAATACAAGGAAATACGAAGGCACAGGCCTTGGCTTGTCTATATCCTCTTCCCTTGTTGAGTTAATGGAAGGTGATATTGGTGTTGAAAGTACTTTGGGAGAAGGTTCAACCTTCTGGTTCAAAATAACCCTCCCTGTGCAAATAGAAAAGCAAAATGATATCAAAGCGCCTGATACACTTCACGGCTGCAGAATACTGGTTATCGATGATAACGCAGTCAACCGTGAAATTTTAACTGAGCTGATGGCACAATGGAACTTTGACTGTGCTGCAGCAGAAAGCGGCAAGGAAGGACTTGTAGTGATGCGTAAGGCGCTTCAAAGCAATCTAAACATTGACCTTGTCATTCTAGACTATCAAATGCCTGATATGACAGGACATGACGTTCTTGTAGAGATCAGAAATGACGAAATCCTGAAGGAAATACCAGTCATCATGCTTTCATCTGTTGATAGCGGAGATGTGACACGCGAACTATCAGATCTTGGCATTCAGGCAAACCTCAACAAACCTGCCCGTTCGACAGATTTGTTCAACACTATCGTAGAAGTCATAACGACCAAACGAATGACTGATATGACAAAAAACCATGCTCAGGTCGAAAAAACTGTTCAAATAGACGAAAAAATAGCCTCTTGAAGAGATTTTTACGCATAAAAATGACTTTACGTTAGTTTTTTTAAATCTAATTCAATTTATGTTAACTCATCAGGACTTATGGTGGCTTGAAAGAGGGCAGAACCATGAACACTCCACAGAAACTGATTGATAATTCAGAACTTCCATTAACCAATGTAGAAATCAGACTGATCCAGGCAAAACTGCTTGCTATCATGAGCAGAATTGACGGTCGTATTCTTGAGGTGGAAAACCTTGTTGCTGAAAGCATGCTCGAATTGATGGATCAAAAGGAAGTTTTCAAACTCAAGACCTTGTATCTGGAAGAACTCGAAAAGCCGCAAAAAGAAGAAGACATCGATGAGATCGTGGAATTCATGAATCGCGCTCCTGTTCAAGAACGCATCAGCTTGTTAAAAATGCTGTCGTCACTTGCCATTTGTGATGGTGAAATTCATGAAAACGAAGAGCAGTTTCTAAAGAACACAATGCGCCGGCTCAAGGTTATCGTTCAAATCGGAAACCCTGCTGATAAAAGACGCTAGTCTGGTCAATTCAAGTCAATCTGGCCCCTTACAGGCGTTCATTGTAACAAGCGGATTATTGTTTCCCTAAAACCCTGTCGTTTTACAAGCCTGAATCAGGCTTTAACCTCTATAAAACTTGCAATAATGCACAAGAAGTCTGGACAAGTCGCGCGAGTCTGGATAA
This sequence comes from uncultured Rhizobiaceae group bacterium, assembly GCA_937944075.1. Taxonomy (GTDB): domain Bacteria; phylum Pseudomonadota; class Alphaproteobacteria; order Rhizobiales; family Rhizobiaceae; genus JAALLB01. The sequence continues at coordinate 6,582 of CALDZZ010000045.1, forward strand.
AAGCGCGGCATGCAACACAAATGAGACAAATTGTGTAATTACGAGTTTGTTTTCAAATCATGCAACAGCAAGCAAATATAGCTTCTAACGCATTGAAAACCATAGATAAAAGAGGCTACATCGTGTCAACTTTCGACAAAGTCGCAGATATTATTTCAGAAACTAGCGAAATTCCGCGTGAGGAAATCACTCCGGAAAGCCATACAATTGACGATTTGGGCATTGATAGCCTGGATTTTCTGGATATTGTTTTTGCAATCGACAAGGATTTTGGCATCAAAATTCCACTTGAAACCTGGACTCAGGAAGTAAACGACGGCAAAGCCTCTACAGAAGAATATTTCGTAATGAAAAACCTCTGCGGAAAAATTGACGAACTTGTTGCGGCAAAAGCTTAATCAAAGCAATCAATACAAGAATTCCAAGACCCCCGTTAATCGGGGGTTTTTGCGTATTTGGAATACGTGAAACAAGATAACAAACAGGCATCCCATGCAATTAGAATATTTTCAAATGATCGATAAGATTCCAAGCGTTGACTTGGAAGCTAAAGTACTTCAGGCAACCTCCACTGTGCCGGATGAAAGCCCAGTGTTTGAAGGGCATTTTCCCGGCCACCCGCTTGTGCCTGGCGTATTGATGATTGAAACCATGGCTCAAGCCTCGGGCATTCTCATCATGCATACAATCAATTTTGAAAAAATCCCACTCTTGGCAGGTGTCAAGGAAGGCAAACTCAGAAATTTTGTAGGTCCTAAAACCAAGATTGAGATCAAAGCCGAGATTGAACATGAAGGCTCCGGATTCGCGGTAACCAAGGCTGAAATACGTTCTGAAGGCAAACGTATTGCAAATGCGCAACTAACCTTCACAATCATGCCGTTTCCAAGCCCTGATTTGCAGAATACAATCAAGGCACAGGTTGCAGACATGAAGACGAACGTTTAGTTTACTGCTAATCACGAACAACCCAAAAAACCCTGAATTCGGACGATAATTCATGTCTTCATCACAAAAAGAAGTTTGCATAACCGGCATAGGCTTTGTTTCATGTTACGGTGAAGGTGCCGAACACCACTGGGAGATACTGGGAGGCGACAAGGCCCCTGCTCCTGTAATTGCTGAAGATACCGTTCCACCCTATGGAGTACATCCACTCCCGGAAATGGACTGGGCCTTGCAAATCCCCCGCAAGGATCAACGCCAGATGGAAAACTGGCAACGGCTGGGAACTTATGCGGCTGGTCTTGCCCTGGATGATGCCGGGTTGAAAGATGATGCCGATATGGTCTCTACCATGGACCTGGTCGTTGCAGCTGGCGGTGGTGAGCGCGATGTTGAAACCGACGAGGCAATTCTCAGAGATGCCATAGCAAGCAACGATTCTGAACAGCTTATTCTTGATCGCCTCCGTACAGATCTTCGCCCGACGCTGTTCCTGGCCCAACTGTCAAACCTACTCGCAGGCAATATTTCGATTGTTCACAAGGTTACCGGCTCTTCTCGGACTTACATGGGTGAAGAAACCGCAGGCGTCACAGTAATCCAGAATGCAGTTTCCCGTATTGCCTCAGGCCAAAGTACACATATGCTCGTGGGTGGCTCATATAATGCTGACCGCCCCGATGCATTACTTCCCCATGCGCTAAATCACTATCTTTACGATGGCGGCACAGAAGGCGTTCACGGCCGTCAGGCAAAAGGCGGTGGAATGAGAATGGGCAGTGTTGGTGCATTCCTTGTTTTCGAAGAAGCAGAACATGCAAAGGCACGTGGTGCAAAACCATACGCTAAACTTCAAGGTGTAAGCTCAGACCTTGGAAAACGGGATGGTGACAAAGGTATCGCAAGACTGGATACCATGTATGACAAACTTGGCGGCAGGCCGGACGCAGTCATTTCGGGTGCAACCGGTGTGAGTGCTGCAACCAGTTTTGAAATGGATTATCTCAAAAACAAGCTGGGAGAAGATATTCCTGTCAGGGCATTCCAGACCCTTATAGGTCAGCCATTGGAAGCCACTTTCCCTGCCGGGGTTGCTCTAGCTGCACTTGCCTTGAAAAATGATGGGTTCTACGCACCCTTTGAAAAAGAGGAAAAGTCCTCAAGCGAACAGGTTGCTTCAATCATGGTAACATCAATCGGCCATCATTGCGGTGAAGGTTTTGCCCTGCTTGGAAAGGCATAGGAGATAATCATGTCGAAATATACAGATCATCAGGGTCGCCCTATTATTGTTGTTACAGGACTGGGTGCCGTAACATCGCTGGGTCGTGGCATAGAAGATAACTGGACCGCGCTCAAGAAAGGCAAATCCGGTATTCACAAGGTTAAACGTTTTTCCACGGAAGGACTTAACACCCGCATTGCTGGCACAGTTGATTTCATGGAGCCGGAAGAAGTTTCTGCACCCGGGATTTCCTATGCAATGGCAGATGCAACAACAGAAGAAGCCCTGGCTGATGCAGGCTTCGGGCATGACGGATTTCCCGGCCCGCTTTTCTTTGCAGCCCCACCCGTCGAACTCGAATGGCAACACCGCTTTGACTTGATCGGCCGCACCAGTGAGGGCTCGATTGGTTATGAGCGCATGCTGGCTTCTGCCCGAGAACATAAGCAGGAAAAAATGCATAGTCTCATACAATTGGGTACGATCGCATTTCGTCTGGCTGAAAAATACGAAACCCAAGGGCTTCCAATCTCCTTGTCGACCGCATGTGCATCCGGCGCAACTGCCCTGCAACAAGGCATCGAAGCAATTAGACGCGGAGAAACGCAAGCAGCACTTTGTGTGGCATCTGACGGTTCTGTTACAGCGGAAGGTCTAATCCGCTTCGGGCTGTTATCGGCTCTTACAACAAACAACCAGGACGAACCAAACAAGGCGTCTCGCCCATTCTCAAAAGACAGAAGTGGCTTCGTCATGTCTGAAGGATCGGCTGCGCTTGTTCTTGAAACGCTTGAACACGCACAAAACCGAGGCGCAACAATCTATGGCACAATCCGTGGTGTTGGCGAAAAAGCAGATAGCTTCCACCGCACCAGATCAAGCCCGGATGGCACACCTGTCATTACGGCGATTTCAGAAGCAATCAAGGATGCAGGCATCACACCGGATGACATCAGCTATGTAAATGCACACGGCACTTCAACACCTGAAAATGACCGCATGGAATATAACTCCCTGCACGCGGTCTTTGGGGATAAAATCCATTCTACTCCCATTTCTTCCAGCAAATCGATGATTGGTCATACCCTGACTGCAGCTGGAGCGATTGAGGCCGTCATTTCTTTTAAAACCATGCAGGAAGGCACCATCACGCCGACCATCAATTATGAAACACCTGATCCGGATATACCACTGGATGTCGTGCCAAATGAAAAGCGTGATGCGGATGTGAAAAACATCCTGTCGAACTCTTTTGGCTTTGGTGGTCAAAATGCATGTCTTGTATTTGGTCGTGATGTAGCTTAACAGCACTCGGACAGAACATTTTCAGCTCATATGGAGAAGACCTTTGCGCGCACTTCAACTTGTTTCAGATCGCGAAGTTAAAGTAACAGATGTCCCTGAACCGGCAGATCCAGGCCAAGGCGAAGTTCAGTTCAAAACCAAGGTAGTCGCACTGAACCACATCGACGTTTGGGGTTGGCGCGGCATGGCTTTTGCCAAGCGCAAACTGCCAATGACTGTGGGTGCCGAGGCATCCGGCGAAGTTACCAAGGTAGGTCCTGGCGTCACACATTTGAAAGTCGGTGACCTTGTATCAATCTATGGCGCTCCAACCTGCGGAACATGCCGTCCTTGTCGCGAAGGTAGAGACAATCATTGCGAACATCCTGCTGGAGTTCATGGTTTTCACCTGGACGGATATGGCCAGGAACTCTCAAACATGCCAGCAAGAAACTGCATCAAGGCCCCGGTTGGCGTAACTGATATTGGTGCGGCCCTTGCCCCAGTTACCTTTGGTACAGTGGAGCACATGTTCTTCGACAACGCCAAACTTGAATCTGGTGAAACAGTTCTCATACACGCCGGCGGTTCAGGCATTGGTTCTGCTGCCATACAACTGGCCAAGAAAATCGGCTGCACCGTCATTACAACTGTTGGCTCAGACGATAAAATTGATAAATGCCTTGAACTGGGTGCAGATCATGTCATCAATTATCGTGAAG
>CALDZZ010000046.1 GCA_937944075.1 uncultured Rhizobiaceae group bacterium
CCGCTTCGGCTGCTGCATTGTGTGTGGGGCTTGCATCAACTGCGTCTGCTGCCACCACTAAACTGCGTATTCAAACACACTTTTCAACTGAAACACTTTCTGGCCAAATGGCTGGTGAGTTCATCGAAGACGTCAAGGCAATGTCAAACGGTGAAATTGAAATCGAAATGTTTTATTCTGGCGCTGTTGTAAAAGCTGCAGAAACATTTGACGCTGCTGCAACAGGCATTCTTGACTGCGATATGACAGGCGGTGCTTATCAGACCGGCAAGAACCCTGCATTCCAGTTTACTGGTGATTTGACCGGTGGTTATCAAAACCCGTATCAACAATATGCATGGCTATTGCATGGTGGTGGTTATGAACAGCTCAACAAGCTTTACAACTCACACAACATGGAATTCGTTGGCTGGTGGATCCCGGGTCCTGAATCGCTTTCCTCAACAAAGCCGTTCACTGGCGTTAAAGACCTTAAGGGCTGGAAGTTCCGTTCACCTCCAGGTGTTATCACAAACATCTTCACAAAGCTTGGTGCTTCGCCAATCGTGATGGACTTCAACGAGATCTTTACGGCACTTGAAACTGGCATCATCGATGGCGCTGACGCTGCAAACCTTACCAACAACGTTGGTCTTGGATTGTATGACATTGCAGGAAGCACAAACTATCCTGGTTTCCACTCAATGCCAGCCGATCACCTTGCTTGCCGAAAGGACATCTGGGATGCAATGCCTGCACATCACAAGGCAATCATGAAGGTTGCCATGCAGGCTCTTGGCTTGAAAAACTCAACCATCAACGAAGTGAAAAATGCACAAACTGCAAAAGAGCTTCGCGCCAAAGGCATCAAGCTAAACACCTGGTCAGATGAAGATATGGCTATCTACCGTCAGGCAGTTCAGGAAGCATGGGAAGAGTTTGCTACCACGCCTGAGTCAAAAGAACTTCTGCAAAGCCACATCTCATTCCTTAGAGATCTGGGTGCAATGAAATAAGAGAAATTCTCTTGATTGAATAAACTTGATGGCGGCAGGGAAATACCTTGTCGCCATTTTCAATCCGGCTTCACTTTCATGAAAATAACCAAAATCACAAGCCATGTATTGCAGTACGACATGCCCGAGGTATTGGGCTACTCGCAGCAATATTATGACAAGCGCACTGCGCATCTGGTGGAAGTTGAAACCGATGACGGCATTACAGGCTGGGGCGAATGTTTTGGCCCGGGTAATGTTGCGATCGCCAACAAGACAATTGTTGAGCGAGTAATACAGCCCATGCTATTGGGCGAAAACCCCTTGAACCGGGATGTGCTTTGGCACAAGGTTTACAATCTTTTACGCGACCACGGCCAAAAAGGCATGTCGATGCAATCCCTTTCCGGCGTTGATATTGCCCTTTGGGATATTGCTGGCAAGGTTGCAAACATGCCGCTGCATATGCTGATTGGCGGCAAGCACCGAGAAGACATTCCTGTTTACGGATACGGCATGATGCTGCGTCCTGAACCGGTTGAAAAGCTTGTAAAAAGTTTCGAAGAAGAAGCCGCCAACATCAAGAACATGGGTTTTGTTGCAACCAAGATGAAACTTGGCCTAGGCCCCAAAGATGATGTCAAACTTGCGCAAGCTGTTCGCAGGGGTGTTGGGGATGCGTATCGTTTTATGGCTGATGCCAATCACTGTTATACAACCAGTGATGCATTTTATGTCGGCCATGCACTTGAAGAGCTTGATGCCTACTGGTTTGAAGAACCGATTGCTCCTGAAGACCTTGATGGGTATCGCGAATTGCGTGCAGGACTCAAGGTCAATATTTCCGGTGGTGAAGCAGAATTCAACCGTTGGGGCTGGCGGGCATTGCTCGAGTCTCGCGGTCTTTCCATAGCCCAGCCGGAAGTCTGTGCATTGGGTGGAATTTCAGAATATTTGCGTGTTCTTGCGCTTTGTCATGCGCATTTTACACCTGTGATCAATCACGTATGGGGATCGGCAGTTGCAGTTGCAACCAACATGCAATTGCTTGCTGCCATGCCCCCCATGCCGGGCGGGCTACATCCCTGGGAACCGATGCTCGAGTTTGACACAACTGACAACAAGTTTCGTGATGAATTATTGCAAGAACCGTTGGACATTCAGCGTCAAGTGAAGAACAATAATGGCAGGATTAAAGTACCTGACGCAGCAGGCATTGGCGTTGAACCGGATCGAGAGTTCATTCGACATTATGAGATTCAATAGGGATTAAAGAGGGAGGCTAGTTTGCAAAAGAGTTCGGGAGGTCTGAAAGAGTGGGTTTATCCATTCGCATTTGTATTTTGTGCCGGTTGGGTTATCTGGCATGCACCAGCATATATTCTTGATTTTGCACCGCATGACAATCCAAGCATGTTGGCACAAGTGACCGAATTGCATGAACGCAAGGATGTGTCTCCCGGGTTGCCTGGCTTGTTTGGTGGTATGACCGACGCAATTGACTGGCTAGCACTGATCCTCGCACCCATCTTTTTTGCCCTTGGCATGCGCAGTATGGTGATTGCTCAAATGGAGTTTGAACACCCGAGCAAGATTGATACGTTTGCCATGTTCATTGGCCGTATCACCATGATCCTGATTATCTCGATGACCCTCGTCATGCTCTATGAGGTTTTCTTGAGATACATGATTGAGGCGCCCACCCTTTGGGCAAACGAACTAACCTTGTGGATTGCCGGCTTTGTATTCATGCTTTCAGGCATTTATGCCATGCAACAACGCAGTCATATCCGTATTTTCATTCTCTATGATTATCTGCCACGATGGGCACAGCATATTTGTGATACGCTTTGGGTCTTCTTACTGTGCCTGTTTGCATTCTTTATGGTGTTTGGCAGTTACAAGCAGGTATTCATCGTCAAGTTTTACCGTTGGGAGACGTTTGGCACAGCCTTCGACCCACCCATTCCTGCAACCATTCAACCTATGATCCTGATTACCATTTGTTTGATATCCATTCAGGCCGTGGTCAACCTGATTGCTGACTGGAACAAGGATCCTTCCGAACTTCTGGAGAAGGATCTTATTGACGAAGAAGAGCTGGAAGCAATCAAGAAAAGCGTGGGAGCAAGCTAATGGACGTCGGTACTATTTCAATTGTCCT
>CALDZZ010000047.1 GCA_937944075.1 uncultured Rhizobiaceae group bacterium
AAGGGACTTGCATTGTTGCGACTGGATCGAATTGCAAAGGCGCAAGAAGTGCTTGCAGGGGAAACCGAGATCACTTCATCGCTTCAGCCATGGGTCAGTTTCAAAATGCCGGAGACGGATGAATGACCGCGAGGGAAAAGACACCTCGTGCCTGGCAACGCATGTTATCAGGCAGACGGCTGGACCTGCTTGAGCCTTCACCACTCGATGTGGAAATTGATGATATAGCCCACGGCCTTGCAAGAGTGGCCCGCTGGAACGGCCAGACCCGCGGGGAACATGCGTTCAGCGTTGCTCAACATTCAGTAATTGTGTGGCAAATCTTTTGCAAGCTGAACACAAAGGCAACACCGGATGAAGAGTTGATTGCGCTTCTACATGATGGCCCGGAATATGTGGTGGGAGACATGATCTCACCATTCAAGGCTGTTCTGGGTGGCGATTACAAATTGGTCGAAGCCAGATTGCAGGAAGCAATCCACTTGCGTTACACATTACAACCCGTGACACCACCAGCCTTGAAAAAAGCCATCAAACGCGCTGATTCCATTAGCGCCTATTTTGAGGCAACTGAGCTGGCAGGCTTTGAACACCAGGAAGCTCGCGAGTTTTTTGGAACACCAAAAGGCTTTTCTGCTGACATGTTCAATTTCAAACCGCTTTCAGCCGGGAATGCGCAGGAAGCCTTTCTGCTAAGCTTTGAGAAAATTGAACGCAAGCGAAAGAACCATGTCTGACCCTGCAATTGAGATTGGCCTTAATGCCGTGATTGTAGCGATCCTCGACAACACTCCAGCCATCTTGCAAACAACGCGGAGTGAGGACGCCCTTCCCTATGGCCGTTTTGACCCGCACAAGCATCGCACCATGGAAGAAGGTTTGCGTGAACTGGCAGAAGCGCAGACCGGCGTTCGCCCCGGTTATGTAGAGCAGCTCTATACCTTTGGGGACCGGGGTCGCACGCCCGTCAAGGGAGACAACAGTCCGCATGTGGTATCAGTTGGATATCTGGCGCTTTCTCGTATCAATCGCGATGAGAATGAAAATCTTATTTCCGGCGATGCAAAATGGCGAAACTGGTATGCGTTTTTCCCGTGGGAGGACTGGCGCACAGCAAGACCCCGAATGCTCGATGAAATCATCATTCCGCATCTACTGGAATGGGCCACCCATCCAGCCCGCATCAACCGCATCATCAGGGGACTGGATCCTCTATCGCGTATTCGAATTTCATTCGGGCTGGAAGAGTCTGAATGGGATGATGAACTTGTATTGGAGCGTTATGAGATGATGTATGCCGCAGGCCTGATGAAGGAAGCTGTAACCGACGGACGCATGCTGCTAGACCAGGCAAACATCATTCACAGCGTTTCAATGGCGCATGACCACCGCCGTATTCTTGCAACCGCAATTGCAAGGCTACGCTCAAAACTCAAATATCGTCCGGTAATCTTTGAATTAATGCCTGAAACCTTCACCCTGTTTGACTTGCAGCAAACAGTTGAAAGTATCTTTGGCCGCGCAGTGCACAAACAGAACTTCAGGCGTCTTGTCGAAAATGCCGACCTTGTAGAACCCACTGGCGAGAGCGAACGCTCAACAGGCGGTCGTCCTGCTGCACTCTTTCGTTTCAGAAGCGAAATCCTTAAAGAACGTCCCGCACCCGGATTGAAGATTGGCAAAAGCTGATTGAAGTCTATACTGAAACTTTAACAAACACGCCTGATGGATGAACCCCATGGATAATTTCATTACAAAAGAACAGATCGAGGAATTCAACACGAACGGTGCTGTTTTGCTGAAGGGCATATTCAACGACCATGTTGAAAGTGTTCGGCAGGCGATAGAAGAAAACAAGGCAAAACCCTCTTGGCGGGAACGCACTTACAAACCCGATGATGGCAGCGCACCTTTCTTTCAGGACTATGTGGTATGGAACCAGTTTGACGGATACCGCTCACTTGTTAAAGACTCCCCCATGGCTGAAGCGGCCGCAACCTTGATGCAATCGAAAACTGCAAGAATTTTCCATGACCATGTACTGGTCAAGGAACCCGGCAATTCAATCAAAACGCCATGGCATCAGGACCAACCCTATTATCTGGTGGAAGCGCAAAAGACTGTCTCCTTCTGGGTTCCTCTGGACCCAATTCCTCGTGAACGCACAATTGAATATATTGCAGGCTCGCATAACTGGAACAAGGACTTCAGACCGGATCGCTTTGATGGAACACCATTGTTTGAAGATGATACTTCAGAGGCCGTTCCCGATGTGGAAACAAACCGCGACCAAATGGATGTAATCGGCTGGGCAGTGGAACCTGGAGATGCAGTCGCTTTCTCCTTCAAAACGCTCCACGGCGCACCTGCCAATTCATCCGATATTCGACGTCGGGTCGTATCCATCAGATGGGTCGGAGACGATGCAAGATTTGTCGAGCGTCCAGGCACAACCTCTCCGGCATTTCCAGAGCTTGACTACAAGGCCGGAGAAAAATTTGAAGGTGATGAGTTTCCAGTGATTTATGAACGGAACTGATTGTTACAACACTCAGAAAGCTTGCAGATTGCAACCAATCCGATAAGCATGATCATCAATGTCGTAAGTCCGGCAAATATAAAACTTTTTTGGAGTTACAAAAATGACGGCAAACAGTTGGAATATAGCAGTCATACCAGGAGACGGGATCGGCAAGGAAACAACGCCTGAAGGCATCAAGGTTTTGGAGGCGGCAAGCAAACGCTTTGACCTTGGTTTCGACTTTACCGACCACGACTTTGCATCAGCTGACTATTATACCGAACACGGCGAGATGATGCCTGGTGACTGGAAGGAAAGATTGATCGGCAGCGATGCCTTGTTTTTTGGTGCTGTTGGCTGGCCTGATATTGTGCCTGACCATATTTCTCTTTGGGGTTCCCTAATCAAGTTTCGCCGTGAATTTGATCAATATGTCAGTCTGCGCCCGGCTCGAGCCATGCCCGGCGTGCCGTTGCCACTGGCTGGTCGCAAGGCCGGTGATATAGACATGATGATAGTGCGTGAGAACACCGAGGGAGAATATTCGTCTATCGGTGGGCGCATGTACCCGGGCACAGATCGCGAAATTGTATTGCAGGAAACTGTCATGAGCCGTCATGGCGTTGACCGCATTCTGGAATATGCTTTTGAACTTGCATCGCGTCGTTCAGGTCATCTCACATCAGCAACAAAATCGAATGGCATTTCGATCACAATGCCCTATTGGGACGAACGGGTTGAGGCCAAGGCGAAGGAATACCCAGATATCAAGGTTGATAAATACCACATCGATATTCTCACAGCGCAATTTGTCCTTAATCCAGATTGGTTTGATGTGGTGGTCGCATCCAATCTGTTTGGAGATATTCTCTCGGATCTTGGGCCAGCCTGTACAGGAACCATTGGTATTGCACCATCCGGAAACATCAATCCCGAAGGACAGTTTCCATCCCTGTTTGAACCTGTACACGGATCAGCGCCGGATATAGCTGGCAAAGGCATAGCCAATCCAATAGGACAAATCTGGGCTGCCTCCATGATGCTGGATCATCTGGGAGCACCGGAAGCCGGCAAGGCAATTGTCAACGCGATTGAATTGGTCTTGGCGGAAAAAGCCTTGCGCACACCAGATTTGGGAGGCTCAGCCGACACAAGCACTTGTGGTACATCAGTCGTGGATGCCTTGCTGAGCGGCAGTTAAGCGTGAACTGTTTTGGTAAGTTGGTAGATGGCTATTTCGTCACTGTTTCTCTCAGGCCTGATTTGCATCACTGCTTTACCCTAGCCGCCACATACCAGGCCTGAATACCTTCATTGACCATATAGTCCTGTTTGGTCATTTCCAAGACTTCCCAATCCCCTGCCTTTGAATGTCGGTCAATAGCGGTTTCGAATTCCCCGCTTTCCCATACACCTTCATTGACCGTGAAGCAGACCAGACCGTCCGGCTTGGTTACGCGAATGAGTTCGAGGAAACCCTCCACCCCCAAATGACCATGGGTGAAAACACCAACGCAAAGCGTTGCATCATAAGCATTATCTTCAACAGGAAGCGGATTGCCGGGCACGAGCTTGAGAAGATTTGTATAGCCACGGCTGCGTGCGTGTTCCATCATCTCTTGAGATGGATCAGTTCCGTCAAAATGTGTAAAACCATTCGCTTTCAAATATTGGCCGACAATACCCGTACCGCACCCTACATCCAGAATCTCAATCTCTTTTGCAGTACAATGCCGCATCAGGAGTTGAACGGTATTGGGCTGGGAAACAGTCTTCAGCTTGTTGTCATTATCATCGTCATAGCTGTCAGCCCAATTTGAATAGACATCCTTTAATTGCTCACTAACATCTGTATCCAGATCAAGATGCTGATAGTGTTCAATGCCGTGGTCTTTTGGATTTTTCTTGTCGGACATTATCACCTCTTATGCGATGGCAATATCGAGACCAACATCAAGCGTCGGGGCAGCCATTGTAATCTTTGAGGTGGAGATATAATCAACACCTGTCTCGGCAATTGCCTTGATGGTCTTGATGTTGACATTGCCGGAAGCTTCAAGTTTTACAGTGCCGCCATTGTCTTCTTTATTGGTTGCAACCGCTTCTGCCAATTGCGCATTGGTCATGTTATCCAGCAACACCACATCGGGCCTTGCGCCAAGCGCTTCTTCAAATTGTTTGAGCGTATCGACCTCAACTTCAACCTTGACCAAATGCCCTGCAAATTCTCGTGCACGCTCAATCGCAAGCGCCACCCGTCCTGCAACGGCAATATGATTGTCCTTGATCAGAATGGCATCATCCAGACCAAACCGGTGATTTGAACCACCTCCACATTTTACTGCATATTTATCGAAGGCACGATGGCCGGGTATCGTCTTGCGCGTGCAACAAACCTGCGCATTGGTATGCGCAATTTTCCTTGCAAATTCGGCTGTATAACTCGCTATGCCCGACATCCGCATGAGGTAATTCAGTGCAACTCTTTCTGCACTCAAGATAGATCTTGCATTGCCACCAATCGTGGCAAGTTTGTCACCGGGCTTGATGATATCACAATCTGCCACATGCGCCTTGAAATTGACGTTACTGTCAATGGCAGCAAAGGCAGCTCTAGCCAGCTCCATCCCTGAAACAATGCCATTCTCACGACTTGCCAAAACACAGCTTGCAGTTGCGTCAGCAGGTATGGTTGCATTGGTAGTGATATCGCCAGCACGTCCAAGGTCTTCCAGCAAGGCTTCATCAATGGCCTTGCGAATGAGTATGGGAGACAGATGCGGACGAAGTTCACTCATGCCGGTTCCTTCAATACATTTTTGGCAAGTTTGTTGGCATAGGCCAGTGTCA
>CALDZZ010000048.1 GCA_937944075.1 uncultured Rhizobiaceae group bacterium
TTTCACTTGTCTTTTATTGATGACATTATACATATTAACACCTTCAGTAGCCCTCATAATTGCGGCAGGTATAACGGGGGTTGCTGGTGGCATTACATACGGCTTATCGCTTGATTATTCGATAAGGACATTTGATTAATATACCCCAATATTAATCTCAGTTCCTTCTCCCAACAGTCTGCATAAAAACTGAAAACCCGACTGGCATGTATCAACAGAGTTTAAGTTCTGGAGATGCAAAATGCCTTACTGGCTTCATTCGATATTCGGGTTTATCCTTGCAGCGGCAGCATCCAGTGTGGCTGTTACACTTGTTCTTTTAGGCTGGGAGCCATTATTCTGGCCAATCAAGCCTCAAGCATTCCTGCCGGGTTTTGTGATTGTCTGTCTGAGCGGATTTCCAGGGTTTGCCTATGTTGTTTTTAAAGCACGGCATAATCACAATCAGCCCTTTGGGTATTTTACCATTGCAGGTATGAAAAACTCAATTTTCGCAACGTTTCTTTTCTTGTTGTATTCGGCTTTTACTCCGTTTCCATTTGCAATAGTGGCTCTACTTCCAATCTTTATTCCAGGTGGCGCATTGGGGGGTTATGTTTACGGACTTTTCAGAAAGCATGTTCCCTGTAGGTTGCCAGCTGGTAAATGAGATCTTCCAATATTCTCCCAACACTCTGCACAAATTCTCATAATTGATTTTGCATAAAGTTTCTCGAAACTGAATTTTGGAGAGTGGCATGTTGAGAATTTTATGGTGTGGATTTGGTTTGGGTGTTGCAACCCTGTGTATTTTGCTGGCGACCTTGTTTGTTCCGATCTTGCCAAGGGTCGTGACATGGCACGATCCAAAAGGATTGCTTGCACTGTTTATAGTTGATGGGTTGTTTACGGGACTTGTGATGTATCCAACCTTTGCCTTTGCTGCTTACGTGCGTTCTAAAAGATCAATCACCTCTCCCTACTACTGGATTTGCGCTGGGGGCATTGTTGCTCTCTTTGTCAATCTATGTGTTGCAGTGATTTTTGGACCCTATACTGATTTCATGATTATCAATTCTTCCATGCCTGCCGGCTTGATTGGTGGATTGGTCTATTCTCTGTTTCATGATACCAGCACATTTCGCTTGATGATGGGTGATTGCAAACAGGCTCTTTCAAAAGTTGTTTGTGCTTTAATACTTAAAACGCCACAAACAGAAACAAGACCTGCCCTTGCCTGAATTAACTGCTTTATGCCAAGGCAATTAAGCGTTATGAGATAGCTATGTCTTTATTGTTTTCCATTCTCGGGCGGTTGTTCATAGTCTGTTTTGGTCTTTTGGCAGCTTTTCTGGCCGCCGCAATGATCATGTCCTATGGCATTTCCACTGGCTTTTTGGCGGGCTTTATTGGTAGCGAAAACCTGGAAGCAATTGATGAAACAGAGTGGGGCTACGGTTTCATGTTGCTTGTAACGGTTGGCATAGGTTTGATCACCAGTGTTCAGTTGGCAGCGCTTGCGATATTGCCTGTAATTCTTGCGGTAGCGATCACCGAGATGATGCGCTGGAATGGCATGGTAACGCATTTGGTCTTGGGAGGGGTGTCTGCACTCTTTGTGGTTTTCACACAATTGCCCCAGGCGACAGTTCCAAGTGAAGGTACGCTCATCGTAACGCTTGCCATGGGATTTGTTGGCGGGTTCTTTTATTGGCTGATTGCCGGACGCGGTGCCGGAAGCTGGCAAGACAATCTACCCGCGTTCCGTGAACAAAATCCTCAGGGCAAAGGCCGAGAAGACACCGGCGAATAACCAGTCGATTGCGCGTGTGACCTTGGGGTTTCGTTTCAATGTTTCCGCTACGCTGTCGACGGCGTAAATCATTGCACTACAAAATGCGATTGCAATCGCGATAAAATAAAATCCCAGAAAAATCATCTTTCCCGTTGCATTGGGGTCTTCTGGAGATATGAACTGGGGTAAAAATGTAATGAAGAACAAAATGATTTTCGGGTTCAGCAGGTTGATGCCGATGCCTGTCAGCCAATTATTTGTGAGGCTCTTTGGTTTAGTTTTCGCTTCTTCAAGTGAAAATGCAGACCCTTCCCTGATTGCCTGAATGGCAAGCCACAGAAGATAAAGTGCACCAACTATTTTCAGTATGAAAAAACCTTTAGGCGAGGCTTGTATCAAGGCCGAGATGCCAAAGGCTGCCAGCATCGTGTGAATGATGACACCGGTTGCTGCGCCAAACATTGCAGCCATGCCTGCGGTTCTCCCTTGCGTTAGCGCACGCCCGAGGAAAAGTGTCATGTCCGGGCCTGGTGTCAGGGTCAACGCAAGCGCTGCCAGTGTGAAAGACGTAAAGACAGCCAGAGATGGTAAAAAGTCCATGGTCACGTTTATAGGCCCTACAGAATAACAAAGCTCAATCGCATGTGCATTGGCGGTTCACAGGTGATATTTTCTGCTCTATACAAACCACAAAATATTTCAATGGAAATCTGTTTCTTGCGATTGTCGCAAAACAGCATGTTTATAAACAAGGTTCACATTATGGGTTTGGCAAAAGACAAGGTAAACAAGGTTGTTCTGGCTTATTCGGGCGGTCTGGATACATCCATTATTCTGAAATGGCTTCAGACAGAATATGAAGCGGAGGTTGTTACCTTTACCGCCGATCTTGGACAGGGTGAAGAGCTTGAGCCTGCGCGTAAAAAAGCCGAAATGATGGGCATCAGGGAAATCTATATTGAAGATGTGCGCGAAGAGTTTGTTTCCGATTTTGTTTTCCCGATGTTTCGTGCCAATACAGCCTATGAAGGCGTCTATCTCCTCGGCACGTCGATAGCGCGGCCTTTGATTTCCAAGCGCCTAGTCGAGATTGCCCGTGAGACCGGCGCTGACGCTATTGCGCATGGGGCTACCGGCAAGGGGAATGATCAGGTTCGGTTTGAATTGTCTGCCTATGCGCTTGACCCCAACATCAAGGTTATTGCGCCTTGGCGCGACTGGTCTTTCAAGTCAAGAACAGACCTTCTTGAATTTGCAAAGCAACACCAGATCCCGGTTCCAAAGGACAAGGAAGGTGAGGCGCCTTTCTCGGTAGATGCCAACCTTTTGCATTCGTCTTCTGAAGGAAAAATTCTGGAAGACCCGGCACTGGAAGCATCCGAACATGTTTACATGCGTACAATTTCTCCTATGGATGCGCCGGATGTTGCAACGGAAATTGAGATTGAATTTGAAAAGGGTGACGCCATTGGCTTGAACGGCAAGCGCATTTCACCTGCCACGCTTTTGGCGGAACTCAACACGCTTGGTCATGACAATGGCATTGGTCGTCTTGATCTGGTTGAAAACCGGTTTGTTGGCATGAAATCACGAGGCATTTATGAAACGCCAGGTGGTACGATATTGCTTTCAGCCCACCGCGCCATGGAATCCATAACGCTTGATCGTGGTGCAGCGCATTTAAAAGATGAACTGATGCCGCGCTATGCAGAACTTATTTACAACGGGTTCTGGTTCTCGCCGGAACGCGAGATGCTTCAGGCTGCCATTGATCATTCACAAGTCCATGTTGAAGGCAAGGTTCGTCTAAAGCTTTACAAGGGTAATGTGATCGTCACCGGACGTGAAAGTGACAAGTCGCTTTATTCAGAAGAGCTGGTTACATTTGAAGATGATCAGGGTGCTTATGACCAGAAAGATGCCCATGGTTTCATCCGTTTGAATGCGCTTCGTTTGCGCACGCTTGCAGCCCGTGACAAAAAATAATAACACTCGCAAAATCTGAATTTTTGTCTTAAAACTTACCCGTAAGCAGGCAGGGTGGGTTAAAGTGACGGATAATCAACAAGATACAATTGATGAATTGCGTCTGAAGAATGAGCGACAAGTACGCAAAAAGGGAAACTGGTTTTTATCCCGATTTGTCCTGCTTGGGCTTGTTGGTCTTGTTATTGGGGGCTATTTTTATTTAACCCGTAATGAAGAACCAATGACGCTGAAAGTGGCAGCAGGTCCATATCGATCCGATTCATATGAACTTATGCGCGATGTGGCTGATGTCGTTGCACGGCATTCTGATACGCTGATACTGGAAGTGGTTCCCAGTAAAAATTCCAGTGAAAATATTTCGCTTTTGAACAGGGGTGAGGTTGATCTTGCCACCATTCGTTCTGACACACCTGTTGTGAGTGATGTGCAGATGATTGCCGATTTGTTTCCGGATTATTTTCAGCTGATATCGCGTAGTGAAAGCCTGATTTATTCACCTTCCGATCTTGTAGGCAAGAAAGTGGCAGTGCCATTTTATGGAACGGATGAATTGCGTTCGTTCTGGATCGTAGGTGATCATTACGACATTCCCATTCAGGGTGTTGAATGGGTATCAATTCCCTTTGAGGAAGGCACAAGGAAACTGCTTTCGGGCGAGGTAGATGCCATATTTACCGTAAGATCCCTGCGTGACCGGGTTCTGCTAAACCTGTTTGCAGATTCTGAACTGAAAAACCTACCACTTCGCTATGTCCCGATTGATCAAGCCGAAGCTTTGGCGATCAAGCGCCCGTTTCTGCAAGTGGGAAGCATTCCCAAGGGAACCTTCATTGGCAAGGCACCCACACCCCGCAGTCACAGTATTACGACAACGGTACAACGCGTGCTGGTAACAAAAGATTCCATTGATGAAGTGCCCGTTCGTGAACTGACGCGCATCCTTTTTGAAAACCGTCTTGATCTTACCATTCGATTTGCGCTGGCCTCTGCTATCAAGAGGCCTGATTTTGCCCAAGGGCTGGCTATTCCGCTTCATACGGGTGCGGAGCAGTATTTCAACCGTGATGAGCCTTCCTTTGTTCAGGAAAACGCTGAACCCCTTGCCCTTATGGTAACTGTGGCTGCAATGCTGTTTTCATCCATGATTGCACTTCGCTCGCGGTTTGTTTCTACCCAGAAAAACCGCATGGACAGCTATAATTACCTACTGCTCGATATTGCCGATAAAGCAAACAATTCGACCCATTTGGAAGATATTGCTGTTTTGAAGACCGAACTTTTTGAAACCCTGGAACGGGTCGTTCGTGCGCTTGATACCGATGAAGTGACAGAAGAGGGGTTCCAGACTTTCTCGTTTCTGTGGGAATCGGTACGTGTCGTATTGAATGAGAAAGAGCACTCGCTGAAAACGGATGTGTAAATCAGGGTTCAATTTATTTTTCGGTTAAAGATCGATTTTTTGCTTTAGGTTAACAAAAAGTAAACGTAAAGTGATTCTCATGTTTACAGTCCTTGCAGAAACGAGAAGAGCAAAACCGGAAGATGCGCACGCAATTTCACATGTGCATGAAGCTTCCTGGAGAAATGCCTATGCGGGTTTGGTCCCCTATGGTGCACTGGCTCGCATGATTAACCGCCGTGATGTCAAATGGTGGGCCAATGCAATTCGCAAGTCTACGCTTATTCTTGTCATAGAGATGGATGGCAAGGTTGTCGGTTATGCAACGCTTGGTCCAAACAGGGTCAGCACATTTCCGCATGAAGGTGAGGTTTATGAAATCTACCTGTTGCCGGAATATCAGGGTATAGGGCTTGGCAGCAAACTCTTTGCAGATGCGATGAAGGAACTTAAACAGCGTAGCTACAAGGGGGCTGTTGTATGGGTACTTTCAGACAATGATCCGGCCATTTCCTTTTATGAAAATGCAGGTGGACGGGCGATCGCCAATGGCTCCGAGCATTTTGATGACAAGCAACTGATGAAGACTGCTTATGCGTGGAACTAGTCCGTACAATATCACCTCGTTAAATTAAGCTTATAATCAGTCTTGGATTGACTCTTTTTAAAATCAGGGTATGTAAGCTCTCATTCGAAGCTGCGAGTATGATTTTATGTTTGATAATGCATTTGCATTTTTATCTGTAAAAAACTCAGTTGCAATTTTACAAATTGCACGCTGCGCCTCTTCATGCACGACTAAAACCAAGACAACTTCAAAAACAACGAAGACCATCAAGGTCTGATCGCTTCCGCTTGTGCCCGATACACTCTCCCGGGCAAAACGGGAGGGTGATGACTAAGGTGAGAGTGAAGAAAGAAAATTTCATGGGATATAAAATTGCAATCGTCGGTGCAACCGGCAATGTTGGCAAGGAAATGCTGGACATTCTTGATGAGCGTGGCTTCCCTGCTGATACAGTAGTGCCGCTTGCTTCTCGCAAGAGCCACGGGAAAGAAGTTTCCTACGGAGACAAGACGCTGAAAATCAAGGCGCTGGATGACTACGATTTTTCAGATACGGACATCGCCTTGATGTCTGCTGGTGGTGATATTTCCAAAAAATGGGCACCAAAGATTGGCGCTCAGGGTTGTATTGTCATCGATAATTCATCTGCTTTCAGATATGATTCTGATGTTCCGCTGATTGTGCCGGAAGTTAATCCGGATGCAATTGAGGGCTTTACCAAGAAAAATATTATTGCCAATCCGAATTGTTCAACTGCGCAACTTGTGGTGGCGTTAAAGCCTTTGCACGATCATGCGAAAATCAAACGTGTTGTTGTTTCGACCTACCAATCAGTTTCGGGTGGTGGCAAGGAAGCAATGGACGAGTTGTTTAACCAGACCCGCGCCGTATTCGTTGCGGATCCGATTGAACCACAGAAGTTTCCAAAACGCATTGCCTTTAATTTGATTCCGCATATCGACGTGTTCATGGAAGATGGCTACACCAAGGAAGAATGGAAAGTGCTGGCCGAGACCAAAAAGATGCTGGACAAAAATATCAAGGTTACTTGTACTGCTGTGCGCGTTCCGGTTTTTGTTGGACATTCAGAATCTGTAAACATCGAATTTGAAAACGAGATTTCTGCTGACAAGGCGCGTGAAATTCTGCGCGAAGCTCCTGGTTGCCTTGTCGTCGATAACCCGGCTGAAGAAACCTATATGACGCCTTATGAATGTGCGGGTGAAGATGCTACCTATATTTCGCGTATCCGTGAGGATATTACCGTTGAGAACGGGTTGAATATCTGGGTTGTATCAGACAATTTGCGCAAGGGTGCTGCTTTGAACACGGTTCAGATTGCAGAGCTTTTGGTCAATCGTGGCCTGATCAAGCCAAAAGCTGCGGCCTGATTAAAACCTAACTGTTTGACTTCAGCAAGGCTCTCAAATCATAGAGAGCCTGCTGTGCCTGCCTGGGTGACAGGTCGTCGGGTGATATTGCCTCTAGTGCCTCAACCAGTTTGTTGTCGTGTGTTTTGGAAACCGGCTCTGTTGCGGTGACCGAAAACAGTGGCAAATCATCAATTAGCGTATGTGCGTTATTACTGCGCTCGGAACTTTCCAGTTGATCCAGTACATCGCGGGCACGTGACACGACTGCTGGCGGCAGGCCTGCCAGCTTGGCAACCTGTATGCCATAGGAGCGATCTGCCGTGCCTGGAATTACCTCGTGCAAAAAGACGACGTCTCCCTCCCATTCCTTGACCTTCATGGTGACGTTGGAAAGACGGTCAAGCGGTTCTGCAAGAGAGGTCAGTTCATGGTAATGTGTTGCAAACAGGGTTCGGCACAGGTTTGCCTCGTGCAAATGTTCCATGGCAGCCCATGCAATTGACAAGCCGTCAAATGTAGCTGTGCCACGACCAATCTCATCCAGAATAACAAAGGATTTGACCTCCGCCTGATTAAGAATGGCGGCGGTCTCAACCATCTCTACCATGAAGGTTGAACGCCCACGTGCCAAATCGTCCGCAGCACCTACACGGCTGAACAGACGATCCACAATGCCAATGTGTGCTTGCCTTGCCGGTACAAAACTGCCCATTTGAGCAAGGATGATAATCAACGCGTTCTGGCGCAGAAAAGTTGATTTACCGCCCATGTTCGGTCCGGTTAAAAGCCAAAGCTTGCCTGCCTTGTCGCCTCCGACATTACAATCGTTTGCGACAAAGGGGTTTTGAGCGTCACGTTTTAAAACCTGTTCGACTACCGGATGTCTGCCACCGATGATTTCAAAGGCCAGACTTTCATCAACCTTTGGGCGGCAGTACTCATAGGTTTCGGCAAGATTGGCAAGACCCTGGGCAACATCGAGTATCGCAATTGCATCAGCGGTTCTTGAGATCTCGGAAGCTTGCTCAAGGACGCTTGAAACCAGTTTGGCAAAAAGTTCCAGCTCTATTTGCTGAGCCTTGCCAGCTGCATTTGCAATTTTAGTTTCAATTTCTGCAAGCTCAGGGGTGGTAAAGCGCATTGCATTTGCAAGCGTTTGGCGATGAATAAATCGGGCTTTTCCTTCTTCACTCATCAGCGCATCGGCATTATTGGCAGTTACTTCTATGAAGTACCCAAGAACATTATTATGCTTGATCTTGAGTGACTTGATGCCGGTTTCCTGTGAATATTCAAGCTGCATTGAGGCAATGACACGTCTGCTTTCATCACGCAGTTTTCTCAGCTCATCCAGTTCGGCATGATAGCCTTCGCGGATAAAGCCACCGTCTCTTGCCAGCAGGGGAAGTTCATCTGCCAGCGCCTGCATTAGCAATTGCAATAAGGTATCCGGCAATTCACTGATTACCTTGCTGGCGTATGCAAACTCGCCTGGCAAATGCTCCTGGGTTGCCAGCAGCTTGCCAATTTGGCCTGCGCCCTTGAATCCTTCCAGCAGGCTTGCAAGATCGCGAGGCCCCCCTCTGTTCAACGACAATCGGGATAAGGCTCGGGCCATGTCCGGAATTTGTCGGATGGCTGCCTTGAGATTTTGTGTAATTCCAGGGTTTTCAACGAGGAAGGCAATTGAATTTTGCCGTTCGGTGATTTGCACAATATCGGTGAGTGGGCTCATCATGCGTTCGGCAAGCATTCTGCCGCCCGACCCGCTTACCGTATGGTTGATGGCATTAAACAGACTTCCCTGCTTTTCACCTGACAGCGTTCGCATCAATTCAAGGTTTGCGCGTGTTGCTGCATCAATGAACATGGCATAATCGGCATCCTCGCGCGAAGGAGGCATGAGCGCAGGGCGTTCGTCTATCTGTGTTTTCTCAATATAAGCGAGTGCAGCCCCTGCTGCGGAAAGTTCTGCCTTAGTAAAATCTCCAAACCCTTCCAATGCGCCGACGTTGAAATTTTCCTTAAGGCGCTCAACAGCCATTTGACTGTCAAAGAAAGTTGGGCTTTCAATGGTTATCGCTTTTTCATCCAGCAGGATGAGCGGTCGTATATCGGGGTCTGAATAAATGCTTTCCGGCATAACCAGTTCGCGCGGTTCAATGCGTGCCAGTGCTGCCCCTAGTTCTTTTGAGGTAATTTTTATAACGCGAAAACTGCCGGTTGAAATATCAATCCAGGCCAGAGCCATGTCGGCGTCATCTTCCCCTTTTCTGACACGAGAAAGCGTTGCGAGAAAATTGGAGGCAGAGGGATCAAGTAGCTTTTCTTCGGTTACAGTGCCTGGTGTAACCAACCGCACAACATCACGACGCACCACAGACTTTGAGCCACGTTTTTTGGCTTCAGCGGGGTCTTCTGTCTGTTCGCATACGGCTACACGGTGGCCAAGTCCGATCAATTTTTGCAAATAGTCCTCAGCGGCATGAACCGGCACGCCGCACATGGGGATATCTTGCCCTTGATGCTTGCCGCGTTTTGTGAGTGTGATCCCCAACGCCCTTGAAGCAATTTCTGCATCATCAAAAAACAGCTCGTAAAAATCACCCATGCGATAAAACAGAAGCGAGTCCATGTTCACCGACTTGATTTCGATGAACTGCTGCATCATGGGCGTGGGTGCCGAAGCCTGGGGGTTATCTTTGGGTTGATGAGACATATGTCGAGATCAAGGCATCCTGTGGTGCAGATTTTATCACTGCGCTAGGATTCCTGAAACGAGCTGCGCATGCAAGGCTTAGCATGGTTTTGGCATTGCCATCCACAAGTGAACCAGTAGCGCAGCCCCTTAACCTTCAGAGGATGCGCTTGAAAGCGGTTTGTCATGTTTGCTGGCATCAGCTCCATAATAATTCACATAGCGCGGATTAATATTTTCGACTGGCAAAATCACTGCAATATCAATCGTGCCAAATGCCTTGTCAAAAACCACATGGTCAGAAAAAACAGCTCCAAGCCTCAGGTAGCCCTTTATCAGCGGTGGCAGGGTTCGGATCGCCTTTTTAGGTTCCATAGCTGTATCATCTTCTAAAAGCAGTTGCTGTATGGAAAGGCAATCATCTGATACGGGGTCTACTTTCCAGGGCGTGTCTGGGACGGAAAGGGAAGCAAGAAAGTTCAGGGCGGGTTTTATATCCTCGATGGATTGCGCATGAAAAGATGCGCACCCGGTCATCACATCCACGCTGTTTTCTATCGCATAGGCCCAGGTCCCGTGCCACATCAATTCCATTGTGCGCCTGCTTCGGTAGGCTTCAAGAATGCAGGAGCGACCTAATTCCATAAAGGTTTTATCAGGGTGCCTGACAGCCAATCCTTCAAGGTCAAACTCTGACTGTGAGCGGAAAACAGGTGTTTTGTCAGAGGCCTTTTTTACAAGAAACCGTTGGGTGCCAACCGTCTTTGGGCTGGCTTCATTTGCAGTGTCCAGTACCAGCAAGTGATCACACCACTTGTCATGATCTTCCTGCTCCACTCTTGAGGAGGGGTCCGTTTGTTGGCGGGCGAAAAATTCTTCACAAAAGACCTCAAAGCGAATTTTTTGCGCTTCCCTGATTTCTTCATCCGAAACAGCTAGGCGAGTGCTGAGAGAACCAAGCCTGCCAAGTATTCGGGATGTACCCCTAGTGATTTGTTTTTGCACCATCTGCTGCTGTCAGTAGTTTTTCCGGCTCAAGAGGTTTGGTCAAAAACCCGTTGGCTCCCATGATGAGCGCCTTGTCTCTTGTGTCTTCTTTTTCATCAGCAGTCAAAATGAAAATCGGAATTTCAGGCTGATTCAGTTCTTTCTCGATTTTTCTGATTTCCTGCAATGCATCCAGTCCATCCTTTACAGGCATTTGCAAGTCCATGAACACAAGATCAAAGGCATCGTCCCCCTTGTGTTCTTCCCACAGTGAAATTGCTTCCTGACCATTGGCGGCGCGGGCAACCGAATGCCCTGCCTTTTCAAGAATGGCTCGTGCGAGTTTTGCGTTGATTTCATTGTCTTCTGCAATCAAGACCCTTTTTGGACGTGTTGTTGCGACAAGAGAGGATGACCAGCTTTTGGACGTAGACATTTCACGTGTATCAACATGCGCCGGATCCTTGCCAGAGATCAGGTTTAACAGTGAGAGTTTGCGAACGGGTTTTATGAGATACCCATCAAACCCTGCACCCAAATAATCACCAAGTTTCGCCCTGGATTTTGCTTCAAGCAGGATAATCGTTTTCTTTCCCTTGCGCTTGCAATATTCCAACAGGGTGGCAACTTCGGGGGTCTGAATATCGATGGTATGATCTATCAATACTGTATCAAAAGAAGATGTATTATCCTCAATGTTGCAATTGTTCCCTCCATGGTCGCTGATATAAGCTTTGAGTGAGCTGGTTTCATATTTGTCTGTTCCCAGCAGCATGATGTTTTTATCGACAAGTTCTTGCAATTGATCACTGTCAACAGGAGCCTGTTTTACTGAAACATCAATGACGAACTCAAAGGTTGAACCTTTGTCGACCTGACTTTCAAGATTGATGGCACCGCCCATTTCCTGAACAATGCGTTGTGAGATTGAAAGTCCCAGACCTGCGCCACCGTGCTTTCGGGTGCTTTCATTATCTGCCTGAGCGAATTCCTCGAATATCTTGTGTTGGTCATCCAGTGAGATACCAGGTCCTGTATCCGAGACCTCAA
The DNA here is from genome assembly GCA_937944075.1 of uncultured Rhizobiaceae group bacterium. GTDB lineage: Bacteria > Pseudomonadota > Alphaproteobacteria > Rhizobiales > Rhizobiaceae > JAALLB01. The sequence goes on from CALDZZ010000048.1 coordinate 11,839, forward strand.
ATTTCAATCTGCTTTTGGAAGTGTCTTCGTCGCTGGGTTCAAGAGCGAAAAGCCTTACATGTACGCCGCCTTCCTCTGTAAATTTAAGCGCGTTTCCTACCAGATTGATCAAGACCTGCCTCAAGCGACCTGCGTCAATCTCAATAAGCTCTGGAACGCCTTGGCTTACATATGAAGAAATGGAAATGCCCTTGTCATGAGCGCGGGAAGAGAGCAGTTCACAAACGTCTTCAACAAGACGGGCAGGCTTGGCGGTTGCTACTTTCAGTTCAAGCTTGCCTGCCTCTACGACAGTCATGTCCAGAATGTCTTCAATCAGGGTAAGAAGTGCAGTGCCTGAGTCATGCACTGCATCCACATAGGAAACCTGTTCAGGCGTAAGGGGTGTATCTGCCAAAAGCCCGGACATGCCCAGAATGCCGTTTAAGGGGGTGCGCATTTCGTGACTGACGTTTGCAAGAAAACGCGATTTTGCGTGAGAGGCTGCTTCTGATTCCTGACTGGCCTGGCGCAGTTTTAATTCAATTTTCTTCTGGCGTGTGATGTCGCGTATCATTGTACGAAGGCCGGTTTCGCCTGTGGTTTCATCGCGTATCGGCAAATCAAGCCAGGCGAACCAGCGTTCGCCGTTTCTGGTTTTGATCTTTACATCCCACATGACATCCGTATCAGTGGATTCAGATCGCTTGATTTCTTCTACAAGTTTTGGCGTAAAGGTTTTACCAATAAACTCATCTTCATCAGTGCCAAAAGTGGAGACGAAGGTTTCATTGACATAGGTCACCAGACCATCAGCAGAACGATGCATGATGATATCACCAAACGCTTCAATCAGGCTTCGGTGTCGTTCTTCACTTTCATGCAATTCCCAGGTTCTGTTTTGCAACATCTCAAGCTTGGTTTCCAGCTCATAGCGCTCGGCAATATTCTCACGCTTGAGGATGCGTGTCTGGATAATATGGGCAATAATGCTGACAACCAGTGCGACGGTTACCACTGCCATCGTAATCATTTCATACTGTTTCAAATCCATGAGCATTGGCGCAAAGGAAGACAGCAAGCCTATGCTGATCGAGATCCAGAAAAGCATGTTCCAATAGTTGCGCTGAAGCGTGTCCTGTGATTTTTCAAGCCTTTCCAGACGTTTCTGTTTGGCGGTCATATCGGGCAGAGGCACATCATCCAGTTTGGGAGCCTTTACGTATGGCAAACGAGAATGTTCAGGCTTTGTTTGTGCACTTGCACTCTTAATTGGCTGGTCAGCATGGTGCCTTGCTTGATGCGGAGTTTCCGACATGTAATGTATCCAGATTCAGGTTTTTAGCAAAATCCCATAATTTGATTGAAAAATGGTTTCCATTTATGATTTCACGTGTTCTTTCTTAAAGGATGAGCCATGATGCAGAGATCCCGTTCTGAAAAGGAGTTAGACTTGACGAAGAAAGAAATCAGGCACGCAGGTGAACCTTGCATCTTGTGCTGTGCGATTACGGGTTCTGTTCCGCGAAAAGCGGATAATCCTGCGGTTCCCATTTTGGTTTCAGAGCAAGTCGAGAGTTGTCATGAGGCTGTAGAGGCAGGAGCCTCAATCCTCCATTGTCATGTGAGAAACGATGATGAAACGACAACTTCTGATCCGCACAAGTTTGCCTTGCTGAAGGAAGGGCTGGAAAAACATTGCCCTGGAGCGATCATACAGTTTTCAACCGGTGGGCGCAGTGGTGCAGGCCATGAGCGAGGTGGCATGTTACCGTTGAGGCCTGACATGGCATCGCTTAGCGTTGGTTCCAATAATTTTCCAACCCGTGTTTATGAGAACCCTCCGGATCTGGTCGAATGGCTTTCGGGTGAAATGATCAAATATGAAGTAACGCCGGAAATTGAGGCGTTTGACTTGTCTCATATTTTCCAGGCTGTCAAAATGCATGAACAAGGCCGACTGTATGGAAGGCTGTATGTGCAATTTGTCATGGGTGTGAAAAATGCCATGCCGGTGGATAAAACCGTATTTGATTTTTACGTGGAAACAGTCAAGCGCTTGTCACCGAATGCCCAATGGTGTGCAGCAGGAATCGGGGCAGGGCAGGTCAAGGTCAATGAATGGGCAATCGCTGCTGGCGGTCATACCCGTGCGGGTCTTGAAGATAATGTGCGGCTTGACAAGGATAGGCTTGCACCTTCAAACGCTGCCCTGATCAAACGCGCAGCAGAGTTGTGTGAGCGCTATGAAAGACCTGTTGCAACCCATGCGCAAGCAAGGGAAATTCTTGGGTTAAGGGCTGTTTGAAAACGGTAAAATCACCACGCTTGCCAGGTGTTCAGGCAGCATTTGCCAGGCGCTCGCCTGCTGTTCTATAGGCAATGGCTTCGGCAAGGTGGATCCGTCCAATAATTTCTGCGCCATCCAGATCAGCAATGGTTCTGGCAACTTTCAGGATGCGATGGTAGGCGCGTGCAGAAAACTTCATGCTTTGCGCTGCATCGTGCAGAAGCTTGTCTGCCCCTTCATCTGTTATGGCAATAACCTCAGCCAGTGAAGCTGGGGCGTGGGCATTTAATCTGCACTCTGCTCCAAGCGTGGCAAATCGTTCCTGTTGAAGTTTTTGTGCCTTTAACACTCTTGCCGCAACCGTTTCCGAGGGCTCGCTTGGGGTTCTTCCGATCATGTCCATTGCGCTGACGGCCGGGACATCCACACGCAAATCTATCCGATCCAGCAGCGGCCCTGAAATACGCGCCTGATAGTCGGATGCGCATCTTTCACCACGTTTGCACGTATGTCCGGGTTCTCCAGCCATGCCGCATCTGCAAGGGTTCATCGCCGCGATTAACTGGAAGCGTGAAGGATAAGTGACGCGATGGTTTGCCCTTGCAATGGTCGCTTCCGATGTTTCGAGCGGTTGCCTTAGGCTGTCCAGAACCTGAGGGGAAAATTCTGGAAATTCATCCAGAAACAAGACGCCATTATGCGCTAGTGACACTTCACCCGGCCTTGCCCTGACGCCGCCACCAACCATGGCTGCCATGGAGGCAGAATGATGCGGTGCCCTGAACGGACGTCGATTGGTCAATTTTCCATCTGCCAATTCTCCCGCAATGGAAGTTATCATGGAAATTTCAAGCAGTTCATTGGGGGTAAGGTCCGGCAGTATGCCAGGTAATCTTGAAGCCAGCATGGATTTGCCGGAACCAGGCGGGCCTGCCATGAGAAGGTTGTGGCCACCTGCAGCCGCAATTTCCAAGGCGCGTTTGGCTGTCTCCTGTCCTTTTATATCTGAAAGGTCAGGCAATTTATCCGTTAATTGACTGATTGCCGGTGACGGGCGAGACAAGACTTGTGTGCCTCGAAAATGGTTGGCAAGTGCAATGAGGCTTGGGGGAGAGAGGATATCCATATCCCGGTCTGCCCATGCTGCTTCTCCTCCACTGCCTGCAGGACAAATCAAGCCCTTGCCACGGGCATTGGCACCGATTGCAGCGGGAAGGGCGCCGACGATATTAGCCAGTGATCCATCGAGAGAAAGCTCCCCCAAAACAACATAAGCATCCAGAACATCAGATGGTATTGCACCCAGCGCAGCCATCAGCCCAAGTGCAATTGGCAGATCATAGTGACTGCCTTCCTTGGGCAGGTCTGCAGGCGCAAGGTTAACCGTGATTCGCTTGTGTGGCAGGGAAAGGCCAGAGGCATGAAGTGCAGCATGAACGCGTTCCCGACTTTCTGCCACTGCCTTGTCCGGCAGACCGACAATCGAAAAGTGCATTTTGCCGGGTGCAATCATCACCTGAACATCAACAGGCCTTGCCTCTATTCCCTGAAATGCAACTGTGTTTACCTTGGAGACCATAACTTTTTCCTTGGAGTCCAAAATATAGAGACAAGTATGTTTGTCAAGAACAAAATAAGAACATCAATTATATATTGATATAAACACTCATATCACAAGTAATATGGTTGTTTCAGATGAATGTTGAAAGCTTAGCTCATGACGGCACTATCATCAGGAAGTGATGTGCAGGTGAACGATGATTTGTTATAAGGTTCCTGATGCAAACCAAAAGTAGGCTGACTGGTGGAATTTCGTAGGTTTATCAAGAACAGTTTTTTGCGCTCCAAGGATTTGAGCATACTGCCTGACAGGGTTCAGGAAACCTTGAGGATGCGAGAGCGTGGCAATGAAATTCTGGTCAGGATTATCCAGCTTGCAATCGTTATCATGTTCTCATCGCTGTATTCCCTTGCCGCCAAAACAGGGCAGGAAGCAGCCTTTCAGCCTGTGCCCTATGTGCTTGCAGCCTATATTGTGCTCTCGCTAATCGGCCTTGCCTGGTCTGTGAAAATGGAGTTGCCAAATTGGGCTGTTTATTGTTCGATCCTGTTTGATTTTACCCTTCTTTATTCGCTAATGGTCAGTTTTCATATTCAGTATGAGCAACCTGCTTCCTTCATTCTAAAGGCGCCGACTTTGCTGTATGTTTTCATATTCATTGCCCTGCGCGCCTTGCGACTTGAATGGAAATATGTGGCTGCTGCCGGCATTGCAGGCGCAATCGGCTGGGCGATGGTTGTGATTTATGTCATTACCAATGAGCCGGAAAATACAATGATTACCCGCTCCTATGTTCAATACCTTACTTCCAATTCGATTTTGATTGGTGCCGAAGTTGACAAGGTAATCTCGATTTTGGCGGTTACGGGCATTCTGACACTTGTTGTGAACGGCTCAAGTAACCTTCTGGTCACTGCGGTCAGCGAGCAGGCTGCAGCGCAAAGTTTTTCCAGGTTCTTTGACAAACGCATCGCACAGGATATTCGCTCAAGCCAGAAACTGCTTCAGGCAGGTGAGGGTGAGCGCAGAAACACGGCTGTCATCAACATTGATATTCGCGGCTTCTCGGTGATGGCCGCCAATCGTGAACCATCAGAAGTCATGCAAATTTTGTCGACCTATCAGGGAAGGGTGCTTCCGATTTTGCAGGAACATGGTGCCATTATTGACAAGTTCATGGGTGACGGGATCATGGCCACTTTTGGCATTGATGATGACAAGATGCCGTTTTCGAGAAAGGCTATTGAAGCTGCAGAAGCTGTTATTCTGGACTCCATGAAGTGGTCAAAGGAAGAGCCACTGCTTGCCAATGCAAATGTTACCACCATCGGAATTGGCATCGCGTGCGGTACTGTCGCCTTTGGCGCTGTCGGTCAGGGCGACCGCCTGGAAATGACAGTGATTGGTTCGCCAGTGAACACTTCCGCCAAACTTGAAAAACATAACAAGGTGCTGAATTCGACGTGCATTATTTCACGCAAGACCTGGGATAATGCCTTGAATGAAGGGTATCAGGCAAAGCTTGCCCATGCCTTCGTCGATACCATCGTTGAAGGCATTGTTGGCAACAAGAATATTGTTGTTCTCAAACCTGAGGAAGTTTGATTTTATTCAAAAACGATCTGTGGTTTTGTACTACCTGCTGCTTCAAGGCCGCTCAAAATGTTTGCGGCAATGTCCTTGTATATTTTTGCGTGCGGACCTTCCGGGTTTGAAACGGTCACTGGTGTGCCGGAATCCGAATTGGTTCTGATATCCATGTGAAGCGGAATTTCGCCCAGGAATGGAACCCCGAGACGATCGGCTTCTTCCCTTGCGCCACCATGGCCGAAAATATCAGATTGCTCTCCGCATTTTGGGCAGATAAATGTGCTCATGTTCTCAATCAGGCCAAGGATGGGCACCTCGACTTTCTTGAACATGTTCAATCCTTTACGTGCATCAATCAAGGCGATGTCTTGTGGAGTTGATACAATGACAGCACCTGCCAGTGGTACTTGTTGCGACATGGTCAGTTGTGCGTCTCCTGTGCCGGGTGGCATATCGACAACCAGCAAATCCAGCTCCCCCCAGGCTACTTCACGCAACATTTGGGTCAGGGCGGAGATGACCATGGGGCCACGCCAGATCATTGGTGTTTCCTCCTCCACGAGAAAGCCCATGGACATCACCTTGATGCCATGGCCCTCCAGGGGTGAAAGCACTTTTCCCTGAGCTGTCGGTTTGTCTCTGATGCCAAGCATT
>CALDZZ010000049.1 GCA_937944075.1 uncultured Rhizobiaceae group bacterium
ACAGATGCAGCGATCAATCCGGGCAATTCAGGTGGTGCCTTAATAGACATGCAGGGTCGGTTGATCGGGATCAATACGGCGATTTATTCACGTTCCGGCGGCTCAAATGGCATCGGCTTTGCCATTCCTTCAAACATGGTCAATGTCGCAATACAATCTGCTGAAGTAGGCGATACGCTAAGGCGCCCATGGATTGGTGCAACCTTTCAAAACCTGAGCGCTGAAATTGCTCAAAGCCTGGGCATGGACAGGCCACGTGGTGCATTGGTCACCAATGTATTCAAGGGCGGACCAGCCGATGAGGCCGGTATTGAGGCAGGGGATGTAATTGTCGCAATCAATGACAAAACAATTCAGCATATCAATGCGCTTGGCTATCGTCTTACTACCGTGGGTATTGGGAACCGTGCAAGGATTGAACTTCTGAGCCGTGGGCAACGCAAGCAGACAGAACTGGAGCTGATTGCTGCACCGGAAACCGTGCCGGCCAACCAGACAGAAATGCCCCAACGATCTGCCCTTGGCGGTGCACTGGTTGCAAATCTCTCGCCTGCCATTTCACAAAAAGCAAAGCTTCCAAGTGACAAGGTTGGCGTTGTGGTTCTAAGCGTGCAACGCGGCTCACCCGCGGCTGCAAATCGCATAAGGCCAGGTGATATTTTGCTCGAAATCAATGATCAGAAAATCACCCGTGTGGCTGATGTTGAAGCTGCCATGTCGGAGCAAGGTCGCCGATGGATATTCGTCATTGAACGCCAGGGTCGTGAAGTGATCCTGGATCGAAACGGAAATTTTTTCCGTCAATACACCAGATAGGGATAAGACCTTGGGGGACTTGTTTGCATCCAGTGATGAGAGTGGCGAGACATTCGCGCCATTGGCCGAACGATTGCGCCCAAAGTCCTTGTCCGAGGTCGTGGGACAAGAACACCTCACAGGAGAAAACGGAACGATAACCCGGATGATTGCCTCTGGCAGTCTTGGAAGCATGGTGTTCTGGGGGCCGCCTGGAACCGGAAAGACAACTGTTGCCCGCTTGCTTGCTGGTGAAGGTGATTTGGCGTTTGAACAAATTTCAGCAATCTTTTCAGGCGTTGCCGATCTCAAGAAAGTCTTTGAGACAGCAAAAATGCGACGCATGAACGGACGCAAGACGCTTCTGTTTGTCGATGAAATCCACCGCTTCAATCGTGCGCAGCTCGATAGCTTTTTACCGGTCATGGAAGATGGTACCGTTGTGCTAGTGGGAGCTACGACTGAAAACCCTTCCTTTGAACTCAATGCAGCACTCTTGTCTCGCTCAACGGTTCTGACATTCAATGCGCATGATGGGGACAGTCTTGTGCAACTTTTGGCGCGCGCTGAAGCGCTGGAAGGAAAAGACCTGCCACTGGATGATGAAGCCCGCGCTTCACTTTTGAGAATGGCTGATGGGGATGGCAGGGCCATCATCTCTTTGGCTGAGGAAATCTGGCGTGTTGCAAAGCAGGATGAAATTTTCGATGCGGAAACCTTGCAGGAGGTTCTTCAACGCAGGGCACCCATTTATGACAAGGGGCAGGATGGACATTACAACCTTATCAGTGCACTCCACAAATCAGTCAGAGGGTCTGATCCTGACGCCGCGCTTTACTATCTTGCGCGGATGATGGAGGCAGGCGAGGACAGGCGTTTCATTGGCCGCAGACTTGTGGTGATGGCAAGTGAAGATATTGGAAATGCCGATCCTCAGGCACTTGTAGTCACAATGGCTGCCACGCAGGCTTTCGATTATCTTGGAGAAGTTGAAGGTGACAGGGCTTTGGCACAGGCCGCGGTGTATCTTGCATCAGCCCCAAAATCCAATGCGGTGCATGTTGCCCATAACAAGGCGAGAGCCTTTGCACGTCACAATGGTTCGCTTCTGCCACCAAAGCATATTCTCAACGCACCAACCAAACTCATGAAAGAGCAGGGTTATAAGGACGGGTATCTATACGACCATGACCAGCCGGACGGTTTCTCCGGACAGGACTATTTTCCGCAAGGCATGGGGCGGCAGAAGTTTTATGATCCTGTAGAACGCGGGTTTGAACGTGATATCATCAAGCGTTTGGAGTATTGGGACAAGCTAAGGCGAGAGCGGGGATAGAAATGACCAGTCTTTTATGGGTAGCGACAGGGGGTGCTATTGGCGCTACGCTTCGCCATTTGGCAGGAATTCTTGCATTGCGCATCATGGGCGCGGGGTTTCCATGGGGAACACTCTTTGTCAATATATTCGGGTCCTTGTTGATGGGATTGTTCATTGCCTGGATGACCAAAAAATCAGGCGTTACTAACGACATGCGCCTGTTTGTAGCCACGGGAATATTGGGTGGCTTCACAACCTTTTCCGCATTCTCTCTTGATGTTGCCAACATGGTCGAACGCGGGGCAATGACTTCTGCTTTCGTCTATATTGCTGTCAGCGTGATAATTTCTTTGGCTGCAGTCTTTATCGGGCTTTGGTTTGGGCGTTCTTTCCTGTAAGACAGGGGCAGAAATCAAAACAAGAAAATCATTATGGCCGGAATAGAATCCAAAACTGTCGATTCAGATGAAGCAGGCATGCGCCTTGACCGTTGGTTCAAGTTGCATTTCTCCGGACTTGCATTTGGGCAATTGCAAAAACTGCTGCGCTCAGGACAAATCCGAATTGATGGCAAGCGAGCCAAATCGGATACGAGAGTTGCAGCAGGACAATCCGTGCGCCTGCCTCCGCAGGTAACATCACTTGGCAGCAAGCCCATCAACGGGCCATTGACGCGCAATACCATTCGCGACCGAAACGACCTTGATGTCTTGCAGTCGATGCTGTTGCATGAAGACAAGAAGGTGCTGGTTTTCAACAAGCCCGCAGGCCTTGCCGTTCAGGGTGGATCAGGCGTCAACAGACATGTTGATATGATGCTGGAATCCATGCGAAGTCAAAAGGGTGAAAAGCCACGTCTTGTTCACCGCCTTGATCGTGAAACATCCGGCGTTTTGGTGGTTGCCAAAACAAGGGGAGCGGCGCAGGAGCTGACCAAGGCTTTCCGGCATCGCACAACTGAAAAATTCTATTGGGCAATTTGCCGGGGCGTGCCAAGAAAACGCGAAGCCCAGATTTCAACTTATTTGCTGCGTGAGCAAACCCCCGAAGGTGACAAGATGCGCATTGCCAGACATGGTGAAAAGGGCGCTGATCATGCGGTAACCAAATACCGCGTCGTTGATAATGCGGGGCCAAATATTTCCTGGCTGGAGTTAAAGCCGATAACAGGGCGTACTCACCAGCTGAGAGTGCATACAATGCACATCGAACACCCCATTTTGGGCGACCCAAAGTATTTTGATGTCGAGAACTGGGAGTTTCCCGGTGGCATTCAAAAGCGATTACATCTTCATGCAAGACGGTTGAGGATACCTCATCCATCAGGCAGCGGCATGCTTGACATCAAGGCACCGCTTCCGCCTCATATGGTTCAGACATTCAACCTGCTTGGATTGAATGAATCTGATGCTGAAGATGATGAGTTTACGATTTGATTTGATTCAGGAATTTTGGAAAACAAGACATGCGCGACATACTCGAAGATGCAGAAGGTGCAGCCGCAAGAGGGGATATAGGCCCAGGCAAATCCAACCGTGAGCGCGATCTGCAGAAATTCCCCAAGAAGTTTTTCAAGGAAGCTTCAATTGAACAATTGGAAGAAGGATTTTCAATTACGCTGGATGGCCGTCCGGTGAAAACACCAGGCAAGCAGGTTTTGTTATTACCAGGCAAAGCTGCTGCGGAAATCGTTGCAGACGAATGGAACGCGCTGGAAGAGGTTATCAACCCGCTCAAAATGCCTGCCACCCGTCTTGCCAATACGGCAATAGACGGTGTCATCAATGAAATGCAGGCAGTGATGGAAGATATATCACGCTATGCCTCTTCTGACCTGGTTTGTTATCGCGCTGAGAGCCCGCAGGGACTGGTTCAAAAACAAATGGAACACTGGGACCCAATTCTGGATTGGGCGCAATCCTTTGGTGCAACGTTTGAGACAGGCGAAGGCATCTCCTTTGTAACGCAGCCCAAAGAGGCAATCAGTATTTTTGGCGCCAGGCTCAAGGCGCATGAAGATCCTTTCAAACTTGCCTGTTTACATACATTTACTTCCATTTCAGGTTCAGCCCTCATTGCACTGGCACTGGCAGAGGAAGAGCTGGATGCAGAAAAGGCATGGGCTGCAGCTCATGTTGATGAAGACTGGAACATATCGCAGTGGGGAGAGGACTTCGAGGCAAAGGAACGCCGGGCACAAAAGTGGATGGATTTCTCAACTTCTGACAGGCTTTTCAAGTCAATTGCACAAGAAGGCTAGATGAAAGAAAACATGATGCAATCACGAAAGTGTTCGGATTAACGCCAAGCTTCCGTAATGTCATTCATTGTAGGCCTATTGTGGTGGGCGAGAAAGCGGTTAAAGTTTCGCGGAAAAAGCTTGCGGTTTCACAAATTCTAATTGAAGCTTGAACCTCTTATTGGGGAGAGTGTTAGTTGGTTTCTTCGGGTGACAATACACAAATAGCGCGTGCCATGGCGATCATGGTAGCCGCCATGCTGTTTGCACCCGTGATGGAT
>CALDZZ010000050.1 GCA_937944075.1 uncultured Rhizobiaceae group bacterium
GGGCGTTGGCGCGTTCTTTGACAAGCGAAAACCGGACTGGAACATCGTCTGATAACAAACAGGCACGATCATTTGACAAAAACGTGCAGTTAAGTGTTTCGACCCATGATAGATAAAGTGGTTTCTTCTGATTGATTTGAAACAGTCGCCAGGAAAGAAGAATGATCAGTACAAAATTGAAGAATATCATCGTTACTGCCGCAGTATGTGTGATGGCGTTGCCAATAATGGCGCATGCGCAAACCTCCATTGAAAAAGCGTTTGTGGCAAAGTCAAAACTGCACAATTCAATCTGGAAAAAGCACGATCCTTCCTCATCGATTGTTATCGATCATTCGGCATGGAGCAGCTTTTTGTCAAAATACACAGCCAGAAATTCACAAGGTATTACACTGGTCGCTTATGGTCGCGTTGGCGCTGCTGACAAAACCGCATTAAAAAATTATCTGGCTGCTTTGCAGGCAACGGATGTAACAAGGCTAAACCGAAATGAACAATATGCTTTTTGGCTAAACCTCTACAATGCAAGCGTGGTGAATGTAGTCTTGAATAACAAGCGTGTTTCCTCGGTTTTAAAGATCAAGTCCAACCCGCTGGATTTCAAGGGTCCCTTTAATGACCCGGTTGCAACTGTCAACGGCAAGACGCTTACACCAGATACAATCGAGAGTGGAATTGTAAGGCCGATATGGAACGACCCAAACCTGCATTACGGGTTTAATTGCGCTGCCCTTGGTTGTCCGAATCTGCAATCCACGGCCTTCACTGGCAAAAATGTAAATAGCCTTTTGGCAGATGCAGCGCGCACATATATCAATGACCCGCGCGGCATAACCATCAGGAATGGTGCCATTATCGCTTCAAAAATATACTTCTGGTATTCAGAAGACTTTGGTGGCGAAAAGGGTGTCATCAGGCATGTCACGCAATATGCCAGTCCGGGGCTTAAGGAAAAGCTGAAAGGCAAAACCAAAATCAAGGCCTATGAGTATGACTGGAGGCTAAACAAGTCAGGCGCCTCTACAGGTGGTTAAAAACCTGAATGAAATTGTTAGCTGGCATTATATGTGTTTCATCCAGAACAAGACCATGACGTTTTGCAACTTCGCAGACGTCATGGATATCACGAATGGCGTATGACGGGTTCAGGGACTTGAGCCATTTCTCAAATTCTATGTCACCTTCTCCGCTGTACTCCCCGTTTTTGCGGTATGGGCCATAAAGGATGAGCTGGCCGTTTGATTTCAGGTTTTTTGCAGCACCTGCAAAAAGTGCCTCGGTGACTTCCCAAGGCGATATATGAATAACATTTGAACAAAATATGACATTGTATGAAGGGGTTTCCACTTCAAACCAGGGCGTTTTCGTGACATCAAGTTGCAAAGGCTCCAAAACATTCTCTTTGGCATGTGTCCACGCCCGAATACTGGGGAGCGCTTCGGCATCATACTCTGTTGGCTGAAAAATCATTTTTGAAAATTCATCCGAAAATCGTGCAACATGCTGGCCGCTGCCGCTTGCAATTTCAAGGAAACGGCCTTGTTGAACTGACAAGACTTCATGAAGTTTTTCAACAATCGGCTCTATGTTCCTGTGGTAGGAGGGGGTATCCCTTTTTTCTTCTATGGTGTTCATTCTTGTCCATTATCCAAATCGGTTTGCTATTTCATAGTGACATGAAGCAAACCTTCAAGCTAATGTTTTAAGACAGGTCTACGTCCAGGGAGGATGATACATGAAGCTTGTGATGGATGCACAGGAAGTGGAAGCTTATATTGCCGAGGTCTTCCCTCAGGTAGAAGACTATCAGTTTAAAATCGACAAGCTGAATACAGGTACAATTTCAGTTTCCATGAAGACCCGTGAAGCGCACCTTCGTCCAGGTGGGACAATTTCTGGTCCTACCATGTTCACGCTTGCAGATTGTGCAAGTTACCTGATTGTCCTTGCGCACATTGGCAAGGTTGCCCTTGCAGTCACAACCAATCTAAATATCAACTTTATATCCAAGCCTGAAGGGGACCTGGTTGCAGATGCAAAACTGCTTAAGCTTGGGAAAAGGCTGGCAGTCTGTGAAATTTCAATTCTGACCAAAACAGACCGCAAACTGGTTGCCCACGCAACGGCTACATACTCAATTCCACCAAGATAAAAGACATGCCTACTATATCTTTTTGCAAGGCGAGTCCTAGTTTGAGTCATGAGGAGAAAAATCATGGATTTGGCATATACAGATGACGAAAAATCATTTCGCAATACAGTAAGAGAGTTCCTGAAAGAAAAACTTTCCAGTCGACTTGCGACCAAGGTCAAACTTGGCAAACGCCTAACCAAGCAGGACATGGAAGAATGGCATGCTACCCTCAACGAAAAAGGCTGGCTTGCAGTCAACTGGCCTGAAGAATATGGCGGCACGGGGTGGAGCGCGGTTCAAAAACATATCTTTGATGAAGAATGCTGGGCAGCAGGCGCACCACGAACCGTGCCGTTCGGTTTGAACATGCTGGCACCTGTGCTGATGAAGTTTGGTTCTGACGAACAAAAAGCACATTACCTGCCGCGTATACTGGATGGTACTGATTGGTGGTGTCAGGGTTATTCGGAGCCAGGGGCTGGTTCGGATCTCGCTTCACTTCGAACATCTGCAGTGCGGGAAGGCGATCATTATGTCGTCAACGGGCAGAAAACCTGGACGACACTTGGACAACATGCAGACTGGATTTTTTGTCTGGTCAGAACATCATCCGAAGGCAAGCGGCAGGAGGGTATTTCGTTTCTGCTGATCGATATGAATGCGCCTGGTGTAACGGTTCGTCCGATCATTCTGATTGATGGCGAACATGAAGTGAATGAAATTTTCTTTGATAACGTCAAAGTGCCGGTCGGCAATCTGGTTGGTGAAGAAAACAAGGGTTGGACTTACGCAAAATATCTTTTGACCCATGAGCGTACAGGAACAGCCAACATAGGCAATTCGAATGCAGCCCTGGAAAAACTCAAGGCAATTGCTTTAGAGCAGAAAAAATCCGGCAAACCCTTAAGCGAGGATCCTTATTTTGCTGCTCGCATGGCAAAGGTTGAAATTGACCTGAAAGCACTCAAGACGACGAACCTACGCATTCTGGTGGATGCGGATAATGGTGCTGCGGCGGGGCCGGAAAGTTCCATGTTGAAGGTCAAGGGCACAATTATACGGCAGGAACTCAATGACCTCGCAAGGCGGGCACTTGGGCCTTATGCGCTTCCTTTTTCATCCGAGGCGATGGAAGAGGGTTATAATGAAGAGCCGATCGGGCCTGACTATGCGAATGCGGTTGCGGCCAAATATTTCAACAACCGCAAAATGTCCATTTATGCTGGATCAAATGAAATTCAGCGTGAGATTATTACTAAGACAAAGCTGGGATTATAAAACATGGACTTCGCGCTAAATGATGATCGCCGCATGTTGGCAGAAACGCTTGAGCGATTTTTGTCTGACAATTACGATATCGAAAAACGGCATGGGTTTGCCATGATGGACGATGGTTTTTCAAAACAGATGTGGGAGAAATTTGCCGAGCTTGGTATCATTGGAGCTCTGTTTGATGAAAAGGCGGGCGGCTTTGGTGGCGAAGGTGCTGACCTGATGGTTGTCTTTGAAGCGTTGGGAAGGCATCTGGTTGTTGAACCCTTCCTGCCTACCTTGATGGCAGGCACGATATTAGCCGGCGCAGGCGGGCAAGAAGCACTCTTGGAACAGGTAATCAACGGGGAGACTGCGATTGCACTGGCACATGGTGAGCCCTCCTCGCGATATGAATTGGCAAGTGTTTCCAGCATTGCAGAACAATCCGGAAAAGAATGGATTATAAACGGAGATAAATCGGTAGTCCTAGGCGGGAGTGCTGCAACCCAATTGGTTGTTTCAGCCAGAACAACCGGAGAGGCTGATAGTGAAAACGGTATTTCACTCTTTCTCGTTGAAGCAACAAATGGCGTCACCAAACGCAACTACTCTACAATCAATGGTTATGGCGCAGCTGAAATAAAACTTGAAAATGCCAGCGGCATTTTGCTTGGAGAAGTAGATCAAGGTTACAAACTTCTCGAAAGGGCATATGCGGCTGGCATAGTAGCAATTTCGGCAGAAGCATTGGGAGCAATGCATGTAGCGACTGATTTAACCGTTGAATATACAAGGCAGCGAAAACAGTTCGGTATTCCTATTGGAAAATTTCAGGCATTACAGCACCGCATGGCAGACATGCTGATTGAGCTTGAGCAAATGCGCTCCAGTGTAATGAACGCAGCAGGAAACCTTGATAAGGACAGGCTTGACAGGGAGAAAGAGATTTCTGCCTGTAAGCATCTTGTCGGAACAATTGGCAGACAGGTCGCAGAAGAAGCTATACAAATTCATGGCGGCATGGGAATGACTTGGGAATATGCTGTAGGGCATTTCGCAAAACACATAATAATGATAGACCACGTTCTGGGAGATACGGATCATCATCTTGAACGTTACATTGCGCTTGGTCGCAATACATAAATTTAAGGAAAACACATATGAGCACGATTGAATCACGCCTTGCAGACATGGGCATAACAATACCTGAACCACCGGCACCTGTTGCAGCCTATGTGGGGCATGTCGTTCACAATGGCATTGTTACCGTCTCAGGTCAGCTTCCGCTTGCTGGTGGCGCTTTGTCACAAACAGGTCTATTGGGCGCAGGCGTGTCTGTTGAAGAAGGTGCCGCTGCCGCGCAGGTTTGTGCAATCAACATTCTGGCACAAATGAAAGTTGCCTGTGATGGAGATATGGAGCGTATCGTGCGCTGTATTCGATTGGGTGGCTTTGTTGCTTCCACCGCAGATTTTACAGATCACCCAAAGGTCATCAATGGTGCATCTGAATTCATTGGTACAATCCTGGGCGACAAGGGTGTTCACGCAAGGGCTGCCGTCGGGGTTGCTGCCTTGCCAATGAATGCATCTGTCGAAGTAGAAGCGACTTTCGCTATCTCATAAAGTGCCACTTCCATTATTTTAGAAAGAAATTACTATGAGTGAAACATTTGTTTCCCACCTAGAATGCTCGTTGACTGGCAAGGTCTATGAAGCCGGTAAAGTTCACGAACTGTCAGAGGCAGGTCGCCCACTACTGGTTCGTTATGACCTGGAAGCCATCAAGAAAAATGTTAGTCGTGAGTCCGTCGAAAATTCAAAAGAACCCGGGTTTTGGCGCTATGAGCAATTGCTGCCTGTCACGAAAAAGGAAAATCGTGTTTCATTGGGTGAGGTGGTAACGCCTCTGATCCCGTTGGAACAAAGTGCCCATGTCCTGGGGGCAAAACCTGGCAAGGCCATTATCAAGGATGAAGGCAGACTGCCAACCGGTTCTTTCAAGGCGCGTGGGCTTTGTCTTGCGGTATCCATGGCAAAGGAATTTGGCATTGAACATTTGGCCATTCCCACAAATGGAAATGCGGGTTCAGCCATGGCAGCCTATGCACGACGTGCAGGCCAAAAGGCGACTGTGCTTTGTCCCTCCGACACGCCGGAAATCAATATTCGTGAAATTCAGCAACAGGGTGCAGAAACCTATATGGTGAATGGCCTGATCAATGATTGCGGTAAAATCGTAGGTGGCGGAAAGGAAGCAGTTGGCTGGTTTGATGTCTCGACACTGAAGGAGCCGTACCGGATTGAGGGCAAGAAGACCATGGGTCTCGAACTTGCAGAGCAGTTTGGCTGGAAATTGCCGGATGTTATTTTCTACCCAACAGGTGGGGGTACTGGTCTCATAGGCATGTGGAAGGCATTTCATGAGCTGAAAGAGCTTGGATGGTTATCCGGTCCGATGCCAAAAATGGTTGCTGTGCAGGCAGAAGGCTGTGCACCTATCGTCAAGGCATGGGAAGAGGGTGAGGAGCACGCACCACTTTGGGAAGATGCAACTACGGTTGCTGCCGGTATTCGCGTTCCGATTGCTGTGGGTGACTTCCTGATTATTCGTGCAGTGCGGGAGTCTGGCGGATTTGCCATGGCATTACCTGACGATGAAATCATGTCTGTTCGAAATGATATTGCAAAAGAAGAAGGGTTTTTGCTTTGCCCTGAAGGTGCAGCTACCGCAGCTGCATACAAGCGTGCCTTGACAGAGGGGCTTGTCACCGAAGACGAGACAGCCATTCTTTATAATTGCGCAACCGGTTTGAAATATCCGCTGGATCCGGTTCACAATAAAATCGATAAAGACAAGGAAATCGATTACAGCCAGTTCAAGTAAGCACAAAAAAACATTCAATAAAAAAGGCGGGGTAAAACCCCGCCTTTTTCGTTTCTCATCCGTAAGGCTTACGCCGCCGCTTCGACAGCTCTTTTCGCCATTACTTTGACGAGGTTAGCACGATAGTTGCTATCCCCGTGCAGGTCAGAGAGGAGATCGTCTGCATTAACGTCACACTCAGCAATTGCCCCTGCAGAAAAGTCTGATTTCAAGGCCGCTTCCATACCCTCATGACGAAATACTCCGTCACTGCCGGCACCTGTCACACCTACTCTTGCCATGCCGTTTTTCAGCTTTGCCACAAAAACACCAGCCATCGCATACCGTGATGCGGGGTTTGGAAATTTTGCGTAAGCTGCTTTGGCAGGCGCAGGGAAGGTCACGGCAGTAATGATTTCATCTTCTTCCAGGGCAGTATCAAACATGCCAGTGAAGAAATCATCCGTATCAATTGTGCGCTTGTTGGTAACAATTTGTGCATTGAGCGCCATCATGGCTGCAGGATAATCCGCAGCCGGATCATTGTTTGCAATAGATCCGCCAATCGTTCCCATGTGACGAACATGCGGATCGCCAATATGGCCTGCCAAATCGCAAATGGAAGGACACAGCGCACGCAACTCCTTGGAGGAATGAACCTCGGCATGGGTTGTAGCAGCTCCAATGGTGATCTGATTGCCATCAATTGTAATTCCGCTCATGCTGTCGATATGACGAAGATCGATGAGATCAGAAGGCGCTGCAAGGCGCTGCTTCATGGTTGGAATAAGGGTTTGGCCACCAGAGACAAACTTGCCATCTTCAGCTGATCCCATTTTGGAGATTGCTTCTTCAACGCTTGTTGCTCTGTGATAACTTGTTTCATACATGTGTTTTCTCCTTATTCCGCTGCCTGTTTGGTTTGTGCAGCCTGAATGGCTGCCCAGACTTTTGCAGGGGTTGCTGGCATGGATAGATCATTGTTGCCTATCGCATCTGTTATCGCATTGATAACCGCAGGTGGTGAACCAATGGCACCGGCTTCACCACATCCTTTGATGCCAAGCGGATTGCCTGGGCAAATGGTTGTCTCATGGCTGACAGTATAGCTTGGCACATCATCCGCGCGCGGCATGGTGTAATCCATGTAAGAGCCTGTCAAAAGCTGACCGCTGTCATCATAGACGGCTTGTTCAAGCAATGCCTGTCCGATGCCTTGTGCGATACCGCCATGTACCTGGCCTTCCACAATCATCGGATTGATGATTGTGCCAAAGTCGTCTGACGCCACAAACTGAACCACTTCCGTCGTTCCGGTTTCAGGGTCAACCTCGACTTCACAGATATAAGTACCAGCCGGGAAGGTGAAGTTGGCAGGGTCATAGAAAGCACCTTCCTTCAGGCCAGGCTCCATGCCTTCTGGCAGGTTGTGGGCGGTATAGGCACCCAGACAAACCTCATGCCAGCCCAGGGTTTTGTCGGTTCCGGCAACTTTGACTTCGCCATTTTCAATGACAATGTCGCCTTCATCGGCTTCAAGCATGTGGGCAGCAATTTTCTTTGCCTTTGCCTCAACCTTGTCTAGCGCCTTGACGATGGCAGACATGCCAACCGCACCGGAGCGTGAACCGTAGGTGCCCATGCCGAACTGAACCTTGTCCGTGTCGCCATGTACGATCTGCACATTTTCACCAGGAAGCCCAAAGCGATCGCTGATCAATTGCGCAAAGGTTGTCTCATGTCCCTGACCGTGGCTGTGAGAGCCGGTTAGAACTTCAACCGTACCAACCGGGTTCACCCGAACCTCGGCAGATTCCCAAAGGCCAACACCCGCACCAAGAGAACCGACAGCAGCCGATGGTGCAATGCCACAGGCCTCAATATAACATGACATGCCAATGCCGCGCAGCTTGCCACGTTTTGCAGCTTCGCTGCGACGCTTTTCAAAACCTGCATAATCAGCAGCCTTCATCGCAGCATCCTGGTTTGCGCCAAAATCACCAGAATCATAGGCCATGATAACCGGCGTCTGATGCGGGAACTCCGTGATGTAGTTTTGACGGCGCAGATCAGCAGGGCTGACACCCAGTTCACGGGCGGCAGTCTCCATCATGCGCTCAATCAGGAAGCTTGCTTCCGGACGGCCTGCACCGCGATAGGCATCAACCGGTGTTGTATTGGTATAAACTGCACGCACATTCGCATGAATGTTCGCAATGTTATACTGGCCTGAAAGAAGCGTTGCATAAAGATAGGTTGGCACTGATGATGAAAAGAGTGACATATAGGCACCAAGGTTGGCGATTGTATCAACCTGGAAACCAACAATGTTATTGTCCTTGTCAAAACCCATCTTTGCTGTGGAGATATGGTCACGACCATGTGCATCGGTCAAGAAAGCTTCGGTTCGATCTGAAGTCCATTTGACCGAGCGTTTGGTTTTCATGCTTGCCCATAGGCAGACAATCTCTTCCGGGTAGATATAAATCTTGGCGCCAAAGCCACCTCCAACATCAGGAGCAATCACGCGAAGCTTGTTTTCAGGTGCAACCTGATAAAAGGCTGACAAGACCAAACGTGCCACGTGCGGGTTTTGGCTGGTTGTATAAAGCGTATAATGATCTTCTGACGGATCAAAAGTTGCAACTGCAGAGCGAGGCTCCATCGGGTTTGGCGAAACACGGTTGTTTGTAATGTCCATTTCACAGACATAGGCGGCGCCAGCGATGGCAGCTTCAGTTGCATCCTTTTCACCAATTTCCCAATCATAGATAAGATTACCGGCAGCTTCCGGGTGAATTTGCGGTGCACCGTCTTCAAGTGCCTTTGCTGCATTGATTACAACCGGCAGTTCTTCATATTCAACCACAACAGCTTCTGCAGCTGTTTTGGCATTCTCCGGGCTGTCAGCAATAACAACCGCAACCGCATCCCCTGCATAGCGAACCGTATTGGTTGCAAGGGCCGACCATGCACCCATATTCATTGGTGAACCATCCTTGGAGTGGATCATCCAGCCACAAATAATATTGCCAAGACCATCACCGGTAAGCTCGTGCCCATCAAAAACGCCTTCGACGCCTGCCATGGCTTCT
>CALDZZ010000051.1 GCA_937944075.1 uncultured Rhizobiaceae group bacterium
CCTTACCCAAAAGCGTATGGGAAAATGTTACGTATAGCGTTGACACAACGCTTGAAGAACTGACTGCGCAAGCGCTTAGCCACGTTGATTTCGTATATAAAACCTACCGCATGCAGGATGTTGATGAATTAGACGATCTGAAAATGCTGCAAGAAACACTTGAGCATAGAGGTGCTACATTGCTACCTGCTCAAGTGAAACTTCTTGAATGGCTTCAGGCCAATAATCCTACTTTTCAGGGATAAGCCCTTTGGGGGTAAACCTGAGCACCAGCAATAATATAACCCCCATCATCATCAGTCGCATGTGAGCAGCTGATTTCAGAAGGTGTGTGCGCAAGTCGCTGTCTTCTGCCATGCCGGACGTGATCACATCCATGGCCCAAAGCCCAATTGGCTCTGCCTGTATCCAGAAGAAGCCCACGACGAAGCCACCCAGAACCGCGCCCCAGTTGTTGCCTGAACCACCGACAATCACCATTACCCAAATCAGGAATGTATAACGCAGTGGCTGATATGCAGTGGGTGTGAAAAGACCGTCGAGTGTTGTGAGCATGGCTCCTGCAACGCCAACAACCGCTGAGCCCAGAATAAAGACCTGCAAGTGCCTGCCGGTTACATCCTTGCCCATGGCTTCTGCGGCGGTTTCATTATCACGAATAGCTCGCATCATGCGCCCCCAGGGCGAGTTAAGCGCTTTTTCTGACAGATAAAGAATGATGAGCAGAACCACGGCAAAAAGTGCGGCATATGAAAGTTTGACGACAATCGATGACAAATCGACAACCGAAATGTTCCATCGTTCTGCAAGGTCTATCCAATAGGCGGATTGTTGAATTTCCACTTCGTAAGGAACCGTAACCGGGCGTGGCAAGCCGTTGACGTTTTTAACGCCCCTTGTCAGCCAGTCTTCATTCTTGAGGACGGCTATGATGATTTCGGAAATACCAAGTGTTGCGATGGCAAGATAATCTGAGCGAAGGCCGAGTGAAATCTTGCCGACCATCCAGGCTGCGCCTGCAGCCAAAATGCCGCCCAATATCCAGCCAAACATGATTGGCATGTTGAGGCCTCCAAGATTTCCTGTCCCGGCAGAATCGTATGCCTCGATTGCTTCAACTGCGGGGTCAAAGAAATGTCTGATTACGAAAAAGCTGACGATTGATATTGCTGTGATAACGAGTTTCCGCGTTCCGCCACGCAGCATTTTATAGGCAAAATAAATGGCACCAATGGAAATTGCGGTTAAAAAGGCAGAGAAAACTATGCCAGAGCCACCTGCTTCGATTGCACCTTGAACCGGAGGTATGGAAACCAGTGTCGCCGCCATGCCGCCGAGCGCCACAAAGCCCATGATTCCGACATTCAGCAAGCCCGCATACCCCCATTGAATGTTGACGCCCATCGACATGATGGCTGAGATCAAACAGAAGTTCAGGATGAAGAGCGCTGTTGACCATGAGTTGAATTCACCAACGGCAATGAACATGAAACCCATGATGGCAAACATTGAGATATTGCGAAGATTGAAACTCATATCGATTGCCCTTTCATCAGCCCGGTCGGTTTTACAAGGAGTACGATCACCAGAATTGAGAAGGAGACTGCAAATTTGTAGTCCGTCGACAAGAGCT
Source organism: uncultured Rhizobiaceae group bacterium (assembly GCA_937944075.1). Taxonomy (GTDB): domain Bacteria; phylum Pseudomonadota; class Alphaproteobacteria; order Rhizobiales; family Rhizobiaceae; genus JAALLB01. The sequence goes on from CALDZZ010000051.1 coordinate 1,634, forward strand.
GAACAAGGCCTTCAGGCGCCCAGCTTTCGGGTACCAGATAGGCGATTACCCTCTTGTAGGCGAAGGTGACAGAGACTTCCGATAGTGCAATGACAAACCCGCCAAGAATTGCGCCTACCGGGTTGCCGATACCGCCGACGATGGCAGCTGCAAAAATGGGCAAAAGAATTTGCAGATAGGTGAAGGGTTTGAAACTCTTGTCCAGGCCGTACAATGTTCCGGCAATGGTTGCCAGTGCGGCAGTCAGCACCCATGCTATCATCACAACGCGATCCGGATTAATCCCTGATAGGAGCGCCAGATCCTCGTTGTCTGAATAAGCACGCATGGATTTACCTGTGCGCGTCTTGTTCAGGAACCAGAAGAGGGCAATTACGCAGATTACAGTGACGACGATGGTAATGCCTTGCGTCATCTTGAAGGCCAGACCCTGGTCAAGTCCGGTCATTTCCTTGAACTCGCGAGCCGTAATGATGAAACGCGAACCATCTGTGAAAATGCGGTCATCCGGCCCAATGATAAAGCGAATGAGGCCGTTATAGAAGAACATCACACCCAGTGATGCGATGAGATAAATCACAGGCGTCGATTTTTGCTTGCGATAAAACTTGTAAACCAGCTTGTCTGTGCCAAGGATCAACAAAACTGCTGCCAGAATACCAAGTGGTAATGCAAGGAGTGCCGTTGGAATAGGCCCAAGGCTGATGCCGTTTGATTGCAGGAACCAGGTTCCAATAATGGTGAACATGGTGCCGAACGCCATGGTTTCTCCATGGGCAAAATTGGAAAAGCGCAAAATGCCGTAGATGAGCGTAACGCCCAGCGCGCCAAGCGCCAGCTGACAACCATAGGCAATGCCCGGTATCACCAGGAAGTTCAGAAGGAGTACGATGGCATTTAGAAAATCAGTCATGTCTGCTATCCACCCAAAAATGCTTTTCGAACCTCAGGGTCTGCCATCAAGGCTTCACCCGTGTCCGTATATCGGTTTTTACCTTGCACCAGAACATAGCCCTTGTCGGCAATGTTGAGCGCCTGTTTGGCGTTTTGCTCTACCATCAGGATTGCAATACCGGTTTTGGCGATTTCAATGATACGGTCAAAAAGTTCATCCATCACTATGGGTGAAACTCCGGCTGTAGGTTCATCCAGCATGAGAACTTTTGGCTTGGTCATGAGGGCGCGCCCTACAGCAACCTGCTGACGTTGGCCGCCAGAAAGTTCACCTGCCGGTTGTTTGCGTTTTTCTTTCAGGATTGGAAACAGGTCGAATACCTGTTCCATGGTTTGGGCAATGTCGTCGTCACGGATAAAGGCACCCATTTCCAGATTTTCCTCAACACTCATGGTGGTGAAGACATTGTTTGTTTGCGGTACAAATCCCATGCCTTTTTGCACACGTGCCTGAGGGGATAAAGATGTGATTTCCTCTCCGTCCATCATCACGCGACCGGTATGAATATTCAGCATGCCAAAGACGGCCTTCATGGCTGTTGATTTGCCTGCGCCATTGGGGCCAACAACAACAGCAATCTCGCCTTTTTCAACGCCTATGGTGCAATCGTGCAGAATGTCCGCACCCTTGCCATATCCGCCAGTCATGTTTTCGCCTATGAGAAATGCCATGTTCTAGTTCCCTGTCGCGTGAGGGCGTCTGGTGTTGACCCTGTTCATCACGCACTCTCTTTTTCGGGCTTGTTTTTCAAGCCTGTGCCGAGATAGGCCTCGATGACTTCTTCGTTGTTCTTGACTTCTTCTGCCGTGCCTTGAGCCAGCACCTTGCCCTCTGCCATGCATATGACAGGGTCACACAGGCGAGAGATGAATTCCATGTCATGCTCAATCATGCAGAATGTGTAGCCGCGCTCCTGGTTAAGCCTCAGGATTGCATCACCAATGGTGTTTAGCAGTGTGCGGTTCACACCCGCACCTACTTCATCGAGAAAAACGATTTTTGCGTCAACCATCATGGTGCGGCCCAACTCGAGCAGTTTTTTCTGGCCACCGGAAAGGTTTCCTGCCAATTCATCGGCAACCTGGGGTATTTCAAGAAATTCTATGACTTCATTCGCCTTTGCCCGAATGGCTTCTTCTTCCTCTTTTACCTTTCGAGGTTTCAGCCAGGTGCTGAGAAGGCTTTCACCGGATTGTGCACCGGGAACCATCATCAGGTTTTCGCGAACTGTCAGTGTTGAAAATTCGTGGGCAATTTGAAATGTTCTAAGCAGGCCTTTTGCAAACAGTTCATGCGGGCTTAGGCCCGAGATATCTTCTCCATCAAGCAGAACGCGTCCGGAGGTAGGCTTGTGCAAGCCGGCAATGACATTAAAGAGGGTGGTTTTTCCGGCGCCATTTGGCCCGATCAATCCGGTTATTGTGCCGGTTTCAATGGTTAGCGAAGCGCCATCAACTGCGCGAATGCCACCAAAATGCTTGTGAACGTCTTCTACGACAATCATGCCGCGTCCCCCATGAAGAAACGACCCGAACCGGAGTTCGGGTCGTTGATTTTAACAGACCTTAGCGGAATTTCGCTGTTGTGTTTTTCTGGTCTTTTACGAGGATTTCACGGTAGTTACCGGCACTTTCGCCGCCGCCGATCAATTCAACTGCTGTTGCACCAACGTAGTCGATTTCCTTGCCGGCTGCGAGCATTTCAAGCGCCTTGCCAAGTTCACCTGGAAGAATTTCTTCACCCGGTGCGTTTGCAACGTCCATTACTTTGTCTTTGAA
>CALDZZ010000052.1 GCA_937944075.1 uncultured Rhizobiaceae group bacterium
TTTGTGTGTGGCAGCTTCCAATGAGGGCGAAGGCGCACCCAATACAGCGCTGCATGCCTGAGGCAAATCCGACACTGTCAATTCACGACGCGGTTTTGCTTTCTTTGCGGGTTTGGTCGATTTTTTCTTTGGAGCAAAAGCGACATTGAACCACCAATCCAGAGAACCGTCATTGCAGCCATTGCTCTTTGGTGTTGCAGCCTGTTTCCGACAACCGGGAGACCCTGGAGGACAACCCATGCGCAAGTGAAAGTGGTAATGATGCCCCCATGTCGGGCGAATTTTGCTAAGCCAGGTCTTGTCGCCTCTAACCGTTTCGCACAATTGTTTCTTGATACCAGGGTGCACAAGCACACGTTCCATGCCTGGTGTGTTGGCAGCGTGATAAAGCAAAAGCGTATGCGCTCTTGTCCAGCGCGATTTATCGACGAAGTTGGTGCCTTTTTTCAGGACAGAAATCGCACTGGTATTTTCACGTTCCTGGTAGGACATGCGTTTGTTGGGCATGGGTGTCAGCCAGATATCAGCATCCAGACCCATCTGGTGCGAACGGTGACCGGTCAACATCGGCCCCCCTCTTGGTTGTGAGATATCGCCTACTAGAAGGCCATTCCAGCCATCTTCCTTTGCCTTGTAAGAGAGTTTTTCAATCGCGCTGATGAGATTTGGATGTCCCCAACGGCGATTTCTGGAAAGGCGCATTGCCTGCCAGTTAGGCCCGTCCACGGGAATGGCTGTCGCGCCAGCAATGCAGCCCTTGGTGTAAAACCCGTGAACCGCAGGCTTCAAGGCCGCTGGTAACGGACGGTTTCCAAAGAGTTTTTTAGCAGGTGTTTGCGCCACAACAACTTCGGGTACGCTAACCGTCATAGCCAGAACAGCAAGAAGAGATTTGGATAGTTTTCTCATGAATAGACCTAACCTGTATTACCCAGCACAGTTGATAGATGATATTTAAGGCTTCAATTTGTCAAATCATGGTTAACAAACTGTTAGGAATTAGCGTTGAAGAAAAAATAATTACGTAAAGTAAGTTTTTTTCTTACCTAGGGTAATAAATTTTCTTATTGTTAACCATCATCCCCCATCCTTCTGTCCAAGGAGTAAGGGGCATGAGTAAAATTTTCACACGCATTCTGGCGGCATTTCTTTGCGTGTTTGCATTAAACACGCAGGCTTTAGCATCATCAGTCTTGATATCAAGCATGACTTTATTAGGTTCCAAACCGGCTACAGACACTCATCAACGACGTGTAGAAGCCTTTCGGTTTCATCAAAAAGAGCTGAATTGTATGGCGCTCGGGCTTTATCATGAGGCTCGCGGGGAACCGATTATCGGACAATATGCTGTTGGAGCCACGATCTTGAACCGGGTTCGTTCATCCGCCTACCCTGATAGTGTTTGTGGTGTTGTTTTTCAAAACAATCACTTGTTCAATCGCTGCCAGTTCTCTTTTGCCTGTGACGGCATTACCGATGTTCCAGGGAATAAATCCAGTTTTAAAAAGATGCAACGCCTTGCCGCCCAATTGTTAAACAAGGGCATAGCACGTGAAGCTAAATTCATTGGTGGCGCATTTCATGCCAGTGCTCATGGCATGACACATTATCACCGACATGATGTTTATCCGGGCTGGTCAACCAGACTTGAAAAACTCACGCAACTGGGCGCGCATGTCTTCTTCAAGAGCACACGCGTTACAAAACGCTATATCTATTAACCGCGCAGCGTTCCGCCTGTTGCTTTTTCAACCGTTGCAACAATCTTGCTGCTGACGGCAGCAATATCTTCTTCAGTCAGGGTTTTGTCCCTTGGCTGGAGCATGACTTCAATTGCAATTGATTTCTTGTTTTCACCAAGGGAAGCCCCTTCAAAAATATCGAAAACCTTCACACCAGAGACAAGATTTTTGTCTGCTCCTGTTGCTGCCTTGACCAGCGTCAGTGCATCGCAATCACTATCCACTACAAAGGCAAAATCGCGTGCAAGTGACTGAAGGCCTGAAATCTCCAGGGGTGGTTTGGTTTTGGTTGCCTTTTTTCGGGAAGCAGGCAGTGCGTCCAGCATGATCTCAAAACCACATAGGGCCCCCGAAACATCGAGCGTCTCCAGGGTCATGGGATGGATCTCGCCAAAATGCCCAAGGATGAGTTTGGGTCCAAGCTGGATGGTGCCGGATCTGCCTGGGTGATACCAGTCAGGGCCGCCAGCTACAATCTGAGCCTTGGATACATCCATGCCACACGCCTCCAAAGCTGCAAAAGCGTCTGCCTTTGCATCAAAGACATCTACCGGAGAACCTGCATCGCGCCAGTCCCTGCCGCTGCCGGTCAGCCCGGCTGTGCCACGACGAATGCCGCCTGCCACGCGGTGCTGGGTTTCTGGTGTATCGCCCAAATAAATGCTGGCCACTTCAAAGATTGCCACATCGCCTGCACCACGATCCTGGTTTTTGCCAGCTGCCGTGATTAGTCCCGGCAAAAGCGATGGACGCATGTCAGACATTTCAACCGAAATGGGATTGGCAAGCTTGCATTCATGACCACCACCGCCAAAGGCTTTTGCGTGTGCTTCTGGAATGAATGAATAGGTCACCGCTTCCAGCATGCCACGGGCGGCAAGTGCACGACGAGCATTTCTTGCTCTTGTTTGACCAGCCGTCAGGATTTTGCTGCCCACTGCACCAGTTGCCTCAAGCGGTTTTGACTCGATGTTGTTAATGCCATGAATGCGCATCACTTCTTCCACGATGTCTGCCTTGCCAAAGACATCCGGTCGCCAACTGGGCACAGCAACCTGCAGGGTGTCACCCATCCCGGAAACACCAAAGCCCAGTCGTTTGAGAATTGACTGGCAGTCCTCACTGGAAACGTCGATGCCTGTCAGACGGTTTACTTCAGAGACCGGAAAATCAATAATCAGGTCGGGTTTTGGAACTTCACCCACAATCAGGGGTTCGGATGCTTCACCACCGCAAAGTTCCATGACCAGATTTGTGCCGTGATATAGCCCCGGCTCCATGAATGAGGGATCAACCCCGCGCTCAAATCGATAGCGTGCATCTGTATTGATACCCAGATCGCGCCCGGTACGTGCAATGTTGAGCGGCTCCCAAAGGGCAGATTCCACCAGGACGTTGACAGTATCATCTCCACATCCGGATTCTTCCCCGCCCATGATGCCTGCAAGCGATTCAATACCATTATCGTCTGCAATTACCGTCATTTTGTCTGTAACCGTATATTCCTTGCCATCAAGTGCCAGATACGATTCACCAGTCTTTCCCCTGCGCACAACCAGATCACCCTTGACCTTGTCTGCATCAAACACGTGAAGCGGGCGCCCCATGTCATAGGTGATGTAATTGGTGACATCCACGAGCGCAGAAATCGGGCGAAGGCCGATGGCAATCAGTCTTTGCTGCATCCACTTCGGCGAAGGCCCGTTTTTTACACCCTTTACCAACTGAAGGCCAAAAGCAGGACAGAGATTTTCCTGCGATTTGTCAAAATCAAGCTTCACTGAAACCGGGCATGCGCCATTGCCTTTTGGTGCTGCAATGGATACCGGCTTGACCTTGCCAAGACCGGCCGCCTCAAGGTCGCGAGCGATACCCGCCACACCCAGTGCATCGGGCCTGTTGGGTGTAATGCCAATTTCGATAACCGGGTCATTGAGACCTGCATAGTCTGCAAAGGATGCGCCGACTTCCAGTCCTTCAGGCAAATCAATGATGCCGTCATGTTCATCCGACATTTCAAGCTCACGCTCGGAACACATCATGCCATGGCTTTCCACGCCACGAATCTTGCCAATCGCAAGCGTGATGTCCAGACCCGGCACATAGGCCCCCGGCGCTGCAAAAGCGCCATACATGCCAGCCCTTGCGTTTGGCGCACCGCAGACAACCTGAACCGGATCGCCTTCGCCTGTATCAACAGAAAGCACACGAAGCTTGTCGGCATCGGGATGTTTTTCAGCCGTGAGCACCTTTGCAATCTTGAACGGCTCAAACTGCGACTTGTCATCCACCTCTTCAACCTCAAGGCCAATCAGCGTGAGTGTTTCGACAATTTCGTCCAGAGTGGCGTCTGTTTCAAGATGGTCTTTCAACCATGACAGTGTGAATTTCATTTCATCGGTTCCATTGTCTACTTGGCCTCAATCGAGACCGTCTTTTTGTGTCTTGGCAAGGTGTCGTTCAATTCCAGCCATGGCAATTGTTCAAGTGCGTATGAATGGGCTGTCGGGGCAAAACGCTCCGGTTCATCCATGAAGGCTGTATTGAAATATGTTCTGCTCGGTGCACTCTCATGCTCTTGTGCAACTGGTGAGCCGCAGGCGTTGCAAAACAGTCTGGCACACGTACCGTTGACGTATCTGGATAGCGTATCGCTGCTTTTCCATTCGATGTGTTCTTTTTCAAAACTAACGGCAGCAATCAAGGGCGCACCGGCTGATCGTCTGCAATCATCGCAATGGCAATAGACCATGATTTCCGGCTCACATCTGGCCAGTATTACAACGCCTTCGCATCTGCAATGTCCACGGTGCAGGGTCATTTTTTAGGTTGAGCTTTCTTGACTGTTTTCTTGCGCGCAGGCTTTTTGCGCCTAGCAGCCTCTCGCACTTTCTTGCGCTCTTTTAATTCATCAAAAATCACAAAGCCGATTTGCATTCCGTCATCCTCATCCGGTTTTTCTTCCGGATTTTCAGATTGCACCTTCGCCTTGGTGAAGGTCAGTGACATTTGTTCA
>CALDZZ010000053.1 GCA_937944075.1 uncultured Rhizobiaceae group bacterium
GAACACATGATGCCATCCAGCCAGTCATGGGCGTCTTTTCCGGTAATCTCATACCGGTTGAAACCGTTAACCTCTGTCAGGCCAACTTTGGTTTGCACAAGCTCAATTTCCTTGGCGACGAGATCATCAACATTGTTGAAGTGGAAGGAAAGTGTTTCTTCAAAGTCCGGTGAGGGTGCAATGTAGTCCAGTCGTTCCCAGCCGTTGACGGTTGCAAAATGCGCGCCTGCGTTTTTCAGCGTTGAATATAGAGGTGTGACCTTGGCCAAACGACCCGCCGGGCGGTGCTCGTGTGGCATGTGGAAACGGAATTCGTTTTGATAGTCTTCGATAGCCTTGAGCGCTGTATATTCCTGCGTTGCATATTGTGTGAACCGTCGTGGATCCAGAGACCATGTATCGTAACAGGCTTCGCCATGGGCAATGATTTGTGCAAGTAACCAGCCATGCCCGCCGCCTTCGCCAAGCCCTGCTCGAAGACCTGTAATGCAATAGGCATTGCGCTTGCCAGGAATTTTGCCAACTAGTGGTAGACCATCTGGCGTGTAAGTGATTGGGCCATTGATAACGGATTTGATGCCAGCGGTTTCAAGGCAGGGAATGCGGTGGAAAGCGCCTTCCATCACATCGACTACACGGTCAAGATCATCCGGGCATAGAGCGTTTACGAAGTTGGGATCGATGCCGTCCAGTCCCCAGGTTTTGCAGTCCTGTTCGTAAAACCCAATCAGCAAGCCTTTCTTCTCGGCGCGTTGATAAAAGTCCGCTTGCGGGCAGCGAATAAGCGGTGAGCGGAAATCTTCGCCGTGCGTGTCTGCCAATGCTTCTATTTCAGGAAGCGTTTCAGTCAGCATATATTGGTGTTCCATCGAAGCGACGGGGTGTTCGACACCCATCATTTTACCGACTTCATTGCAACGATATCCACCAGCGTTGACGATGGACTGACAGTGAATGTCGCCCTTGTCGGTGTGAACAATCCAACTGTCATCCGGCTTTTGGGTCAATGCTGTAACAGGCGTGAAACGATGGATCTCTGCACCTGCTTTTCTGGCACGTCGTGCGAGTGCCTGACACAATTGTGCCGGATCAATATCGCCGTCCAGCGGATCCCAAAGTGCACCCAGCAACCCATCGGTTGATATAATCGGGTGACGCCGTTTTGATTCTTCTGCGTCGATCAGTTCAAACTCCACCCCCATTCCCTTGGCCATTGAAAGGAAGTGGTTGTAGCCATCCAGATGATCCTGCTTGGTAGCCAGACGCAGGCCACCTGTTGCATGGTGATAGTTGATTGGGTATTCGGGGTCGTCTGCCAGTTCCTTGTAGAGTTTTATCGAATGGGTTTTGAGGCCGACCATGGTCTGGTTACCACCGAAGTTGGTGACTTGTGCTGCCGAGTGCCAGGTGGTGCCGGAGGTCAACTCATCACGCTCCAGCAACATGCAATCAGTGATGCCTTCTTGCGTAAGATGATAAATCGTTGAACATCCGGCAATGCCGCCACCAATTACCACTACATCCGTTTGTGTTTTCATGCCCAAGCTCCTCAATTGCAGTCCTGCTGAAGTTTGAAAGTGAAGCAGATGCACGTCAACTGAATTGAAGGCGTTGTACTTCTTTATTTTGAAAAATCGAATTAATGATTTTGATTTTCTTGCGCATTTATCAGATGCACATTTTCCTTTGCAAAGGGCAGGGATTTTTGCACACGCCTGATGAAGATTGCCTCAAGGCTTTTGCGCAGGGATTGTGAAAACCTCAAGGGCAATTCGCCCATGGTGTCGCGGCGTGAATACAGTGCAATGGTTCTGGAAAAACTTGCAATAGGAAGACTTGCGCCAAACAGGTTGTTTTTATTGGCGCCCAGATACGCCGATGCAGTTGTTATTGCCCATCCGTTGAACTCTTCAACCAGCGCAAATACGGCTTGCGTGCTGGAGCATTCATGAGATTTGGCCGGAATGTTTTTGGTTCGCCGCAATTGTGCTTCGATCTGCTGGCCCATCAATTGCTCTTGCGAGTAGCGAATGAAGGGATAGCGCATCAACTCATCTATCGACGCGCTTGCCAGATCGGGGGAAGCAGCTACGATGATGTATGGATCGTGCAGAACGGCATGTTCCTCGATCCATTCAATGTCTTTTGTGTTGTCAGCCGCAATGATCATGTCAAAACCGCGACTGGAAAGGGCCGCGTGATTTTCATGGCTGGCGCCGCTTCGTATGGTGAAATTGCATTGCGGATAGTCTTTTTGCAGGTTTCCAATCCAGTTTGGCAGGACCTCACTGTCAAAATCCTCAATCACGGCCATGGCGATGTCCATTTTCGGGGCATGACTGGCGCTCGACATTTCTGATTTTGCGATCGTGACTTCATCAAGAATGGATTTTGCGCGTGGCGCAAACAACTCGCCTGCGGACGTCAATTGGAAACGTCTTGAGGAGCGCTCAATCAAGCGTGCATCCAATACGTCTTCGAGATTTGACAATTGAAGCGATACGGCAGAAGCGCTTGCGCCAAGGCGTTTGGCCGCCCTTGAAATCGAGCCTTCTTCAAGGGCGGCAACAAATACCTCAATGGCCCTGAGTGAGAGTCTTGCCTGTTTTTGTTCTTGCATCGAAAAATCCAAAACTAAAAATCGAATTACCAAAATCAAATTTATAGTGCTTGTTCAATCTTCTGCCAAGCGTAATTATTCGATCAGCTTTGGAGGGCAGTATGGCTAAACGTTCAACAAGACAATCAAATGGACGGGCGGGTGGACGTGCAGGCCGCATTGCCATGCGCCAAGCGCCAGTACAACAGCATTTGCCAGCCGCGCCCGGACAAGTGGGGGGGCAATACAAGCCGCTTAATGACCAGGAACTCCAAGACATACTGAATGCCGCCTTTGAAATTCTTGAAGACATTGGCATGGCAGAAGTGCCGGATGTGGTTATGAAGCAGGCCCTTGCACAAGGGTGCCATGTCAACGAGCTTGGGCGGTTGTCCTACCCGCGTCGGTTCGTTGAAGATATTATCGACAAGGCTTGCAAGAATTTTACCTTTTACGGGCGTGATCCCAAACATGATATTGAAGTGGGGGGAGATCGTGTCTGGTATGGAACCGGTGGTGCCGCCGTGCAGGCTCTCGATATGGACACGGGACTTTACAGGCCCTCCACGCTTGCAGACCTTGCTCAGTTCACGCGATTGATAGACAAGCTCGAGAATATCAACTGGTTTGTGCGTTGTTGTATCGCCACGGATATAACCGATAATTTTGATGTTGAAATGAATACAGCCTTTGCGCTTGTCAAGGGCACAACAAAACCTGTGGGCATGAGTTTCACGCTGGGTGAATATGTTGACCCGATTGTCGAGATGTTTGACATGGTTTTGGGTGGCAAGGGAAAGTTTGCCGAGCGTCCGTTTTGCAAAGTTCATATTTCACCCGTGATATCACCGCTTCGCTACGGTGAAGATGCGGTTGAGGTGATGCTTGAAGTGCTAAAACACAACATGCCGATTAACGAGATTATTGCAGCACAATCAGGTGCCACAGCCCCTGCAACACCTGCAGGCATGTTGGCGCAGACGACGGCTGAAACTCTGGCTGGGTTGATACTTGTCAATCTCTTCAAGCCGGGTCATCCGACAATTTTTTCCAATTGGCCCTTTGTGCTTGATCTCAGAACAGGCGCATTTTGTGGCTCTGGTGGTGAGATTTCCATGATGAATGCAGCCGCTGCTCAAATCGGCAACCATTTGGGACTGCCTACAGGCGTTGCCTCATCCATGGCAGATGCAAAGGCGGTTGATGCGCAGATGGGGGCCGAGAAAGCCCTGTCGGCACTTTCATGTGGCCTGTCAGGCGCCAACATGATTTATGAAAGTGCGGGCATGATGGCTTCGCTTCTGGGGGCCTCATTTGAGGCGTTCGTATTGGACAATGAAATGCTCTCGAATGTCCACCGTGCCATCCGCGGCTTTGAGGTGAACGAGGAAACGCTTGGCGTTTCGACCATCAAGGAAGTGGTGACAACGGGAGAAGGGCACTTTTTGGGAGGGCCGCATACCATGGGCGCTATGGAGCGGGATTATTATTACCCTAAACTTGCCAATCGCCAGACACCGCGGGACTGGAACGACAGTGGTGCGCCTGATGCCTGGAGTGTGGCGCGTGAAAAAGTGAAAAATATACTGGCACAAGAGCCGGATGTTTATGTTGATCCGGTAATAGAAAAAGCGATCCGCGAGCGATGGAATATCTTGCTCGATACTTGACTTGAACTCCCAATCGAGTCTATATGCACGCAATCAGCGCGGACTTGTTCGCGCTTGTTTGTTTCTTATTCCCTATCGGAAGACTGAAAAAAGATGGCCCGCGAGTGGGTTATACTCGTGAGAGCCTGTTGAACACTGGAAGGAAAAAAGATGTTCGCAGTCGTAAAAACCGGTGGCAAGCAGTATCGCGTTGTCGCTGAGGATACGTTAAAAATTGAAAAAATCGCTGGCGAAGTCGGTGATTTTATTGAGCTTAATGATGTTTTGATGGTTGGCGAAGGTGCCAATGCAACAATAGGCGCTCCATTGGTTGATGGTGCAATGGTTTCTGCTGAAATTCTTGACCAGGGCCGTGACCGCAAGGTTATTGCTTTCAAAAAGCGTCGTCGCCAAAACTCACGCCGTACAATTGGTCATCGTCAACATCATACGTTGCTGCGCATTGCAGAAATTTTGACAGACGGTAAAAAAGCTTCGAAAAAAGCAGCTGCGCCTAAGAAGGCAGAGCCTGCAAAGGAAAAAGCTGCTCCGGAAGCAAAAGCCGCACCGAAAAAAGAGGCTGCTCCAAAGAAGGAAGCACCCAAGAAAGAAACAAAGTCTGATGCGCCTGTACCAGGCGAGCCAATGTTTGCAGCCCCTGCCGGTGACCCGGACAAGCTTACAGACATCAAGGGCATCGGCCCGGTAGCTGAAAGACAGTTGAATGAGCAAGGCATCATGACCTTTGCACAAATTGCTGCCCTTACGCCTGAAGATATTGTAAGAGTAGATGAATACATGCCGTTTAGTGCTGCACAGATTGAAGACTGGCAGGCTCAGGCTAAAGACAAGATCAAGTAAGATCGTAACCTTAAGGAGACTAAATAATGGCACATAAAAAAGCTGGTGGTTCGTCCCGTAACGGTCGCGATTCCGCAGGTCGTCGTCTTGGTATCAAGAAATTCGGTAATGAAGAAGTTGTACCTGGCAACATCATAGCACGTCAGCGTGGCACAAAGTGGCACCCGGGCGATAATGTTGGTATGGGCAAGGATCACACAATCTATTCCGTTGTTAACGGTAAGGTTGAATTTCAACGTAAATCCAATGGACGAACATTTATCAACGTCGTCCCGGCAGAAGCTGCTGAATAACCGGAATCAATTAATCCGGTGTTTCTAACCCCGGTCAAATTGAGTTGCAAAATTTGAAAGGGGAGACGGGACACCGCCTCCCTTTTTGTTTTGGAGAATGTCATGACACGAGAAGAAAGAAACGAAGCGCAAAGCCTTGCTTTTGCCTGCGAAATTCTGACGACTGAAAATCTTGTCCTGCGCGCTCCCAACAAGGACGATGTTTCCGACATTGCAGTGCTTGCGAACAATCGCAAGATTTCAAGCATGCTCGAATCCATGCCTTATCCATATTTTGACAAGGATGCAGAGGCCTTTATTGAAACAGTTTCAAAAACCGAGGCCGGTGAAGTGGTCTTTGCGATTACGCATGCTGATAATGGTCAGTTCATGGGTATTTGCGGTGTGCACTTGGTCAATCGTCGTTTTGATTTGCCTCACATGGGGTATTGGTTGGGTGAAGAGTTTTGGGGGAAGGGCTATGCTACTGAAGCTGCCCGTGCCCTTGTTGACCTGTTTTTCAAGGCCGGCACAGAAGAAATGCTTTTGATGTCTGTCCTGAAAGACAATACGGCATCAAGGCGTGTTATTGAAAAATGTGGTGGTAATTTCTGGAAGCAGGAAAAGCATATTTCCAGCACCATGAACAAGGAACAGGTCGTCGACCATTTCCGTATTACCCGCGAAAGCTGGATGGGCGCAGTCGCCGCCTAGCACAATGAAAGGCTTGGGGAGAACATCACATGAAATTTCTTGACCAAGCCAGGGTATTCATCCGTTCAGGCGATGGTGGCTCGGGTTCGCTTTCCTTCCGCCGTGAAAAATATATTGCCATGGGTGGCCCGGATGGTGGCGATGGTGGCAAGGGTGGTGATGTCTGGGTAGAGGCCGTCGATGGTCTAAACACATTGATTGACTATCGTTATCAACAGCACTTCAAGGCATCCACCGGTGGCCACGGCATGGGGCGCAATCGCAATGGCGCAAATGCGGATGATGTCGTGCTGAAAGTACCCGTTGGCACCCAGATTTACGAAGAAGATAATGAAACACTGATTACCGATCTTGATGAACTTGGCCAGCGTTACCGCATAGCCAAGGGTGGCAACGGCGGTTTCGGCAACGCACACTTCAAGACATCGACCAATCAGGCACCGCGCCGGGTGAACCCGGGCCTTGAGGGCAAGGAACGCTGGGTCTGGTTGAGACTTAAACTGATTGCCGATGCAGGTCTTGTGGGGCTTCCCAATGCAGGCAAGTCAACCTTTCTGGCAAGCGTTACGGCAGCCAAGCCCAAGATAGCAGACTATCCGTTCACCACCTTGCATCCAAACCTTGGTGTTACCAAAGTTGATAACCGCGAATTTGTAATTGCGGATATTCCGGGTCTTATTGAAGGGGCTCATGAAGGTGTCGGGATTGGTGACCGCTTCCTTGGGCACGTCGAACGCACACGCGTCTTGTTGCATCTGATTTCTGCCAATGAACCCGATGTCGCGGAGGCTTACCGGATTATTCGTGGTGAACTTTCGGCCTATGGCAACGGACTTGATGAAAAGCAGGAAATTGTTGC
>CALDZZ010000054.1 GCA_937944075.1 uncultured Rhizobiaceae group bacterium
CGACACATGTGCCATGACCGGGTCCAGTGTTACTGGTTTATTTTTTTGCTTTGCAACAAACATGCTTTTTTGAATGGCGTCCATACGTTCATTATCAAGCGTACCAAGATTGATATGAAGCGCATCAGAACGCCTGGTAAAGTCTTCAACCTCATCTGGGTTAACCGTCATCGAAGGCTTTGCATTGCAGGCCAAAAGCACATTTGCTGTGAAGTTCTGCGCGACTGTATTGGTGATGGAGTGAACGCGAGCGCCATCACTGCGCAATGCCTCGATTGCCTTTAAGGCTTTATCCAACACAATGCTTTTAGCGTCTTCCTGCAAAGCTCACTCCGGTTTCAATTGTGGGGGATTTTATAAACAATCACCCATTCCCTACGCTGGCACAATCCAGATCAGGTTCAAAGAATTCAGGGACTTTGATTAATAAAAAATCCTGTCCGAGTCTCAGCCTGTATTAAACAGGCACTTCCATGAGTTGTTCATTGTTTTAAACAGTAAACCAAGCCGATGCAAGCGGCTTAGGAGGCCTTGTTGATGATTGCCCAAAGTTTTGCAGGCGTTACCGGCATATCGATATCAAAGATTTCATATTCCCGGTTCAGCGCGTCAGAAATGGCGTTCATGACAGCTGGCGTAGCACCAATCGTTCCTGCTTCTCCGGCTCCCTTGATACCAAGAGCATTGGTTGTTGATGGCACGTTTCTGGTGGAAAAATCAAAGCCGGGAACATTGTCTGCACGCGGTACGCCATAATCCATGAAAGAGGCTGTAAGCAATTGGCCCTCGCTGTCATAGACCACATTCTCGTTCAAACATTGGCCGATACTTTGAACAATACCGCCATGTACTTGCCCGGCCAGCAACAGCGGATTAACGGTTACACCAAAATCATCAACAACCGTATATCTTACAATCTCCGTTATGCCTGTAGACGGGTCAATTTCCACTTCGCAAATATGCGTGCCATTGGGGTAGGTGGCTTCGGTTTGCTTGAATTCGCCTTCTCCCTTCAAGTCAGTCTTATCCGTGGAAAGTTTGAAAATATCAGCAAAACTGATGAGCCTGTCAGTGCCGACAATCTTGGCGTTACCTTGCTCCAGCACAATGTCCTCACTTGAGGCTTCCAGTTCATCTGCTGCCAGGTTTTTCAGTTTTTCAGCCAGTTGTTCACTGGCTCTTACAACTGAAACACCACCTAGTGGAATCGACCTTGAGCCGCCGGTGCCGCCGCCATTTTCCAGATCATCCGTGTCCCCCTGGCGCAATGTGACTTGATCATAATCAATCCCAAGTTTTTCTGCGGCCAATTGTGCATATGCAGTAGCGTGACCCTGGCCATTCGATTGCGTGCCAATCTTCAAGTCGAAGCTGCCATCTTCCTTCAGCTCGACAAAGGCTGGCTCGGAGCCGGCAAAGGCACAAGCCTCAATGTAAGTGGACATGCCAATGCCACGGATTTTGTTACTTGCCTTTGCTGCTTGGTTGCGGGCTTCAAAACCATTCCAGTCAGCATTGTCCATGCACATTTCCATATGCGCCTGATATTCACCTGTGTCGTACATCCTGCCGGCTGGTGTGGTATAGGGCAGTTGTTCTGGCTTGATCAGGTTTCGCCTTCGAATTTCATCAGGAGACAGGCCAATTGCACGGGCGCATTTATCAACCAGTCGTTCAATCAAATAGGCAGCTTCCGGTCTGCCTGCACCTCTGTAGGCGTCGGTTGGAACGGTGTGGGTATAACTGCCTCGCATCAGAACAGCCATTGCAGGAATGTCATAAATTCCGGTCGTCATGGTAATGCCAAGATAGGGAATATAAGGGCCATAAGCATGTAAGTAAGCGCCCATGGCGGCAATCAAATCCACTTCAATGGCCAGAAATCTGCCGTCCTTGTCCATTGCCATTTTGGCGGTGGCAACATTATCTCGGCCGTGTGCGTCACTAACAAAATGCTCACTGCGATCGCAGGTCCATTTAACGGGGCGCCCAAGTTTTTTCGCAGCAATCATGCAAAGAGGATATTCGCGATACACAAAAACCTTGGTGCCAAATCCACCCCCGACATCTGGTGTCATGACATGGATTTGGTCTTGTTCAAGGTTCATGATATTTGCAAGGTTTCGTCGAATGCCAAAGACCCCTTGAGAGCCTACTGTTACATCAAAACGATTTTTGTCATCATCCCACTTGGCTTGTATCGCACGGGTTTCCATATAGTTCGAGATGAGTCGATTGTTGATAACCTCGATTTCCACCACATGATCGGCTTTTGAAAAAGCTTCGTCGGTTTCTTCGCGCTGTCCCATAAAGTGTGTGAAAGCCAGGTTCTGGTCACCATCCTCGTAGACCTTTATACTGTCTTCATCCAGAGCCATTTTGGTGTCTACAACTGCATCAAGAATTTCAAAGTCCAGATCAATCAGTTCTGCAGCATCCTTTGCAATTGCGACACTCTCAGCCACAATAAAGCAAATTGCATCTCCCAAATGGCGAACAATATCCTTGCACAAAATCGGAATGTCACGATTGGCGTTTTGGCTACCATCGGGCTGTGTCACAGGAACAATACAGGCAAGTGGCTTTATATCAGAAACATCATCAGCGGTTAAAACAGCATGAACACCTGGATGCTCCTGCGCCTGTGAAATATCATTGATCACAAACCTTGCATGTGCTGCCGGTGAGCGCATTACATATCCATACAGAATGCCGGTATCTGTAATGTCGTCAGTGTAACAACCTGTACCCGTTATAAATGCATTGTCTTCCTTGCGAAGGTTGGAAGTGCCCATCCCAAATTTTGTATGTGTTATTTCATTCATTGCGGGTTCCTGACGCTGTTCTGTTTCAAGATATAAGTGTGTTTGCCAATTGCGTCGACCCTCAATCACTGGCAAAATTATCTTATGTCCTTTTTTGGTTTTACTCTGTAGGGTTACAAAATGAACCGGACAGTCTCCTCCCTGAAAATCAGCTTTGATGCACTTCCCAACAATGTAAAGGGTGGCATAATCCTGATGTTTGCAGCCGCCGGGTTCGGGACTATGGTTGCGCTCATAAAACTCGCAGGCCAGAGGCTTGATGTCTTTCAGATATTGCTGGTTCGACAAATTGTCATGGCCATTATCGTAGCGCCAACCATCATGACCAATTTCCCCGGAAGCCTGAAGTCAAATCATATGGGTTTGCAGCTTTTACGCATTGTTCTTGCTTTGATTGCTATGGGGTTCGGGTTTACGGCAGTCGTCAACATGCCACTTGCAGATGCTACAGCAATCGGCTTTGCCAAAAGCTTCTTTGTTACAATCTGTGCCATATTCTTCCTCAATGAAGTTATTGGGATCAGACGATGGTTTGCTGTTATCATAGGGTTTGTAGGCGTATTGATTGTCTTGCGGCCGGGCTTTGACGGATTTACGATCTATGGTGTTTATGCGCTGATTGGGGCGGCCGGAGCTGGTTCCGTCATGGTTGTAATTAGAATTCTGACACGAACTGAATCCACGACCACAATACTGACCTACCAGGCCCTGGGTGTTGGCCTTGCAGTTGCCATTCCTGGCATTTGGCTTTGGGTGTGGCCTACGCCTTTCGAGTGGATCCTGCTGGTAGCAATGGGCATCATTTCTTATGGCGCACAAATGCTGAATATAAACGCGTATAAATATGGTGAGGCTTCGGTCATGGCCTCACTGGATTATGTTCGTCTGATATATGCAGTCTTTTTTGGCTGGCTCTTGTTTGAAAATTTACCGGATTTCTGGACGTGGTTTGGTGCCATGATAATCATAGGCGCTTCCGTTTACACGATTCATCGCGAAAACCAGAAAAAGCAAGACATCGTAACCAAGGCTAAGGAAAAAGCGCAGGTTTAATCCAGCAATCCGTTCAAATCGCTTAGCACTTTTTTGGGTGCCAGGTCATCATATTCATCCGGCTGATTGGTTCGGTTAATCCAGTTGCACTCAAACCCGAATGCTTTGGCACCTGCGATATCCCATCGGTTCGAGGACTGGAATGCAATTTCAGAAGGCAATATGCCATATTTGTTGGTCACCATGCCATAGGTCGAAGGGTCAGTTTTAAACAGTTTTAATTCATCGACTGAAAATTGATCGTCGAGCAAGTTGGTAAGACCTGCATTCTCAACTGCAGCCGAAAGCATTTTTGGCGACCCGTTGGATAGGATGGCAGTTTTAGCTCCCTTGTCTCTCAGTTTATTCAAGACAGCAGGAACTTCCTTGTAGCAATCCAGACTGAGATATGCATCTAGCAGCGTTTGTCTGCATTCTGAATTGCTGCCCGGCACAGCTGCCAGGGCAAAATCAAGCGCCTCTGCAGTGAGTTGCCAAAAATCCTTGTAGTGTTTCATGCCAGTACGAACCCAGGTATATTCCAACTGCTTGTTGCGCCAGACTTCTGAAACACGGGCAGGGGACTCACCAACCTTGTCAAAGTGTCTGGCGACCGCAGAATGAACATCAAACAATGTTCCATAGGCATCAAAAACATATGCTTTTATCATGGGATTATTCCTAAAAATGTACTTACATGCACCCTAGCCATTGGCAAACGGGAACGAAAGCCTTATCTACTGCATTAATAACCCACACAAAACAATTTGGAGTTAAATAATGGCTTTCGAACTACCTGATCTACCTTATGCTTATGACTCGCTTGACCCATACATGTCAGCCGAGACACTCGAATTCCACCACGACAAACACCACAAGGCTTACGTCGATAATGGCAACAAGCTTGCGGAAGAAGCCGGGATGGCAGATAAAAGCCTTGAGGACATCGTCCGCGAAAGTCATGGCACAAATGCGGGTCTGTTCAACAATGCCGCACAACATTACAACCACATTCATTTTTGGCATTGGATGAAAAAAGATGGCGGTGGCAACAAACTTCCAGGTGCATTGCAAGCTGCATTTGATGCTGACCTTGGTGGTTATGACAAGTTCAAGGCCGACTTTACCTCAGCC
>CALDZZ010000055.1 GCA_937944075.1 uncultured Rhizobiaceae group bacterium
CGAAATGCGCCAAGCGCTGTCTTCCAGGTGAGCAGGGAAAATCTCGATCGTATCACCACGCACTCTAAACGTGCCGCGCGTGAAGGCCTGATCGTTGCGCTTGTATTGCTGGGCCACCAAGTCTGCCAGAAGCTGGCGCTGGTCGAGTGTGTCACCAATCTTCATTTCAAACGTCATGGCGGTATAGGTTTCGACCGAGCCGATACCATAGATGCAGGAAACCGATGCCACGATGATCACATCATCTCGCTCCAGCAGCGCGCGGGTGGCGGAGTGGCGCATGCGGTCGATCTGCTCGTTCACGCTGGATTCTTTTTCGATATAGGTATCCGAACGCGGGACGTAAGCCTCGGGCTGGTAGTAATCGTAATAGGAGACGAAATATTCAACCGCATTATCCGGGAAGAAGTTTTTCATCTCGCCATACAGCTGGGCTGCAAGTGTCTTGTTCGGGGCAAGGATGAGGGCAGGGCGCTGCGTCTCCTCAATCACCTTGGCCATGGTGAAGGTCTTGCCGGAACCCGTTACGCCCAAGAGAACCTGAGTATGGTCGTCCTGGCTAATGCCTTCGACGAGATCCTTGATGGCCGTTGGCTGGTCGCCTGATGGGGTGAAAGGTGTTTCCATCTTGAAGGCTATGCCGCCATCGGATTTGACCGGTCTTGCAGGGCGGTGCGGCACCCATTCCTCGCCATTCTTGATCAGCGGATTGCCGTTGGCGATTAATGCGGACAGCGCCTCAACTGTCGCGGTGACGCCTTCCAGTGCCTCACCATCATAGCCGAAGGGCTTGGCGATGGTGTTGTCGTCTTTTTTCTTCGACTTGGATTTCTTCTTGTTGGCCTTTTGATGCGCCAGAAGTTCTTCCGCTTTTTCCAGGGAGACTTCCAGGCCCGAGATTGGATTTAAACCCGTTGCCGCGCGTTCCTTTGGCGATGCTGCGCCACCAAGGATTGTGCCACCAGCAGACTTGCCCGGTTTGGAAGTTTTTGCAGGGGGTTGCCTGGGTGCCTTGGAAGCAGGCTTTATTGCCTCTTGTCTTGCCTCCCCCGTCGAGACCTCGTCTTTTCGCGCCTCTTCGGCAATTTCCTCGGCCCATGAAGAAACAGAACCGGAAAGCGGCTCACCGCTCAAGGGCTGCTGGGGCGCTTCATCCATGCCTGACGTGTTTTTGGGATTCTTTGCCATGCCTTGAATATAGGATAGGGAACCGCGAATTGGGAGGGGCTATTTGCTACAAACCCGGATTAATTGCCGGTTTGCCTTTCAGGCCTGTGATCAGAAAAAACGCAAAAACCATGAAACGATTTTCGGGTTCGGTCATTATCTTCGCGTAACGAAAGGAAAAAACAATGGACGAGACAATCAAGGATTTCTGGAACTTCATCAACGGCTTTCAAAACGCGATGGTGGCAACCGTGGACGGCGACACAATGCGTGCCAGACCAATGGTCCCTTTTTTAGACAAGGAAAACAGCGAAATACGTTTCCTGACGCACCGCATTACGCACAAGACGGATGAAATTCGCAACAATCCCAATGGGTTACTGACCTTTTCAAACCCCATCACCAATGCCCATGCCTCCATCACCGGTACCATGACAGTCAGTGAGGATGTATCGCTCATCAAGGAAATGTGGGGCCCATACGCAGAGACATGGTTCTCCGGAAGCCCGGATTCACGCGATGTCGTCGCAATCATCTTCAAACCCGATTACGGACAGATGTGGGATGGTGAGAAAAACCCGGCAAAACTCATCAAGGAAATCGCCGTAGCCTTCAACAGCGATACAAAAATACCCGATATCGTGGAAGAGAAAAAAGTAAGCTTCGCATAATCGGAGATAAAAATGAGAGCGGTGGCAACACCGCTTTTTTTTCATTTAGAGTATAAAATTATTTTAATTTGATGTTTTACTAATGAAACATTAAATATTGAAAATGAATTTTGATAAGCCTGTTTTTAAAAAACTATCCCATAACGATACTGGTGCAGCTAAAGGCCACCAAGGTGGTATGGTTATACCAAAAGCTATTGAAGATTATTTCCCAGATGTATCAGGCAAAATTACAACTGAAACACCGACTGTTGATGTTATAATTGAAGCAATATTAATGGTTAGTGGGAATTACGTTAGCACTGTAACAACACGCTACCAGTATCAAACATGGGGTGGCACGCGCCCACCAGAAAGGCGGTTGACTTCAAATTTAGGACCGCTGAGGAATGAAGCGCAGGCTGACGATTTAGTCTTTTTTCAAAGAGATATGGATAATACAGAACGTTTCTTAATTAAATTGGTCAAACAAACTGATTCTGAATTTATTGAGCTAAATAACAAAATTGGTGATTCACGATGGGGCTTTTTTAAGGGCGACGGTCCTATTTCAAATTCAGATTATTCTGAGGCGAAAACAGAAATCGAAGCTTTTAGTCAATCAGAGTTTAGCATGCTGGAACAAAGGCCATTAGTAACCATACCCGAGACAAAGAAGAAAGCACGAAGCATATCCTTTAGAAAAAATTTGCTTAAGAATTTCAATTGTCGATGTGCGATAACTCAAGAAAGAATCTTAACCCCTTCAAACAATGTCAATCTCGATGCTGCACATATTGTCCCAGTCGAAGTTGGAG
>CALDZZ010000056.1 GCA_937944075.1 uncultured Rhizobiaceae group bacterium
AAGCTGGCATCAATTCATTGACACGATTATATTAAACCCGGCGCTTCTGCCGGGTTTTGTTTTTAGGATATGGTATGTCTCAATATGATTATGACTTTTTTGTAATTGGTGGCGGTTCAGGCGGTGTCAGGGCAGGTAGACTGATTGCTGGTATGGGCAAGCGAGTAGGTATTGCAGAAGAGTACCGCTGGGGTGGTACTTGTGTTATTCGCGGGTGTGTTCCTAAAAAGTTGATGGTCTATGCTTCCCAGTTTTCAGAAGAGTTTGAGGCAGCAGCCGGATTTGGTTGGCATGTTGGTGAGACTTCCTTTGACTGGAAAACTCTCATAGCCAATAAGGACAAGGAACTTGATCGTCTGGAAGGGCTCTATCAAAAGGGTCTTGCTGCTAACAAGGCTGACATCATCAACAGTCGTGCAGAATTGCGTGGCAAGCATGAAGTTTATCTAAAGTCAGAGGACAGGATAGTTACGGCTGAAAAGGTTTTGATAGCCGTTGGGGGTACGCCTGCACGCAGTACTGGTATTGACGGAGATGACTTATGCATCACTTCTGATGAAGTGTTTCATCTTGAAGAACTTCCCAAATCAATTGTCATCGCGGGCGGGGGGTATATCGCCGTTGAGTTTGCCTGCATTTTTGCAGGTCTTGGCAGCAAGGTAACGCTCGTTTATCGCGGTGATCAAATTCTGAGAGGGTTTGACAACGATATCAGAAATGCACTTCATGAAGAGATGACAGCGAGGGGCATTGATATTCGCTTGGGCCATGTCTTTACTCGTATAGATGGTGATCCAGATGGGCAAAAGACTGTGTATCTTACCGATGAAAGCAATATTGTTGCTGATCAGGTTATGCTCGCTATCGGACGCAATCCTGCAACACTTGGTCTTGGACTGGAGCAGGCAGGTGTTGAGACAGATGCCAAAGGCAATGTAATTGTTGATGCATATTCAAAAACCAACGTTGATAACATTTGGGCGGTTGGGGATGTCACAAACCGTGTGGCTCTAACTCCGGTAGCCATACATGAGTCCATGTGTCTGATTGAGACAGAATTCAAAAACAACCCTACGAAACCGGATCACGAGTTGATTGCTACTGCAGTCTTTTCGCAACCGGAAATTGGTACAGTTGGACTTAGCGAAGAAGCTGCAGCACTTGTTCATTCTGAAGTCCATGTTTTCAAAGCGCACTTCAGGCCAATGAAACATACCCTTTCGGGATCTTCGGAAAAAATGCTTATGAAGATTATTGTTGATGCCAAGTCTGATATTGTAGTCGGGTTGCATATCATGGGCCATAGTGCTGGCGAGATGGCTCAGACACTCGGTATCGCGGTCAAGATGAAAGCGACCAAGGCTGATTTTGATCGTACCATGGCGGTGCATCCTACGGCTGCTGAAGAGTTGGTCACCATGTATTCGCCCAGTTACAAACTGGTTGATGGTAAACGAACTGACAGCTGATATCGATCAGCAAAGATCAAGGGTAATCTGAATATGCGTGAATATGATAAGAGTAACCTTGTTGGCTATTTTGGTTTTGGTTCGCTGGTGAACAAACACACCCTCCGAACATCTTATATTGATATCATTCCTGCGTCATTGGAGGGGTTTAGCAGGCATTGGCAGGCGCGTTCCAGGACGTTTGAAAATCCGGTTTCGCTATTATCCATTCATGAAGATCCTGCATCTACAATCAAGGGTATGATTGTTATTGACCTTCTTGAAAACCTTCCGCTTGTTGATGAACGTGAGGAGGGATACACGCGTCATGCGCTTTCAAAAGCGCAAGTTGATGTTAAATCTGCTGACGAACTTCCTGACAATCTTTATGTTTACATTGCCAATGAGAGTGAAGAGATAAAGGACGACGGTGCCTTATTGCAATCATATCTAGATGCCGTGATGCAGGGGTTTCGAAATGAATATGGTAATGAGGGTGTTTCTCATTTCATAGACACCACAAAAGGGTTTGAGCGCTCGATCATGCTTGACCGTGATAATCCATTGTATCCTCGCAGCGTTACCTTGTGCGATGAGGAAATAAAGTTTTTTGATGCTGAAATCAGGCGGGCAGGGGTCTTGAGGATTTAGAAAAAGCCTCAAATTTTTAAAATAATTTGGCAATCAATCCCTTTGATGCAGTCCAAATGCAGAATTGATTGCCTCGTTTGTGACCTTAGCTGAGCGTTACGCCACCATTAATTTCATCAGCCAGTTCTATAGTACCAGCACCGTTCTGGTTCTTGGGCGTTACCAGTTTTTCAAAAGCCTCATCGATGGCCTTGGTATCTTTTTCAAGCTTTTTACTGCTGCCAAGCGTTTGAGGCTTGTCAGTGACGACCACATTATTCTCTGCGAAATTTGCAAGAGCAGATACGCCTTCCAGTTCGATAATCAAACTGTCCAGGGATGTCATGAGTTTGTAGTCCGGATTGTTTTTGAGCCTTGCCAAGGCTTCATCGCGAATGGTTTTGAGTTGAGTAACTTCCTGCATTTTCATCTCCCTTTTGATGACTTGATAGTCTACAGAGGATGATTTGGAAATTGGCTCTTTTTCAGCCCTTATCTAGGCAATATTGGGTTTTGATTGTGTCACTGCGTTTGTGGCCGTAACTGTTAAATGATTGTCCGTGGTTGTAAACTTTTTTGCGAGAACTGTACCCAAAACAAACATTAAAAAGCCGGCTGGCAAGTCCACAAAGTGGTGGCCGCCGTGCACAAAAATACTTGGCAGGATTAGCAGGTTTACGACAAAGAATATCGGGCCAATAAATCGTAAGTTCCAGGCAGCATACATCGCTGTAAATGCCAAGACTGCATGATATGAAGGAAAGGCAATCAGGCCACGTATTTCTGTTGGTGTAATTACAGATGGGCCATTGCGTACAATGGAAATCAAATCCAGTGCATAGGCACGATCTACCGTAGGGCCAATCTGGTCCCACAGGCTTTGTGGGAGTTCATGAATGGTGGTTGTGCCGGTTGTCGGGAATAGACCCCAAAAACAGATGGTAAGCGTTGCTGTAATGGTCACTGAAGTAATCATCACGTGCAGATCTTGCTTTCTGCCTGAAAGCCCAAGAATGGCAATCAGCATGGCAAATTGTAACATTGTACTCATATATGCAAATTTAAGCACGGTTGTGAAAAACGGATATTGGGCAGCCAGTGCCATGATATCAGGCCAATGATACCCAAAAAGGCTATCCCATTCTGCCAGCATAAGGTCATAAGGGCCATGTGCGAGTGGGAGTAATAAGTAGTTGAATAGGGAAAGGCAGGCAGAAAAGAAAATGAAAATAGCTGCACACAACAAGCCGGAAGCAATATTTTCACTTCTGCCACTCAAGCGATAGAAATATCCAATTGAAGACAACATGCAAACGGTAAGGGCAATGCCGAGATAACCTGCATAATCAACATTCGCACCTTTCACCAGGATCAGACAAAAATTAATGATCAGTGCAAATACAGCAACACAAAGCATGGTAAATTCTGCTTGTTGCAGGTTTATTTTTCTGGCCAGGTTGCTTGAGGTTTGCATATGGATAGTCTCTGTCTTTTTGTTCAAAGACAAGTTTATCCTCTAAATATTAAGGAAGCCTTCTTGTAATACGATGCGACCCATTCCAAATAAAAAAACCCGGCTTAATGGCCGGGCTTTTACTAAGTCAATTGTGATGTATTTATTTGGTTTTCAAGGGTACTTTAGGAACTGAAGCACCACCGCCGCCATTTCCCTTGCCCCGTGGTTTCGCAGGGCTTTTGGGTTTGGTGGTTGTCTTGCTCGTTGTCTTTGCCTTGGGCTTGGCTTTTGCCTTGGTAGTTGTACGTGGTTTGACAGGTTTCTTTACGGGCTTGTCTTCAAGGCTTTCAAGCTCGATTTTTTCCTTGCCAAACTCGTCTTTTGCAAGGGTTACCTTAACAGTGCCACCTTTTTGCAACTTGCCGAATAGCACTTCATCTGCCAATGGCTTTTTAATGTGCTCTTGTATTACGCGGCCGAGGGGGCGGGCGCCCATACGGTCGTCAAAACCTTTTTTCGCGATCCAGCTGATCGCATCCTTGGTCAATTCAAATGTAACGTTGCGCTCTGCAAGTTGTGCTTCAAGTTGCATGATGAATTTTTCGACAATCTTGTGCACGACTGGTGTTGGCAATGTTCCGAAAGGTACAATCGCATCCAGTCTGTTTCTGAATTCAGGAGCAAACAAACGGTTGATCGCTTCTTCATCATCACCGGTGCGTTTGGTCGAGCCAAATCCGATTGCGGCTTTTTGTGCTTCTGCAGCCCCCGCATTGGTTGTCATGATGATAATGGTGTTGCGGAAGTCAACGCTTTTGCCATTGTTGTCTGTCAGTTTGCCATTATCCATCACCTGCAACAAAATATTGAACAGATCAGGATGAGCCTTTTCAATTTCATCGAGTAGCAAAACACAATGCGGGTGTTGATCGACACCGTCCGTCAAAAGGCCGCCCTGGTCATAGCCAACATAGCCTGGAGGTGCACCAATAAGGCGCGATACCGTGTGTCTTTCCATATATTCAGACATATCAAAACGAAGCAATTCAACGCCCAATGAGCTTGCGAGTTGCTTGGCTACTTCTGTCTTGCCGACGCCTGTCGGGCCAGAGAAGAGGTATGACCCAATCGGCTTTTCAGGTTCGCGCAATCCGGCTCTCGAAAGCTTGATTGCTGCTGCCAATGCTTCAATTGCATCGTCTTGTCCGTAAACAACGCGTTTTAATTGTGTGTTGAGATTAGACAGAACCTGAACGTCGTCTTTCGATACGGTTTTGGGCGGAATACGCGCCATTGTTGCAATGGTGGCTTCAATTTCCTGAATACCGATTTTCTTTTTGCGTTTGTCGGCTGTAACCAGCATTTGCGATGCGCCAGTTTCGTCAATTACATCTATTGCCTTGTCGGGCAGTTTGCGATCATTGATGTAGCGGGCAGAAAGCTCAACTGCGCCCTTGATTGCTTCATCTGTATATTCGACTGAATGAAATTCCTCAAAGTACGGCTTTAGGCCTTTCATGATATCAATAGCATCTTCGATGGATGGTTCCTTGACATCAATTTTCTGGAAGCGACGAACGAGCGCGCGATCCTTTTCAAAGAATTGTCTGTATTCCTTGTAGGTGGTTGAGCCGATACAGCGAATGGTTCCTGAGGAGAGGGCAGGTTTCAACAGATTTGAAGCATCCATTGCGCCACCTGAGGTTGCGCCTGCTCCTATAACAGTGTGGATTTCATCGATGAACAAAACAGAACCAGGTGTTTCCTCAATTTCCTTTACCACCTGTTTCAAACGTTCTTCGAAATCACCCCTGTAGCGGGTGCCAGCAAGAAGTGTTCCCATATCCAGAGAATAAATGGTGTTATCGAGTAGAACCTCTGGAACATCCTTGTCCACAATACGCTTTGCAAGTCCTTCAGCAATGGCTGTTTTACCAACGCCGGAGTCCCCAACATAAAGCGGGTTATTCTTGGATCTTCTGCATAAAACCTGTATTGTGCGATTGACTTCTTCCACACGTCCGATCAGTGGGTCAATCCGTCCGGATTCTGCTTTTTCATTTAGATTGACGCAATAGCTGCCAAGGGCATCAGTTTTGTTTTGCTGATCTTCCTCACCCATAGGTGCCTGTTCATCTTCCATGCCTCTGACGGGTCTGGCTTCTGAAGCGCCGTTCTTTTTTGCTATTCCGTGAGATATGAAGTTAACAGCATCATATCGGGTCATGTCCTGTTCCTGAAGGAAGAATGCAGCATGGCTTTCGCGCTCTGCAAAGATGGCTACGAGTACATTTGCACCTGTAACCTCTTCACGACCTGAGGATTGTACATGAATCACTGCACGTTGAATGACTCGTTGAAAACCGGCTGTTGGTTTGGAGTCTTCATTATAGCCCGTAACCAGATTGGATAGTTCGGTATCGATATAATCTGTCAGGTTTTCGCGTAATAGTTTCAGATCAACATTACACGCCTTCATGACAGTTGCGGCATCTTCATCGTCTGTAAGTGCCAATAGCAAATGCTCAAGCGTCGCATATTCCTGCGCACGGTCATTCGCATATGTAAGTGCCTTGTGGAGGGCTTTTTCTAGGCTGTCTGTAAAAGATGGCAAATCGGTTTCCAGTTCAGTTTTATTTCTTTTCCATCACGCACTGCAAAGGGTGCTGATGTTTTTGCGCGAAGTCCATGACTTGTGTCACTTTGGTTTCTGCGACCTCATAAGTAAAGACACCGCATTCACCAACACCGTTATTGTGAACATGCAACATGATTTGCGTTGCCTGTTCTCCGGTTTTTGAAAAATATCGTTCCAATACATGAACAACAAATTCCATTGGTGTAAAGTCGTCATTCAAAAGCAAAACACGATAAAGGCTTGGTTTTTTGGTTTTGGGTTTCACCTTCGTGGCAAGCCCGGTGCCTATGTCGTCGTCAGTGCCTTTTTCATCATCGTTCTGCATTTTAAATATGTGAGTCATTATAGTCCTGCAGAATAGGTTTCTGTTTTGCCGGGTAGGGCATTCTTTTCAGTAAATAATATAATACTCCTTTTTGCTGTCGCAATAGCAGCACGTGCGTTCTTTTGATTAAAGCAAAAGAAAATTATCGGAAGGTTACGTAACGTCCTTAAGGGCGTTAACTACAATTTTAAATAATTAACCAAGCATTCGTTTGTCATAAACAGTTTGGTAACCAAGCTCGGATAGTTTGTAGTCAAGTTGAGGCGGAACAGTATTCTCCGCTTCTTGAGTTTCAAGCATACCCTCCTTGATTGAGGGAACTTAGACGGGGAAAAGGTTTTGCGTACCCTATCTGCTTTTTGGCTTCGCCGCCTTGCGTTGGCGATTGCCACAGTTTCATTTGTGATTACCGGCAATCTTTCGGACAATTCTGCTTATGCCAATGGTAAGTATGCAGGAATTGTGATTGATGCCAAAACAGGCAAGACGCTTTATTCCTATAAAGCCGATGCCATACGGTATCCTGCATCCCTTACCAAGATGATGACAATGTATATGATGTTTGAGGCATTTGCCGAGCGCAAAATGACCAAGAAAACACGTATTCGCATGTCAAGTTATGCAGCTTCAAAGCCTCCTTCAAAACTATACATCAAGGCTGGTCGCTCAATTGCAGCAGAGCATGCTGTCTATGCGCTTGCTACCAAGTCAGCAAATGATGTTGCAGCAGCGGTTGCTGAACACCTTGGCGGTACAGAAGGCAATTTTGCTCGCATGATGACACGCAAGGCACGCCAGCTTGGCATGAAAAACACAACGTTTAAAAATGCTTCCGGATTAACTTCCAGAGGGCAGGTGACCACTGCGCGTGATATGGCAAGACTGGGTGTTGCACTGCGTGAGCATTTTCCTCAATATTACAAGTACTTCCAGACACGTAACTTCAAATATGCAGGCAAGCGATATCGCAATCACAACCGTCTGTTGGGTCGTATCAAGGGCGTAGACGGGATCAAGACAGGCTATACGCGTGCATCCGGTTACAATCTTGTTTCATCAGTACAATCCGGTCGTCGTTCAATCGTTGCCGTTGTTCTAGGTGGACGTTCAGGCAAGAGCCGTAACGCACAGATGAGTAATCTCATCAAAAAATACCTGCCAAAAGCATCGAGAGGCTACAAACGCCAGATTGTTGCTTCACGTAAATCAAGCAATATCGTTATTGCGTCTGTTGATCCTAAGGTAAAATTGCCGAAACGTGGCCCCGTACCACAATTCAGGACGACACAGGTTGCAAGGTCTACTATCAACGTCAATACTCCGGTAACCGTTGCCTCTTCCAATGGTTTGAAACAAACCAGCGCTCAAAAAAGCACGACTTCCGAAGTTGCATATGTTGACCCGATTACCACTGCCAATACACCATACAAGCCCAAAGGCTGGGTAATCCAGATTGGTGCAGCAGAAAGCAAGGGTGGGGCTTTATCCCTGTTGAAGCAGGCGCAATCCAAGTTTCCAAAGACATTGGGTAGCAAGCAACTTTATACCGAGACTGTATCCAAGGGTAATTCCGTTTTGCACAGAGCTCGTTTTGTAGGGTTCTCCGGTAAGAGTGCTGCCAGAAATGCTTGTAAAATCCTCAAGCAAAAGCGCATAGCCTGCCTGGCTATCAATAGCTAACAGGCTTTTGCACGGAGTATTCGGATATGAGTAAACGAGTTGTTCGAAATAAGGTCGAAAGTCGCAAACTGCCCCAAATAAACGGGAAGAATACTGCTGCAATTGGTCTTGACCGTTTTCCACCAAGGCAGGCAGGGCGACTTGATTTATTCAAGGCAAGAACGCCCTCCATGACCAGGAACCTAATAGGGTATCTGCTTGGACATGGCGAACGGGCGCAGCGAGCGACCTTGCCTAGAAAACAAACCAGATTACGGGTTTACGGCCATACTGGCAAACCTGCGATAAGGCTTCATATTGGGCAATGAGAGCAGTCTCAGTCTGCTTTCCGGACCTTTAAAACCTCACGAAAAGAAAACAATTTTGTGAGTTGCGGCATTTGCTATCTTCCTTAATCTTAAAAAAAAGGAAATTCATAATGCTTCATTTATTCCGCTTGCTTGTACTTTCATTCGTCTCAATCACCCTTGTTTCTACAGCCTTTTCTGAAACCGGTAATTCTAATCACATTGTATCTGGAAAGACTGTTGCTCAGTATTTTCAACCAATTAACAACGGAGCTACAACAGAGTCAGAAACAGAAAGTACTTCTCCCCCTGAAAGTAATGCGCAATCAGATTCAGTGGAAGAAGGTGATGAAAAAAGCAAAACAAATGGTATGACGCTTGAGCGCATGGCGGAAATTGTCCGAACAATTGACGAGAATGCCACTGTGCGTGGAGCTGCCATGCAACTGACAATAGCTGACGTAAAAGTTACCGTTATTACTGATTCCAAAAATAACAGAATGCGGGCATTTACTGTAGTGAAGTCCCTGGACGGTGTTAATCAGCAACTTCTCTATCGAATGCTACAAGCGAATTTTGATAGCGCGCTTGACGCCCGTTACGCCATTGCCAAGGCACATATATTGAGTGTCTTCATTCATCCGATGAAAGAACTTGAGAAAAACCAGCTTATTGAAGGGCTGGGTCAAGTGGTCAATCTTGTAAAGACTTACGGCACCGCCTTTACATCCGGGGCGATGACCTTTGGTGGGGGAGATAGTAAAAATCTTCACCGTCAATTGATTGATGAACTGTTGAAGAAGGGCGAAGAAATCTGATTTCCTTTGCCAGGCTGTGTCTTGACAGACTGTTCAACATAAAATCCTGTCTGAATGGAACTGTGAACCATATATTCCGTTATGATATGAATTCATAAATGAAACGGAGTAAATTATGGGTCTTTTGGTTGATGGGCAGTGGCATGACAAGTGGTATGACACCAAGAAAAATGATGGAAAGTTTGTTCGGGATCAGGCTGGCTTTCGCAATTGGGTAACCTCTGATGGTTCGGCTGGCCCAAGTGGTGAAGCCGGTTTCAAGGCAGAAGCCGGGAGATATCATCTTTATGTCTCACATGCCTGTCCTTGGGCGCATCGCACCATGATTTTCCGTACTCTCAAAGGGCTGGAAGATATTATCTCCATCTCAGTCGTCAACTGGCTCATGCAGGGAAACGGCTGGACGTTTGAAGAAGGGCAAGGCGTCATTCCTGACCCTGTTCATGATGCGAAGTTCTTGCATCAGGTTTATACGGCAGCGAAACCCGATATGTCTGGTCGTGTGACTGTTCCTGTACTTTGGGACAAGAGGCAAAATACAATTGTCAGCAATGAATCTTCCGAGATCATTCGTATGTTCAACTCAGCCTTTGATGACCTTGGCGCAAAAGAG
The DNA here is from genome assembly GCA_937944075.1 of uncultured Rhizobiaceae group bacterium. GTDB lineage: Bacteria > Pseudomonadota > Alphaproteobacteria > Rhizobiales > Rhizobiaceae > JAALLB01. The sequence continues at coordinate 9,896 of CALDZZ010000056.1, forward strand.
GGGGATTATTATCCTGAAGACTTGCGCGATAAAATCGATGCGATCAATGAGCGTGTGTATCATACCGTCAACAATGGTGTTTACAAGTCAGGCTTTGCGACTACCCAAGAAGCTTATGAAGAAGCGGTGGTGCCATTGTTTGAAAGTCTTGATTGGTTGGATGATATTCTGGACAATAATCGCTATCTTTCAGGTGACAAAATAACAGAGGCAGACTGGCGATTGTTTACAACGCTTGTGCGTTTTGATCCTGTCTATGTCGGTCACTTCAAATGTAACCTTAAACGCATTGCAGATTATAAGAACCTGCCTGGTTACATCCGAGAATTATATCAAATTGAAGGTGTAGCTGACACAGTTCATATGGATCATATCAAAGGTCATTATTATGAGAGCCATGATATGGTGAACCCGACTGGGGTTGTGCCGATGGGTCCCGAATTGGATTACTCTGCGCCACATGGGCGGGGTTGATTTATCCCTGCTCCTCCAGCCTATCCGTTGCTGGTGGCGGCGTTCTAGTAAGTGCGCTTAGCTCGGCATATAGGTCGTTTGTCATATCAAGCTTGATTGAATCCAGCGAAGGCTGAAGCTGTTCCAGGCTTCTTGCACCGATGATAGGGCAGGTAACTGCCTTGTTTTTAGCAACCCAAGCAACGGCAAGCGATACGGGGTGGATACCTTTTGCCTTCGCAAACGCGGAAAAGCTTTCTGCGACTTCGAAAACCCAGTCTTCCTTGTAACGGGCGGTATATTCTGGGTTTGTTGAAATACGTCCGCCCTCGGGG
>CALDZZ010000057.1 GCA_937944075.1 uncultured Rhizobiaceae group bacterium
GCGCCAGCGATGGCAGCTTCAGTTGCATCCTTTTCACCAATTTCCCAATCATAGATAAGATTGCCGGCAGCTTCCGGGTGAATTTGCGGTGCACCGTCTTCAAGTGCCTTTGCTGCATTGATTACAACCGGCAGTTCTTCATATTCAACCACAACAGCTTCTGCAGCTGTTTTGGCATTCGCCGGGCTGTCAGCAATAACAACCGCAACCGCATCCCCTGCATAGCGAACCGTATTGGTTGCAAGGGCCGACCATGCACCCATATTCATTGGTGAGCCATCCTTGGAGTGGATCATCCAGCCACAAATAATATTGCCAATACCATCACCGGTAAGCTCGTGCCCATCAAAAACGCCTTCGACGCCTGCCATGGCTTCTGCCGCAGACTTGTCGATGGATTTTACAGTTGCGTGGGCGTGTGGAGAACGCACAAACGCCGCATAACACTGACCAAAATTGGTTACATCATCAGTATACTTGCCGTTGCCGGTTACAAATCTCTTGTCTTCCTTGCGCAATACACGTGCGCCGATACCTTCACTCATATTCTTTCCTCCTCAGGTGATTATATGCATCTTGATGCTTGGCAGCCCTCCAGCTTCAAACTTCAAAACGCATTGGCAGCTCACATCTTCGATGCGCCGTCCTGAATTGATTTCACGATGTTGTGGTAGCCTGTACAGCGGCAGATATTGCCTTCAAGCTCTGTGCGGATGGTTTTTTCATCTAGATCCTTGCCAAGACGGTTTACCATGTCGGTTGCCGCCATGATCATGCCTGGCGTACAAAACCCGCACTGAAGTCCATGATTTTCCTTGAAAGCCTGTTGCATTGGGTGAAGATCACCATTGGCAAGTCCTTCAATGGTTGTAACATCACTTCCATTGGCTTGTGCCGCAAGTGTTGTACAAGACTTGACTGCCTTGCCATCCACATGCACGACACAGGCGCCGCACTGGCTTGTGTCGCAACCCACATGGGTTCCGGTCAGCCGCAGGTTTTCACGGATAAACTCAACCAAAAGTGTGCGGTCTTCAACCTCACCCTTTACGGCCTTGCCATTCACTGTCATCGAAATTGATGCCATTTGGTATCTCCTCACATTCAAAACGCTTCTTGTGATCTTGATCACAAGAGAGAATGGAAAAATGGGAGAAAGCCACGACTGCAACAGGCCTGAACAAAGGCATGCAGACCCGCTATATGGCCTTTAGAGACAACAACATCTCCTCCCAGAAATTCCAGTCTCATATTAGACATTTAGTATTGCGCGGAAAAAGGGAAGTGCCAAGCGCTTTTTTATTTTTTTGCCTTAAGTCCCTTAAGCACCAAGAATGCGAGAGCGTGCTTCATCATATTCACGTACCAGTCGTTCAACGAGATCCTTGGTAGGCCCCCTTGATTTGACAGCACCAATGCCCTGGCCACAACCCCAGATATCTTTCCAGGCTTTTGCGTCCGAATTGCTGCCTGAGGCAAAATTCATGGCAGACGGGTCACTTTCAGGGAGATTATCCGGATCCATGCCGGCATTTTCTATCGACGGCTTGAGATAATTGCCGTGAACACCGGTAAACAGGTTTGTGTAGACAATATCCTTGGCCGAATAATCCACAATTGCCTGTTTGTATTCATCTGATGCACGTGCTTCATCGGTCGCAATAAAGGGCGAGCCGATGTAGGCAAGGTCAGCTCCCATGGCTTGAGCTGCCATTATGGCGCCACCCGTTGCAATCGAACCTGACAATAGCAGTGGCCCATCAAACCATTCGCGAATTTCCTGTATCAAAGCGAACGGTGAAAGCGTGCCTGCGTGACCACCAGCACCCGCCGCTACAGCGATAAGGCCATCTGCTCCCTTGCGGATTGCTGAGTTCGCATGGCGGTTGTTGATAATGTCATGGAGGACAATGCCGCCATAAGAATGTACCGCATCGTTAACCTCGGGCACAGCACCCAGCGACGTAATAACAATTGGAACCTTGTGTTTTACGCACATTTTAAGGTCATGTTCGAGCCGGTTGTTCGAGGTGTGCACAATCTGGTTTACGGCAAATGGAGCTACTTTCTTGTCAGGATTTTTAGCCTTGTAGTTGTCTAGCTCTTCGGTGATTTCGGACAACCAGTCATCAAGCTGCTCTGCCGGTCGCGCATTAAGAGCAGGAAACGAGCCTACTACGCCTGCCTTGCATTGGGCAATGACAAGTTTAGGGTTGGAAATGATAAACAGCGGAGCCGCTACTGCTGGAACAGACAAGCGATCTTTCATGATTTCCGGGATTGGCATGTTAAATATCCTGATTTCTTACGTATTGGTAAGACATTCATAAGTTGCCAGCTCTCATCTTGCAATCAAAAATTAGGGTGTGTTTGTGAGCGGAATCTTGCATAATCCTCATAAAGCAGTAAAAGAGACAAATATTGACGGTTACGTGGAAGAGTGGTGTATGCGGCATCTAATAATCCTACAGGCTGAAGTAACTGCGAACATGAAATCGTAGGATACAGGGGTGCATCTTGGCTAATTTTGAACGTCTCATCAAAGGAGCACTGTCTTCACAAGATGATACTTCTGCCGAAGTACGGCAGGTTGTGTATCAATCTTCCCGCAATGCCTTGCAAAAAATCATTGATGGGAACCGCTCCCTTACCGTTGAAGCGGTGATGCAAAAGAAGCGTGAACTCGAAGATTGCATCACACGCATAGAGGCAGAATATCTTGCCCCTCCAATTGTGCCAGAACCCACTCCAGTAGTGCCAGAGCCCACACCTATTCCAGAGCCTGCTCCAATGCCAGAGCCGGTTCCAGTTCCGGAACCTGTGCCTGCGCAGGTTGCTGAACCAATTCCTGCTCCTGCACCAGAGCCAGAGCCTGTACCTGTTAGTGCAAAGACAAGAAATCCGATACCCGAACCTGTGCCTGAAACGGACCCACTTCACGAAATTCAACAAATTCTTCAAGGTGACAACCCTGCATCTCTACAACCACAACCCGTGGCAAGTGAACCTGTGGTTACCGAGCCGGTTGTTCACAATGAACCGATTGCCGCGGAGGTGGTTTCACCTGCTGCACCTGATGAAAGCCAGCAACAGCCGCCTGTGATTGAGAGCCAACCTCCACAGGCTATCGATCCAGTTCAGGAGCATGAGGTATATTACGAGGAAGAAGCGGCCATGCCTTTGGGATTTTCCAAGCGCCGCAAAACTCAAAAACGCTTTCTTTGGTCACTGATAACGCTGGTTATTCTTGGGCTTCTGGCATGGATTGCCTATATCGTTGTCAACGGTGTGCTGGATGGTTCGCTCATTGGTAGGGAAGAAACAAAAGGCCCCAAGCTTAATCCGAACTCAGTTTCCAGACAGGCAGATTCTGATAATTACATTACCATTATGGAGGCAACAGAGGCCTCTACACTTATCACTGCGGATCGTGGCACTGCCCAACTCGTCAAGGAGTTGAACATTGACATGATAAGGCTGGTTTCAACACGCGATGAATTTAACCGTGCGCAACCTGCGAAACCAATGCTAATCAGGCTTCAGCCTGGCGTTTTGAAACAAATTTCCGGAAAACGCGTAACGGTTGAGATTTTTGCAAAATCAGGCAGTAGCGATACGGCACATTTTGCTGTTGGATGCGAATTTGGCGGTCTGACAGAATGCGGACGCAAGCGCTTCCTGGCGGGTTCTCAGCCAAACGCTTCTGTGTTTGCTTTCCAGATGGATACGGTAAGTGACATTAATCAGGACATGTTCCTGACGTTGAGCACAGACACAACCAGTGAGGCAGCTGTTACGGGCAGGGGCGATACGCTGGACATTGTATATGTACGCCTGAGTGTCGAGAGCTAAAGGGTTTTAAGCGCCTTTTTCATTAAAGAAGGAAGGTCCGCTTCCTACAACAAGCGGATCAGGCTTGCCGATCACTTTCTCATTCTTGCCTTCGTAATCGAGCCGGGTTAAAAAATGGCGTATTGCATTGATGCGTGCGCGCCGTTTGTCATTGGATCGCACGATGGTCCATGGAGATTGCGGCTTATGCGTAGCCTCAAGCATAATGTCCCTGGCCTCGGTATAATCGGGCCATTTGTTCAGCGCCTTGATGTCGATTGGCGAAAGTTTCCAGCTTTTGAGAGGGTTTTGCCTGCGGTCATGGAACCGCTTGATTTGCATTTCCTGTCCGACATTCAGCCAGAACTTGAAGAAGTGAATGCCTTCTGAAACAAGCATTTCCTCATACTTTGGGGCTTCCAGCAGAAATTGTTTGTGTTGCTCGGGCGTACAAAACCCCATGACCGGCTCGACACCTGCCCGATTATACCATGAGCGGTCAAACATGACCATTTCACCTGAAGTGGGAAGATGGCAGGTATAACGCTGAAAATACCATTGCCCGCGTTCAATATCGCTGGGTTTTGAAAGCGCCACGACCTTGTTGTGACGCGGGTTCAAATATTGCCGAAAGGCGTTGATCGTTCCACCCTTTCCGGCAGCATCACGCCCTTCAAAAACAATCACAACCCGCTCGCCGGTTTCCTGTAGCCACGTTTGAACCTTGCCCAATTCCAACTGCAGGCTCTCTAGTTCTTCTTCATATTTCTTGCGGGAAAGTCTCTTGTCATAAGGGTACCCGCCAGAACGCATAAGATCCCGGGTTATTTCCTCTGGCAATTCCTTGTCATCAAGATCGAAGGTTACGGATTTGCCATTGAGCTTGATGGTGACTTCAGGAATATCTTGTGCCATTGGGAATACCATTCATAATGTGTCATATGTGGTAAGAACATATTTAAACCACTCTTCAAAGCAAGCAGAAACTATCGTTATGAGTGAGCCAGAGAGCCCAAACCAAACGGAAAAATCACTACTTCGCGACAAGATTGTACTGCTCTTCGTGGTGATTGGCATTTTTCTCCTGTCACTTTTACTGTTGCAGGATTATGCCGGAATCATTTTTCTGGCTTTCGTTGCAAGCTTGTTTGCGCTGCATTTTCTGGTTCCCGATGAAGAGGACAATTACGGACCAAGCCGGAAATCATCATTGGGGCGATTTGAAAAGGATGCGAATTTCACAGTCGTGGAAGCCTTGCAGTTTCCGGCTTATCTGATGGATGAACGCGGCAATATCTTATTTGTGAATAAATATGGCAAGGCTGCCTTTGGTAATCTGAACAAGGGTGACAAGATTTTCATCCGTTTCAGAAACCCCGAACTACGCAAACTCATAGAAAAATCGCTGGAATCCAAAACTTCACTTAAGGGAGAGTATAATGAGCCCTATCCTGATGATCGTTGGTACAGTGTTGAAATCTCATTGATACGAAAGTCTGCAAAAGGTGCAAAAGAGCCCGTATTTCTATTGGCATTTCATGATTTGACGGAAGCAAAGCGCACAGATCAAATGCGTTCTGATTTTATTGCCAATGCAAGCCATGAACTGCGAACCCCGCTTGCCTCACTCTCCGGATATATTGAAACCATCAAGGGGCCTGCACGCAAGGATGAAAAAGCCATTGATCGCTTTACCGATGTCATGCTGGATCAGGCCCAGCGCATGACAAGGCTGGTCAATGACCTTTTGTCACTCAGTCGTATCGAAATGCAATCCCATGTCAGGCCTTCCGAAATGGTTGATCTGACAGAGGTCGTTACAACGGTGATAGATTCACTCAAGGCGGTTGCCAGTCAGTCGAAAATCAGGATTGAGTTCGAGAACCTTGGCAAGGTTCCTGTTTTGGGCGACAGGGACGAACTGGTGCAGGTCTTTGAGAACCTTGTTGAAAACGCCTGCAAATACGGTGAAGACGGAAAAAAGGTGATTGTTGCTTTGGATGTGAATGACCAGACAGGCACAATCCTGGCTTCCGTAAAGGACTTTGGCCCAGGCATTGCTTTGGAGCATCAACGCAGGATAACAGAGCGTTTTTACCGTGTAGATGTAGAGCGCAGTCGCGCCAAACAGGGAACGGGACTTGGTTTGGCCATCGTGAAACATATATTAAACCGTCATGGCACCAAATTGAATGTACAATCGAGACCGGATGAAGGTGCTACATTTCTAATTCGGTTTAAAATGCATGCAGACAGTATGTCAGACATGCATGAAGAAACGTGATAAAGCATTTAAAAACAATAATTTAAACTGTCACAAAAGTGAGTTGTGAATTAGCTATCAATAATCCTGGAAGAAAGATTTGCACATTGGCTTGTCTGCTTCTGTCTTGCCGCTTGGCAATTCCTGACAATATTAAACCGATATAAACATTATATTCTGGAGATGGATATGAAAATCACCAAAATCATGGGCCTTGTAGCAGGTGCTGCATTACTTACGACAACTGCCATGGGAACTGCGCATGCACGCGATCAAATCCAGATTGTTGGGTCATCAACTGTATTTCCGTTCTCAACAGCTGTTGCTGAGCAATTCGGACAAAAAACATCCTTCAAGACCCCTGTTGTCGAATCGACTGGTTCAGGCGGTGGCATGAAGCTCTTTTGTGCGGGTGTTGGAGAGGGGTCTCCTGACATCACCAATTCGTCTCGTCGGATCAAGGAAAACGAGTTCAAACTCTGCCTCGAAAATGGTGTGACACCAGTTGAAGTGAAGATCGGTTTTGACGGCATTGTGCTTGCAAATTCCAAGGCCGGCCCGGAACTAAGCCTTACTCGTGAGCAGATTTTTCTTGCACTTGCAAAGGAAATCCCGGATGCAAGTGGTAAGCTGATTGCCAATCCGCACAAGACATGGGCAGATGTCGACCCTTCTCTACCAAACATAAAGATCGAGGTTCTTGGCCCGCCACCAACCTCTGGCACACGCGATGCCTTTGCAGAAATTGCCCTTGAGGGTGGCGCAAAGGAAATTGAAGTGCTTGCTGCCATGCGCAAAGCCGATAAAAATGCCTTCAAGAAAGTTGCACACTCCATTCGTGAGGACGGTGCCTACATTGAGGCTGGTGAAAATGACAACCTGATCATTCAAAAGCTGGAAGCAAATTCAAACGCATTTGGTGTATTTGGGTTTTCATTCCTTGATCAGAATGCGGACAAAGTAAAAGGTGCAACCGTCAATGGTGTGGAGCCTGAATTCGAAAACATTGCCGCCGGTGATTACAAGATTTCGCGTTCATTGTTCTTTTACGTGAAAAAAGAGCACGTAGGCGTTATTCCGGGTCTTGAAGAATTTGTGGCTGAGTTCACAGATGAAGAAACATGGGGTGAAGACGGATATCTGGCGGACAAGGGGCTTATTCCACTGCCTGATAGCGAGCGTGAATCAGTTGCCGCATCAGCAACTTCAATGGTTCCAATGTCATTCTAATCCACAAGTTTGTGCCGCCCGCAGAAGATTTCTGCGGGCGGCACTCTTATTTTTTGGTATGGAATAAGGGCATTTAGATAGGCTCACTCAAACCTGTATGGGAAGCACGCGCAAATGGCCTTGTATATATTGGGCGCATTATTGGTGGTTGCATTGGCTGCGTTCATTATTGGCAGAGCCAGAGCCATCAGTATCGCCGGCAGGGAAATATCTTCTCTTCATTCACGCCCCACCTATCACGGTGGGTTTCTTGCTATTTGGGCAAGTGTGCCTGCATTCCTCGCGACTATACTACTGGCGTCCCTCTCAGGCAGCTACGTCGAAAATGCTGTGCTGGACAAATTTTCCGATACATTGTCTACCATTGGCAGTGCGCAAACCCAAGCGTTCTTGCGAGATGTGCGCTCGCTTGCTGAAACTGCTGGAGAGACTGGCAGGCAGGTCATCCTGAGTACCAAGGGCGAATTGCGCGAACAGGCAGAGTTGGCGGCTGAATTATACACTTCCCAGATTTCTACAGTGAACGTAGCCATGCTTGTGCTTTCCGTCATATTGGTGCTGGCAGGCGGAGTATATGGGTATACACGCATCAAGGTTGAGAAGCGCAATCGGCATTTTGTCGAGAAATTCATAACCGGAATACTGGTTATTTGTTCTGCAGTCGCAATTTTGATAACCATCGGCATTGTCTTTTCCCTGATCTTTGAATCCATCAGGTTTTTCCAGAAAGTGCCTTTCTTTGATTTTCTGTTTGGCTACCACTGGTCACCGCAGAGTGCTTTTGAAAATGCTAGTGGCACATCTCTGGCGGGTGACAATTCACGAATTTTTGGTGCGATACCCCTGTTTGTTGGTACGTTCCTGATTACGTTTATTGCCATTTCAATCGCAGCCCCCCTTGGGTTGATGTCGGCCATTTACATGTCTGATTATGCAAGTCAGAGATTTCGCGCCATCGCACAGCCTGTGATGGAAATTCTGGCAGGCATTCCGACGGTGGTGTACGGATTTTTTGCAGCGCTTACCGTAGCGCCGGCCATTCGCGGCTGGGGCGAGGCTGTCGGTCTCTCCGTTTCATCTGAGTCTGCACTTGCTGCAGGCGTGGTCATGGGCATCATGATTATACCGTTTGTCATGTCCCTGTCAGATGATGTGATCAACTCGGTTCCGCAGTCACTTCGTGATGGGTCTTATGCAATGGGTGCCACAAGATCTGAGACCATTCGAAGAGTTGTTCTGCCAGCTGCTTTGCCTGGAATTGTTTCAGCGCTCTTGCTGGCAGTATCAAGAGCAGTGGGTGAGACCATGATTGTGGTGATGGCCGCAGGTCTAGCTGCCAATCTTACAATTAATCCGCTGGAAGCTGTTACAACGGTTACCGTACAAATTGTTACGCTTCTGGTCGGGGATCAGGAATTTGACAGCGCCAAGACACTTGCAGCCTTCGCGCTCGGGCTGGTTTTGTTTGTCATCACATTATGTCTGAACGTATATGCTTTGTACGTCGTGAAAAAGTACAGGGAACAATATGACTGATACCACAAATTCCCCTGATACCAACAACCGGAAACTCAAGTCATCAGCGCGCATCGGCTCTGGCAGTCTGAAAAAACTGCGGTCCAGAAAAAAAGCCCGTTATGCATCCGAACGACGCTTCAAGTATCTGGGCTTGTCTGCCATCCTGGTTTCTGTTGGGTTTCTTGTTCTTTTATTGGCAACAATCGTAGGCAGTGGCATTCCGGCCTTCACATATAATTATGTCAAATTACCCGTTGATTTGACCAAGATCGAAGCTGGCAATCCTGCTGATGGCAATTACACCAAGCCGGTAAGAGACTCAATTTCCGAAGTCATACCCTATATGTCAGGTCGCAAGGATAAACGACTGGCCCGTGGAATTATTTCTGGTGGCGCTTCAATTGAAGTCCGTGACATGGTTGTAGCGGATACTGCCCTTGCAGGTCAGAAAACAGACATTGCTGTTCCTGTTTCGGATTTTGCAGATCTTTACTTGAAAGGACTGACAGCCAAGCCATTGGTCAGTTCGCCGCAAGCCGAGATTACCATTTCAGGCCTTGAGGATGAAGTTGACATAACGCTGGATCGTAATGTCTTCAACGGTTTCCTTGGCAGGGTCAAGGAAACAATTAGAGCTCAGGCTGCCCGTCTGAACACACGGATGGTTAATCTGCAGCTTAGTCTGGATAACCAGAGACAGATCGTTCAAAATTCTGAAAATGAGCTGGCTGTAGAAAGTGCCAAGGCCTCGGTTGCAAGTCTTGAAAGCCAGCTTGCCGGATTTAAAAACAAATATGATGCACTTATTGCGCGCCGCGATAATTCCACCTCAAGAGAAATACTTGACCAAGGCATGCCGTCGCTTTTGCTAAAGGTTGGCGGGGGTGTCGTGAAGGTAAACGAGGTTGAGGGTGCTTCAGCAAAAGGTGAGGTACTCATACCCTTGAAAGAGGCCGCTGCGTCTGCTGGCGAGTGGCAAATGCAGGAAATACTGGAAGCCGAGGAGAACAGAAAATTCTCTGACAAGGAAGTGGCCATATTAGACCGGCTGGTCGATGAACAGCGCATTGAAACCCGCGCTAATCTTATCTTTTTTACAAAGGGTGCAAGCCGTGAGCCGGAACTCGCAGGCATATGGGGTGCGGTTGTCGGTTCATTCTTCACGATGTTGATTACACTGGCATTGTCCTTTCCGCTGGGCGTTGCGGCTGCGATCTATCTGGAAGAATTTGCACCCAAGAACAAAATCACGGCCATCATTGAAGTCAATATCAACAACCTAGCGGCTGTGCCTTCTATTGTCTTTGGCCTTTTGGGGCTGGCTGTATTCCTGAACTTTTTCGAGCTGCCACGTTCAGCCCCCCTTGTTGGTGGCATGGTACTGGCGCTAATGACCTTGCCTACAATCATCATTGCTTCCAGGGCAGCGCTCAAGGCAGTGCCGCCTTCTATCAGGGAAGCAGCACTGGGTGTTGGAGCCTCAAAAATCCAGTCTGTTTTCCATCATGTACTGCCACTAGCGATGCCGGGCATCTTGACAGGTACGATTATTGGCATGGCGCAGGCACTTGGTGAAACAGCGCCCCTGTTGATGATAGGCATGGTCGCATTTGTAGTTGATATTCCGGCAGGCATTTTTGATCCTGCTACCGTCTTGCCGGTTCAAATTTATATGTGGGCGGACTTCCCAGAACCGGGCTTCCAACAAAAGACCGCAGCCGCTATCATGGTCTTGTTGGTATTTCTGGTTTTGATGAACGCATTGGCAGTACTGTTGCGCAAACGCTTTGAGCGTCGCTGGTAATTGAGTGCCTGAATGAAACAAATTGAATGTGATAAAAGAGAAGTTGCGTAGTTAAATGGCTAAATCTGAAATTAAAATGTCTGGCAAGGATGTCTCTGTTTCCTATGGGGCGAAGCAGGCATTATTCGATGTCAATCTTGATATTCCTGCCAAACAGGTGACCGCTCTGATTGGACCATCTGGGTGTGGCAAGTCGACTTTCCTGCGTTGTCTTAACCGGATGAATGATACAATTGACATTTGCCGTGTGTCTGGTGATATCCGACTGGATGATCAGGATATCTATCATCGTGATATCGATGTTGTGGAATTGCGGGCAAGGGTTGGAATGGTATTTCAAAAACCCAACCCCTTTCCAAAATCGATCTTTGAAAATGTGAGTTACGGTCCCAAGATACACGGCCTTGTGAGAAACAAGACCGAACTTGAGGAAATCGTTGTCAACAGCCTTCAGCGGGCCGGTCTTTTCGAAGAGGTGAAGGATCGCTTGCACGAGCCTGGTACCGGTTTGTCTGGCGGACAGCAGCAACGCCTTTGCATTGCGCGCGCGATTGCAGTGAGCCCGGAAGTCATTTTGATGGATGAACCCTGCTCGGCGCTCGACCCGATTGCTACAGCCATTGTTGAGGAACTGATAGATGAACTGCGCGAAAACTACACAATTGTAATTGTAACGCACTCCATGCAACAGGCTGCACGTGTCTCCCAACAAACCGCCATGTTCCACCTGGGTCATCTGGTTGAGGTGGATGAGACAGATACTATTTTTACAAATCCGAGTGATCAGAAAACACAAGATTATATCACCGGCCGTTACGGATAATCAGCCCGCCACGGCTTACAAAGGACAGGCATGCAAAAATGAGCGAACATACAGTCAGCGCTTTTGATGAAGATCTAAACTACCTCGTGGAAAAGGTTTCCGAAATGGGTGGCAATGCAGAAAGCATGGTCGCGCGTTCCGTGACTGCGCTGGTAACCGCAGACAAGGGGCTGGGCCAGTCGGTTGTTGCAGATGACAAAATTCTGGATGCATTACAGCAGGAGGTGGACGACCATGTTGTCTTGCTGATTGCAAAGCGCCAGCCGATGGCGGCTGACTTGCGCGAGGTCATCGGCGCTCTGCGCATGGCAACCGATATTGAACGCATTGGTGATTTGGGCAAGAACGTTGCCCGTCGTGCCTTTCAGATTGAGGACAATCTACCACCCAAAAAACTTCTGCGTGGGCTTCAGCATCTGACCAATGTATCGTTGGAGCAGTTAAAAGATGCACTTGATGCCTATGCTGTCAAAGACATTGTTAAGGCACGTGAAGTCTGGGACAGGGACGATGAGATCGACAGTCTTTACACTTCGCTCTTCAGGGAGTTGCTGACCTACATGATGGAAGATCCGCGTAACATCACCTATTGTACGCATCTTCTTTTCTGCGCGAAAAACATGGAAAGAATTGGTGACCATGTGACAAACCTGGCAGAAACAATTCATTACATGGTGACCGGCTCATACGATATTGCATCGGAGAATGTATCCTAGGTTCAAGCCAGCCAGTTTAATCAGCAAACAAGGAAGATGGCGATGCATCTCAAGGTTATGGTGGTTGAAGATGAGGAAGCTCTCTCTGAACTGCTTAGATATAATCTGGAGGCGGAAGGTTATGAAGTCGAAGTCGTGGACAGGGGCGATGATGCAGAGTTGAGGCTAAGGGAATCCATTCCGGACCTTTTGCTATTGGACTGGATGTTGCCAGGCCTTTCCGGAATAGAATTATGCAGACGCGCTAGACTGCGTGAAGAGACTGCAACCCTTCCCATCATCATGTTGACTGCGCGAAGCGAGGAATCCGAGCGGGTGCGCGGACTATCAACCGGTGCAGATGATTTTGTTGTAAAACCATTTTCAGTGCCTGAACTCATGGCCAGAATAAACGCCATGATGCGGCGTTTAAAACCTGCAAGTGTTTCTACCAAACTTGTAATTGGCGAGATAGAAATTGATCGTGAAAGGCATCGTGTTTACAGAAATGACCGCGAGGTGCGTCTCGGACCAAAGGAATACAAACTGCTTGAGTTTTTCATGCTGGCGCCAGGGCGGGTGTTTTCTCGCGAACAATTACTCGATGGCGTTTGGGGTCGAGAAAATTATGTCGATGAACGCACGGTCGATGTCCACGTGGGACGGCTTCGTCGTTCGATCAACCGTGGAAAAGAAAAAGACCCGATCCGCACTGTGCGAGGATCGGGCTATTCATTCAATGACAAATTTGCATGAGACCGTTTAGTCTTGTGTCAAAGATATTGCGTTGTCTGAAATCAGACTGTTAGCCATTTGCGGCGCGCTTGACGCGGCGGCGGTCGGTGACTGTCTGATAAGCCATTCGGCAATGATATTCACAATAAGGCGTTTCTTCCTTGGTGTTGTTTCCGCAAAAGTGAAAATCATCCGTTGAAGGATCACCATCCGGCCACTTGCATGTCTTGTCGGTCAATTGTTCCAAAAGAATTTTCTTGGAAACGGGTACCGGAATATCTTCAATGGCAGGTCTTGATGGCACGCTCGGCGCCGTTCTGCCAGTAGGCCTCAAGGCTCTTGGCCTAGCGTTATAACTGTTACTGCTTCTTGCAGCAGCGGTCTTGACTTTGCGCGCGCTGGAACTTGCCGGTTTGGCACGTCCGGAAAGTCCAAGTCTATGGACTTTGCCAATCACTGCGTTTCTGGTTACGCCTCCCAATTCGGCTGCAATCTGACTAGCACTTAATCCATCCGCCCATAATTTGGTAAGTGTAGCTACTCTGTCATCTGTCCAGGACATATGATGTTTATCTCCGAAGTTTGCAGAATCCGCCCCCGTACCCAAAATAAGATTTTGAGGTCAAACGTTTCCACTTGTTATAATTATGTTACCTGCTCAATACGCTACAGGCCTTGATACCACTCAGAACTGAGATGAATAAAACAGGCGTTGACTCTCAGCACAAGAGTCCAAATGCAAGATCGAATCATTTTTTCACAATATCCCCAGCTAAGGGAATCAGGTTTCATTTAGTTGTGGAAAGCAGAATCGATATTGCATTCTTTTGCTTGTGACACTTTTTGAACACAACATGAAACAGGCAGGTTTCAGCTATTGCGAAGGCTTAAAATCCTTCACTCTTGGAGCTTGACCAATTAATAGCCACAAACTATTCTGTCAGCCTATCGTTTTTAGTATTCAGTAGATTTGAATGGCCCGTCATGATGGCGGGTTTTTTGTTTTTACAAAATAAGGGTACTGCATAATACCTTGGTCGGGAAAGACACTGCTATGGGAAAAGAAAACAACACATTTGATATTTACGCACCACCTCCTATCGAATTTGCAAGTGCCAAAGGGTGCAGGCTGATTGATACCAAGGGTCGCGAATATCTTGATTGTACTTCCGGCATTGCAGTGAACGCACTGGGGCACGGGCACCCGCATCTTGTGGAAACCCTAAAAAAGCAGGCAGAAGAAATCTGGCATCTTTCGAACCTGTTTGAAATTCCCGGACAGGCAAAACTCGCCAAGAGGCTTTGTGACAATTCATTTGCAGACCGGGTTTTCTTTGTGAACTCAGGCGTAGAGGCCATGGAAATGGCGATCAAGAACGCCCGTCGTTATCACTATGCCAAGGGCAATCCGGAACGCGTAAACATCATTACGTTCGAAGGTGCTTTTCACGGCAGAAGTACGACAACCATCGCAGCCGGTGGTCAGGCCAAATACATCGAGGGCTTTGGCCCGGTAGCACAGGGGTTCATCAATTTGCCCTTTGGTGATCATGATGCATTAAAGGCCGCGATTGATGAAAAGACAGCAGCCATTCTGGTTGAGCCCATTCAGGGTGAGGGTGGGATCCGTGAAGTACCTTCCCAGTGCATGCAAGGATTGCGTGAGTTGTGTGACGAGCATGGCATCCTGTTGATGTTTGATGAAGTGCAAACAGGTGTTGGACGATGCGGTGAACTGTTTGCCCATCAATTGCATGGCGTAGAGCCGGATTTGATGGCAATTGCAAAGGGCATTGGTGCCGGTTTTCCAGTAGGCGCCCTGATGGCAACGGAAGAGGTTGCTGCCGCGATGGTTATGGGAACACATGGATCAACCTTTGGCGGTAATCCGCTTGCTATGGCAATTGGCAATGCTGTCCTTGATGTTGTTCTGGAAGATGGGTTTATGGAAGGTGTCAATGAAAAGGCACGCTCCTTCCGCCAAACCCTTGCTGAGCTGGTCGATACATATCCCGATCTGGTAGAAGATGTCCGTGGCAGGGGCTTGCTGATTGGCATGAAGGCCAGGGTTACCAACCTTGAACTGATTTCTGCCATGAGGGATGAAGGATTGCTGACCGTTGCTGCAGGGCACAATGTTATTCGTATCCTGCCGCCCTTGGTCATCACGGATGAAGATATACGTGACGTTCGCACGAAGATGATTGCCGCCTTTGATGCAGTAAGAGCCGCTCAGAAAGCCTGATCAAAAATGTCCCAGACCCTTCGCCATTTTCTTGATATTTCAAGAGTCGATAAGGAATCATTGAAAGAGATGATTGCGACTGCGCATGCCATGAAAAAATCAGACAATGTCGACAAACCGCTCGATGGCAAAATGCTTGCCATGATCTTTGACAAACCATCGACCCGAACCCGTGTTTCATTTGATGTGGGCATGCGCCAGCTGGGTGGCGAAACCATCATTCTTTCCGGTTCTGAAATGCAGCTTGGGCGTGGTGAGACCATATCAGACACGGCAAAGGTTCTTTCCCGCTATGTCGATGCAATCATGATCCGCACAACAAATCATGAGCGCGTTCTGGAACTGGCCGAGAATGCAACGGTTCCGGTAATCAACGGCCTGACGGATGATACCCATCCATGCCAGATTATGGCAGATGTTATGACGATCGAGGAAAAACTGGGTTCTTGCGAAGGCAAGAAAATTGTCTGGACTGGGGATGGCAACAATGTTCTCAACTCGCTGATAGAGGCCAGCAGCGTGTTTGACTATAAACTGGATATCGCTGTTCCCAAGGGCCATGAGCCTGAGAGCAAATATTTGGACTGGGCCAAGGAGCGCGGTGCCAGGATCAAGCTTGGTCATGACCCCCATCAAATGGTGGAGGATGCTGATTGCGTTGTAACCGATACATGGACTTCCATGGGGGCAGAGGAAGAGGCTTCCGGGCACAATACTTTCATGCCCTACCAGGTAAATGATGAATTGATGTCGAAGGCAGGTGAAGAAGCAATTTTCATGCATTGCCTGCCTGCGCACAGAGGTGAGGAAGTCACAGACAGTGTCATTGATAGTCCTCAATCGGTTGTGTTTGATGAGGCGGAAAATCGATTACATGCACAAAAGGCCATTTTGGCCTGGTGCCTGAACACATAAAACTTGTACCAATAGATTTAATTCAATCAACGGCTGAGAGAAAATGAAACAGGAAGATTCTGAATATCAATTCGTGGGCGATGATATCGTTGTCCCCTTTGCTGTAGAGCCGCTTGATGTTCGCGGCAGGGCGGTGAATCTTGGGCCAATGCTGGATTCAATTTTGAAGCGGCATGACTACCCCCAAGACATAGCCTTTCTGATGGGCGAATTGATTTCGCTAGCAGTTTTGCTCGGCACTTCATTAAAGTTTGATGGCAAGTTCATCCTGCAAACACAGTCTGATGGGCCTGTTTCACTGGCGGTTGTGGATTATACTACTCCGGATTCAATCAGGGCTTATGCACGCTACAACAAGGATGATTATGAGCAGGCGTTGAAAGATGGGAAAACCAGTCCGCGTGATTTGCTGGGTGAGGGCATAATGGCAATGACGATTGATCATGGTGCAGACATGCAGCGATACCAGGGCATCGTCAAACTGGATGGCATTTCCCTTGAAGAGGTTGCCCATCAGTATTTTTTGCAGTCGGAACAAATTCCAACCCGTATCAAATTGGGTGTCGCACAAATATTACGTGCCTCCGAAGATGGCAGCAAGACGGAAACCAGCTGGCGTGCCGGCGGAGTGTTGACCCAGTTTTTCCCTGATTCAGAAGACCGCATTAAGCAAAGGGACTTGCCAAGCGGTGCAGAAGATGAAGATCAGGAAACCCATCCAGAAGATGATGCATGGCTCGAATCCTCTGCCCTGATGGATACAATAGGCGATGACGAATTGACAGATCCACAGATCAACATTGAACGCCTGTTGTACCGGTTGTTTAATGAGCATGGTGTGCGGGTTTTTGAAGGCACAAAGGTTCTGGACAAATGCACTTGTAGTCGCGAAAAAGTTGTCGGACTTGTCAAGACATTCAAGGATGATCCTGAAAAGCCGCTCAAGCCGGACGAAAGCTTCACAACGGTTTGTGAGTTCTGCAATACATCCTATACAGTTTCCGCGGACGAGGTTTAAGCGCTAACTTTCACTGATTGGTGATGCGTGTAATCAAATCGTGTTTACCGCATTACAAAGTTGTAACTTGTCGAAATCCTTCTTTGCTATACTTATATAGACTGGATTGGATAAGCTGATAGCCATGTTACAAAAAACTGACGCAATACAACCCGATTTTGAGACTACAACCGCAGAAGCACCTGCAAAAAGAGGCGCTTTTTACTGGTTGGTGAAGTTTTTGCGGATTTTTTCTCAATTCATTCTGATGGCTGCCATCTTATATGGGGGCTACTTTTTCATGAACCGAATGATTGAAGCCAAGGAAGTGCCATCAAAGCGCCCGCCCTTCAAAACGGTTTATACAGTTGATACAGTTGTTGCAAAGTCAGGCAATTATCAGCCCTCAATGGTTGTATATGGTGAAGTGCAAGCTGCCAAAACAGTTGATTTGAGATCGCTTGTTGGTGGGCAAATTGTAAATGTCAGCCCAAACCTTCTGGTGGGCGGCCGGGTTGAAAAAGGTGAGGTGCTCTTCGAGGTCGACAAGTTCAATTTTGAAACGGCCATGAGCGGCGCCAAATCAACAGTCATTGAGACAAGGGCAAGGGTTTCAGAAAATGAAGCACTTATTGCTGTCGAAGAAGCCCGCATCAACAGCCTTCGCGAACAGTTGAAGCTGGCGCAGAGCGACCTGAAAAGAATAAAGCAGCTTAAAAATCGTGGAAGTGCAACAGAGAGAGCCGTCGAGGAACGTGAGCTTATTGTAAGCCAGCGTGCGCAGGCACTTGAACAAAGTCAGCTTAATTTGATCGTGCAGAAATCCCGCGTCGAACAGTTGAAGGCTGTATTGGCACGCGCTGAGCGCGGTGTGGTAGAGGCGGAGCGCAATTTGCAGGATACTTCCCTCTTGGCGCCAATGACCGGTGTGATACGAGAAAATAATGCAGCCGTAGGCCGTCTTATCAGCGTTAATGATATGGTTGTCTCAATGTACAGGGATGACAAGCTGGATGTTCGCTTCACTCTGACAGACCAGCGTTTTGGACGCATACAATCCGACAAGCAGGGCGTGATTGGCCGTGAAGTGGAAATCATCTGGGTTGTGGGTGGAGAAGAGTTTCGCTACCGGGCAACAATAGAGCGCATTAGTGCCCAAATAACTTCTGACAGGGGCGGCGTTGAGGTTATTGCCAGCATTACAGATAATATCGAAAACAACGCATTGCGCCCAGGTGCCTTTGTAGAGGTTATTGTTCCTGACAAGTCATTTGAAGGGAATTACAGAATTCCTGAAACAGCGCTTTATAACAACGACACGGTTTATGTTTCAATTGATGGCGAACTTGCCGCCAGAAACGTCAAGGTATTGGCCCGGGACGGAGATGCCATCATTGTTGATGGCGCAATCAAGGACGGGGACATAATTCTGGTCACAAGAATTGCAGAGATTTCCGAAGGTCTGAAGGTAAGACCACCGGAAACAGCTCAAACCGGGACAGCGCAGTAAAACACAAAACGTGTTGAACAAACCATAAGGCAAAGATCATGATTGCACGTACTATTCCGGGAGGTGGCATTGTCAGCCTGTTTGCACGCCATCCTAATGCTGCAAACCTGCTCATGATCCTGATGGTTATTTTCGGCATTTTTGCCATCAGTAAAATAAATACCCAGTTTTTCCCTACAGTTGAACGACAGGAAGTACGTGTTTCAGTTGCCTGGTCTGGTGCCAGTGCAGAGGACGTCGAGCGAAACATCCTGCAGATCATAGAGCCTGAAGTGCGCTTCATTGATGGCGTTGACAACATGATCTCCTACGCACGCGAAGGAGCAGGTTCGATTTCATT
Source organism: uncultured Rhizobiaceae group bacterium (assembly GCA_937944075.1). GTDB lineage: Bacteria > Pseudomonadota > Alphaproteobacteria > Rhizobiales > Rhizobiaceae > JAALLB01. The sequence goes on from CALDZZ010000057.1 coordinate 18,907, forward strand.
GGAGTTTCTTCCGGATGCCGACATGCAACAGGCTCTGGCAGATGTTGATACGGCGGTAAAGGCAGTCACCAATCTTCCCGATGGTGCTGATGAGCCCGAAGTTTCAAAGGCATCCTTCTTTGACCGCGTTGCCCGACTTTCCATTTCCGGTGACGTGCCTGAAAGTACCTTGCGAATTTATGCCAAGAAAATCAGGGACGATCTGATTGAGCGTGGTATCGACAAGATCTCCTTTGTGGGTATGCGGGATGTTGAACTTCAGGTGGAAATTTCCGAAAGAGAGTTGAGACGTCTGGGACTTTCCATTTCCGATGTGTCAGCCGTTATTGCAGGAAACAGTCGCGATACACCTTCCGGCCAGTTGAAAGGCGATGTTGAAAAACAGATACGCGCACTGGCAAATGCCGAAGACCCATCCGAGCTCGAGAATATTGAAATCAAGTCCTTTGCATCAGGTGAAAAGGTTCTGCTGGGTGATATTGCAACCATAACTACCGGTTACGAGGATGGCCAGTCACGAGGGCTTTCAGGTGGCAAGCCTGCCATTCAGATTACAGTTGAACGGGCTTTGAGTGCCGATACGCTGAAAACGGCTCGCATACTGGATCAATATCTTTCTGAAATTGAAAATGTCATGCCACCTGGTATTACACTGAAGAAATATGAGGTGCGTGCAGATTCACTTGTGGAGCGCATTTCCCTTCTCTTCTGGAACGGTGTCTTTGGGCTTGTGCTGGTTGTAGCAACCTTGTTCCTCTTTTTGAATGCACGCATTGCATTTTGGGTAGCCGCAGGCATTCCGGTAGCAATGTTTGCCACCCTTGGGTTCATGTTGTTGATGGGGCAGACCATCAACATGATTACACTTTTTGCAATGATCATGATGCTGGGCATCATCGTGGATGATGCCATCGTGGTTGGCGAGCATACCGCATCACGCTTTGAGGCAGGTGACGGTCCGTTTGAAGCAGCAGAAAATGGTGCCGGGCGAATGTTGACACCCGTCATGGCAGCCATGATCACCACGATTGCTGCCTTTGCTCCCATGTTGCTGATAGGTGACATCATTGGCCAGATCATGGGCGTCATGCCCTATGTTGTCATTGCCGTCATCATCGCCAGTCTGATTGAGTGTTTTCTCATTCTGCCCGGGCATCTGGCGCATACGCTGGAGCATAAACCGGCACGGCGCTGGTCTTTTTGGCGGCAAATGTTTTTTGCAGGTCTCGTCGGCGGCATCTTGATTGCGGTTGTTAACCGGGTATCTGCCGGCTCCATAGATGTCGGCGGCATTCCGTATCTCAAGCCAATGTTGCAACTCCATGAGAATGGTCAAATACCCCTGTTTATCCTTATGGTGACCATTGGTTCCTTGCTCGTTGGAACCTTGTTTGAACTTGTTTTCTGGATGCTGAAAAAAATATCACCAAAAGCCCGAGGTCCCAATGATCAGGGCTGGTTCAGAAATTGGTTTGATCGTCATTTCAACGCATTCAGAGACGGGCCGTTTAACTGGATGGTTCGCCTGTCTTTCAATTGGCGGTACGTTACTGTGGCGATTGCGATTGCCAGCATGATGGTACTGGCCTTGGGCCCAATTAATGGTGAGAAGGTAAAATTTGTCTTTTTCCCGTCACCCGAAGCAGAAAACATTCGTGCCCGTCTGGTCTTTAATGCAGGCATACCGGAATCGCGCGCCTATGAGATCATTAATGCTGTTGAACAATCGCTGGAACGTGCAACTACAGAATTGACCGATGGTGAGGAAGAACTGGTCAAGGCAGTGTTTACCACACTGGGTAGCGCTGGTCGTAGTGTTGGAGATAATCTTGCTGAACTGCGTGTGCAGTTAACCTCTTCTGAAATAAGAACCATACGGACTCCGGATATCGTAAGGGCCTGGCGTAAGGCACTTCCCAAACTATCCGGCGCAAAAAGAATTGCCATTTTTGAATCGCGCGGTGGTCCTCCCGGTCGCGATATTGATGTTGAATTGATTGGAAGTGATGTCGCTACTCTCAAAGAAGCGTCAACAAAAGTCATTCCGATCATTCAGGCAATTAACGGCGCATCTGGTGTTGCAGATGATTTGCCATTTGGAAAGCCTGAATTGATCATGGAGCTTTTGCCGCGTGGTGCAGCTCTCGGTTTTAGTATCGACGAAGTTGGACGTCAGGTTAGGGATGCTTTTGATGGTGCAATTCCACGCCGATTTGCAAAAGGCGATGATGAAGTCACCATCCGCGTCATCCGAACGACCCGCGAGAAGGGGGGCGATAAACTCAGAAACTTTGAATTACGCAGCCCGCAGGGCGAATTTGTGCCCTTGAGCGAAGTTGTTCGTTTGACAGAAAAGCAGGGCTTTTCCGCCATTCAGCGCGAAGATGGAAAGACGATTGTTTCTGTCACGGCAGATCTTAATACGGATATCATCACAACCGATGAGGCGATTGAGGAATTGCTGGCCAGCAATCTGCCTCAAATCATGGATCAGATGGGTGTTGACTACCGCTTTGGTGGCAAGGATGAAGAGCGCAAGAAAGCTTTCTCGGATTTAACCACGGGGATCTACATAGCCCTTGCCGTCATTTATATTGTGCTTGCCTGGGTGTTTGGAAGTTATTTCAGGCCGATAGCAATCATGCTGATTATCCCGTTCGGGATGGTGGGTGCTGTTGTCGGTCACTGGGTGCTTGGCTTCAAGTTGACGATCCTCTCATTCATTGGTCTCTTGGGGCTTGCGGGTATTCTGGTCAACGATTCCATTATTCTGGTCAGCCGTCTTGATGAAAGACTGGATGAGGGTGAAACCCTGCATGAGGCTGCAATTGGCGCAAGCCGGGACAGGCTGCGCGCTGTGCTTCTCACATCACTTACAACCATCGGCGGACTGGTACCACTCATGTTTGAAAAAAGCCTTCAAGCACAGTTTTTGCTGCCAATGGCAATAACCATTGTCTTTGGTTTGGGCTTGGCAACGTTGATTGTCCTGTTCCTGGTTCCTGCCTTTATCGGAATTGGCGATGATATTCGTTGGTCCATCGATAAAATATTTGGTGAACGCAGACGAAGACGCAACGTGACACAAGCTGCTGAATAAGCTGATAGTTAGATAGGTTTTTCAGGCTTTCCAGAATCTTGGCATGAACAGCACCAGCACCGTAAACAGTTCCAGCCTGCCGACCAGCATGGCTGCTGAAAGTATCCACTTTGCAGTATCGTTGAGTTCCTGAAAGGTAGACGCCGGACCAATGGTACTGCCCAGACCTGGGCCAACATTGGAAATCGCGGTTCCTGCAGCGGACATGGAAGTCAGAAAATCAAGCCCGGTCAGATTAAGCAGAATTGCAAAAATGCCAAACAGCAAAAAATAGACAGCAAAGAAATTCATCACAGCCGTGGATACGCCATCATCAACATGAGCTCCATTGAATCGCATGACAAAAATTCCGTTTGGATAAAAAATTCGTTTCAGGTGCTGCTTTACTGTCTCAAACAAGATCTGGAAACGAAAAATCTTGATGCCACAGGAGGTGGATCCCGCACAGCCACCAATAAACATGATAGCAAAGAAAAATGCATTGGCACCCGGCGCCCATTGTCCATAATCAGTTGATGAATATCCGGTGCCGGTAACAACCGAAGTGACATTGAACAAGGCTTCCACAATTCTTGTTTGTGTCGTTTCCCCTTCAATGGGTGTATTCAACAAAAAGGCAATCAGGGTGCAGCCGGCAAGAATTGCAAAAAAGGTTTGTACCTGTGTGTTCTCCCAAAGCTTTTCAGGCTGTCCCCTTGTGGCCTGAACATAGAGGATAAAGGGTATGGAGCCCATGATCATGAAAGTCACTGAAATCATGTGTATGGAATGGCTTTCGAAATATCCCATGGAAGCATCCTTTGTTGAAAAGCCTCCGGTCGCCACCGTCGTCATGGCATGAATTATTGCATCAAACAGGCTCATGCCTGCAAAGAAATAGGCAATGCTGCAAATCGCTGTGATGATGATGAAAACCAGCGTCAGCACACCGGAGATTTGTGTTGCTCGCGGCATGATTTTTTCTGCCGTATCGAAAGCCTCAATCTTGAAGAGTTGCATGCCACCAATTTGCAACATGGGTAAAACAGCAACCGCCATCACAATAATTCCCAAGCCACCCAACCATTGTTGAATGCCACGCCACAACAAAATTCCGGGTGGCTGGCTATCGAGATTGGTTATCACAGTTGATCCGGTGGTGGTTAGCCCGGACATGGATTCAAAAAATGCATCAGTAAAGGTGGGAACAGCTCCTGACAGCAAATAGGGAATTGAGCCAAAGGTCACCAGTGCCACCCAGACAGCCGTTGTCATGACAAAGGCCTGTCTCGTGGACATGCCTTGTGATGTGCCTCGTGCGCCTGAGTAAAGACCAAGACCAATCAGTAGCGCCAGAGAGCCAGTAAAGGCAAAGACTTCCCAGTCGTCATTATCTGAAAAGTAGTCAGCCAGTGCCGGCAGAAACATTGCACCACCCAGGGTGGCAATCAACATGCCAACAATCAGGAATATGGGACGAAGACTGGCAATCATTCGAGAAAGGCCTTCAATTTATGCTCGGGTCAAGATCTGGCAGATCCAGCGGAAAGGCTGGAATGGATACCTCGATTTGAGCGCCCTGATCGTTTTGCATCGTGTAATGACCCACCATGATACCGGAGGGTGCCGTTAGCGGACAGCCGCTGGAGTAGGTATATTCCTGACCATCTTCAAGATATGGCTGTTCACCAACCACTCCTTCTCCACGCACTTCTTCAATGTGTCCGTTGCTATCTGTGATATACCAGTATCTTGAAATGAGTTGTAGCGTATTGCCTGAGTTATTTCTGATCGAAACGCGATAAGCCCAAAAATACTCGGAGTTTTGTGGGTTGGATCGTTCGTCGATATAAACGGGCATTACCGTCACTGTAACGCCGTATGTTGTAGCCTTGAACATGTCGATTGATGCCTCGCAATACCATCCGAAGCATTAGCATGATTTTGCATGCAACCCAAACACTCAATTGTCTTTCATCGCATCTGTTTATTGTGCCACGGACAAGGCCTGTTCAATATCCTCGATGAGATCAGCGCTGTCTTCCAGTCCGACTGAAAGTCTTATCATGCCATCTGAAATGCCGAGTTCGTCACGGTCCTCATCAGAAAGGTTCTTGTGGGTCGTTGTGGCAGGATGCGTAATCAGGCTTTTTGCATCGCCCAGATTATTGGAGATCTGTATTGTCTCAAGGGCATTGATGAATTTGAATGCCTTTTCCTTTCCCCCCTTAACCTCAAAGGCAAGCATGGTAGAGCCGCCTCTCATTTGCCTTTGGGCAAGTTCGGCCTGGGGATGGCTTTCATGGCCAGGATAAATCATTTTGTTGATGCATGTGTTATCAGCAATCAAGTCGGCAATCATGCCAGCGCTGGCAGTCTGTTGGTTGACCCGAATGGAAAGGGTCTCAAGTCCCTTGAGAAAGTTCCAGGCATTAAATGGGCTCATGCTTGGCCCCGTATGACGGAAATATTCATGCAAGTGTTCGTTTACCCATTCCTCACTGCCCAGGATTATCCCGCCCAGGCAACGCCCCTGGCCATCAATATGTTTTGTGGTTGAATACATCACAATATCTGCACCCAGTTCCATCGGGCTTTGATGCAGTGGCGTGGCAAAAACATTGTCTACAATCAGCACGGCACCATTTTCGTGGGCCAGGTCAGCCACTGCCTTGATGTCAACCAGTTCAAGTGTTGGGTTGGTAGGACTTTCCAGAAAGAAAACTGTCGTGTTTGGCTTGACGGCTGCCTTCCATGCGTTGATGTCTTTGCCATCGACCAGTGAAAATTCAACGCCATATTGCGGCATGAGTGTCTCTACAATCCACCGACATGAGCCAAAAAGCGCTTTGGCAGCGATCACATGATCACCAGCCTTCACCTGACAGGCAATCGAAGCTGCAACGGCTGCCATTCCCGATGCTGTCGCCCGTGCCGCCTCCGCGCCTTCAATTTCGCACATGCGTTTTTCAAACATGTCGACAGTCGGATTTCCATAGCGCGAATAAATAAACCCGGCTTCATCTCCATTGAAACGGGCTTCGGCAGCCTCTGCGCTATCGTACAAATAGCCTTGTGTCAGGAAAAGTGCCTCGGAGGTTTCCCCGTGCTGACTTCTGGAAGTGCCACTGTGAATGAGTTTGGTAGCCGGGCGCCAATTTTTGCTTGAGGACAATTTGATACTCCAAATAAAAAAACCAGAATGCAAGTTGCGTTCTGGTTCCTCAAGTGCGGGTGGTAATCCACAAAATCGGCCCTTTAGCAACTTTTTTAAAGTGGCTGCAAGCCGGCCGGCCCAAATCACCACTATTAGATGTGTGTTACTGCATCTTGCCCTTTCAGTCAATCAAACTTCGTTTTATCTAGTAGAAAGTGAATTTTTAATATGGTTCAACAAATGGCACGCACATCAGGTATTTTATCAGACGCTGGTATTGAAAAACTGCACGCTGACAAAAGCATCATCGCAGATATTGCCTTTGATGATGACCAGGTGCAGCCAGCCAGTCTTGATCTTCGTCTTGGCAAAAAGGCTTACCGCGTACGGGCATCCTTTCTTCCGGGAAAAGGGCAATCTGTTGAAAAAAAACTTGAGCGCTTCAAACTGCATGAACTTGATTTAACCGAAGGTGCCATTCTGGAAACTGGCTGCGTCTATCTTGTACCATTAATCGAAAGCCTGGCCCTGCCAAGTGATATTGAAGCTTCTGCCAACCCGAAAAGCTCAACAGGACGTCTTGATATATTCACGCGCGTCATTGTTGATGAAACTCAATCCTTTGATCAAATTCCGGCAGGCTACAAGGGAACACTTTACCTGGAAGTCAGTCCGATGACTTTTCCAATTGTGGTGAGAACCGGTTCAAGGCTTTCCCAAATCAGGTTCAGAAAAGGGCGTTCTGTTTTAAATGACACAGAACTGCTGGCGCTGCATAATACAGAAACACTTGTGGCAAGATCAGAGCCGGTCATCAGAAGTGGTGGCATTGGCATGTCGATAGACTTAAAAGGCGATGAAAATGGTCTTGTCGGCTATCGTGGCAAACGCCATACCGGGCTAGTGGATGTCGACAAAAAGGCACAGCATGCCGTCGTGGACTTTTGGGAACCTATCTATAACCATGGAACACAGGATATCGTTCTTGATCCCGACGAGTTTTATATTCTTGTTTCCAATGAGGCAGTCCACGTACCGCCTTTATATGCGGCTGAAATGGTGCCTTATGACACGCTTGTAGGCGAGTTTCGTGTTCACTATGCAGGTTTTTTTGATCCAGGCTTTGGCCATGCCCACGCAGGAGGTGCAGGTTCGCGTGCTGTTCTTGAAGTGAGAAGCCATGATGTTCCCTTCATACTTGAACACGATCAAATTGTCGGCAGCCTGGTTTATGAGCACATGCTTGAAAAACCAGCCCAGCTTTATGGAACAGACCTTGGATCAAACTATCAGGCACAGGGTCTGAAACTTTCAAAGCATTTCAAGAGTTAATACAAAATCCAAGAACTGCAGATGGGCTTTTTGGCCAAGTCTGTTTTGAACGATAAATCGAATTTATCCTTCTTCAGAACTGCACGGCCAATGAGCAGGCTTCGTCAGATTATCGGGCAATATGGTATTCTTGTTTCCGCAGGAAAGATTGATTTGCCATTGTTCGAGCTTGACCATGGATAAGTCGAGACCTTCGATATTTGTGCGAAACAGAAATGCATTTGTCAGGTTGAACTTTTCATCAATGATCACCTCGGTAAGGTTGGCTCTGGACAAATTGGAAGCATACAGATTAACACCTTCCATATTGGCATTGAAAAAGTTTACACGGCTGAAGTCTGCTTTTGAAAGATTTGCATTCTTCAGGTTGGAGTTTGAAAAGTTCGAGCGATTGATTTCTGCCTTTGCAAAATTGGCACCTTCATAATTGCCACGGCTAAAGTCTGTACGGGAACCCAGTACACTTTGAAAATTGGCGTCTTTGGCATTAGATCCTGCAATAGATGCGCGCATCAGGTTGGTTTTGTAAAAATTCGCATTTGTGAAATTGGAATTTCGCAAATCGGAGGCGCTGAAATCAACTCTTGTAAAATCCGCTGAACTGAAATTGCTGTTATCCATAATAAGGTTGCGTTTGCGACAGTTTTTCCAGTCAACGAATGGACCACCGTCATCATTGCAATCTGCATGCGCTTCAACAGGCGCAAAGCCTGGCGTAATACCCATAGAGGTAATCGCTAACAGGCATGAAAATAGGGCATAGAAGCTGTTCTTCACAGATGCACTCACTCAGGTTGTGAATTGTATTACGCCAGTATAGCCTAAAATTATTATACTGCGAGGCCATGAGGTGTTTTTTCCCATTCGTGCGGCTTCACAATAATATGAATAAGCGCACGCCAACCGGCGATCGAAATCAACAGCCAGTACAACGGTAAGGTAAAAATCAATAATGAACTCGATTTGTGCCGTGTTGTGCGTAACACACCATAGGCGAGCAATGCATAAGTTGTATAACCGCCAACCAGATTAAAAACACTGGTAGCAATGATGATTGCATCAATATTAGTGGAAACTAAAACGCCCAGGTTCAGCAATTGCCAGACTGAAAACAGAATGAAAAACGGGTGTATCAGCGAAGATATGATGATCGATGTAAGCAAAACATGAAATGCAATGGCATTTTTCATGCCGGTGTCTGAAATAAAATGAACCGGATTTCTGTTGTGAACCAACACTGTTTGCATCCAGCCCTTTAACCACCGTGTTCGTTGCTTAATCCAGGGCATCAGTTTGGGAGGCGCTTCCTCATAGGTTGGCAGCGATATCGTTTTACAGCGATAGCCTTCACGAAATAGGCGAATACCCAAATCCGCATCTTCGGTCATATTGTATGGATCCCACGCACCTATATTTTTCAAAATCCTGATTTTGAAATGGTTAGATGTGCCCCCAAGCGGGACCGGCACTTTCCATTTGGCAAGTACTGGCAGAATGCCGTTAAACAATGTGTAATACTCAATGGCAAACATCGCAGTCAGCCAGTTTTGCTTCAGGTTGTGAATGTGCAAGGGTGCTTGAACGCAGGCAAGGTTTTCAGGTTCTGTTTGAAAGGTTGCATAAGCCTCCCGCAACTGACCAGGAGACGGGTGGTCTTCTGCATCGTACAAAACAACATACTCTCCTCGACAAAGCGGGAGTGCAAAGTTTAGGGCTTTGGGCTTGGTTCTGGGTTGGGCGGGTGGCACAACAATCAATTCAAAACAGGGTGGCAGATTTGCATCGACAATCGCTGTAATGGTTTCATGATCGTCAGCCTCACAAATAAGCTTGATATCCAATTTGTTTTTTGGCCAGTCCAGTTTGTACAGACTGCGTGTCAGACCTTCGATCTGATTGGCTTCCTTGTAAAGTGCCACCAATACGGAATAGACGGGCAGGGCATTATCACTGGTCGTGATTAGTTCTGAAGCCGGCGGAGGGGTGGGTTCCAGACTTGCAAGCAGGTATCCGCGTAGAAGAATGCTGAATGAGTAAAACGCTGCCAGAAACAAAAAACAAAAGAAAAATGTGCTTTGATAATTACTGTGAAACAGCCAGGCAATTAGCGCACTTGAAACGATTAGAAAAATACCCTGTTGCCAGGTAATTACCTTTTTGGCTGAATAGTTCGGCAACATGGTATTCAGGTTGGTTATCGCCTGTGTCAGAAGAAAGTTATCCTGCTTGCGCTTGGTTTCTGCCAGCTCCCTCTCTTCACGCAATATCTGCTGCGCTTCAAGCCACGTAGAAAAAGTGATGATCTTGGTTCTGATTAAAATATCGACAGGCGCAATCTGGTGCTTTTGCGATAATTTCCAGGCGGCTTTCAAATATGGATAGCCAATGCCGAAACGATTGAGTATTAATAAATCTGCCGGAAGTCTTTGCTTGTACGAAAACTGCTCCGGTTTGTAGAATTGGGGTGGTACAGATTTGGGGGTCGGCTTTTGTATGATAAAACCGCTATCATCAGTTGGAGATTGTAAATCAACAGCCCCGTAACGCAAAACATGACCCCAGAACTAAAACAGTACTTCTTGTTATTGAGTAACAATAGTGGAATTTAATACTAATGAATAAAAAAATGCTAATTAAAATTATTTCATTAGGATTATATATTCTTACTTCCTGTAGTGTTTCATTTGCTCAGGACGTGGTTATTCCAAACTTCTGGTATAAAAATGAGCGTTACTTCAAACCTGTTTTGTCGAACTTGCCTCGAATGCGGTTTTTGACAACAACAGATTTCCCTCCCTTCAACTTCATTGACCGTAAAAAGCGCCTGACAGGATTTCATGTTGATTTGGCTCGCGCCGTTTGTGAGGAACTTGAAGTGCTGAACCGCTGCCAAATACAGGCATTGCCATGGGAGGAGCTTGATGAGGCGCTTGAAAAAGGAGAGGGAGAGGCAATTATTGCAGGAATTTCCATCTCAGCTGAAACCCGTGCGAAATATCAGTTTTCAAGACCTTACCTGCATATTCCGGGTCGCTTCATAACCCGCAAGGACAGTGGTTTGCAGCCGCCGGTCTATGATGCAATCTTCAGAAAGAAAACCGGAGTCATACTGGGCTCTGCCCACGCTGCCTATTTCAAGAAAGCATTCGCAAATCGTACCGTACAAAATTATGCCACCAAGGAAGCAGCCTTTCAGGCGTTGCAACAAGGAGAGGTCGATACTATATTTTCAGATGCGCTATCTTTATCATTCTGGATGACATCATCAGCCTCAAGAGATTGCTGTGTTTTCCTGGATGATGCGTTCAAGTCCAACCATTATTTTGGAAACGGGCTTTCAATTGCACTACCCAAGGACAAGCCGGAAATGGCTGAAGCCATGAACTATGCGCTCAAGCGGATAAATGAAAATGGAAAGTTTGCAGAGCTTTACCTTAGATACTTCCCGCTGG